>CACZUX010000021.1 GCA_902784475.1 uncultured Bacteroidales bacterium | reverse complement strand
AAACGGCGTATTTTGGTTTCCTCAGGAACGTCGTCGGGGAAATGCTTGGCGGCGTAGGTCCCGGGGCGTTCACTGTATTTAAACATAAATGCCGAATCGTAGGCGCACGCCTTCATCAGTGACAGGGATTGTTTGTGGTCCTCTTCCGTCTCGCCGGAATAGCCGACGAAGATATCTGTGGACAGACCGCAATCCGGGACGATACGACGGATGGCTTCCACGCGTTCGAGATACCATTCCCGGGTATATTTCCGGTTCATGCGCTTGAGCACTTCGTTCGACCCGCTTTGAACCGGCAGGTGAATGTGGCGGCATACATTGGGCTCTTCGGCGATGACATGGAGGGTGGCATCGCTCATGTCTTTCGGGTGGCGTGAGCAACCATTCTCAAAAGCTGGGGGAAATCCACATCGCCAAAGTGGTAGGAGTTTACGTTTTGTCCCAGCAGGGTGACTTCCTTGTATCCCCTTTCCTCAAGGTCGCGGCACTCGCGCAGAATGCTTTCCACATCGCGACTGCGTTCACGGCCTCTGGTATAGGGCACGATGCAGTAATGGCAGAAATTATTACACCCTCTCATAATGCTGACAAAGCCGCTTATGCGGGTGCCGTGCAGGCGCTTCGGCACGATGTCGCGATAGGTCTCCGAGGTGGAAAGCTCTACATTCACGGCCTTGTGTCCAAGTTCTGCGGAAGCAAAGAGTTCGGGCAGCGACAGATAGCTGTCAGGCCCGCATACGAGATCTGCTCCGTGTCGGTCAATAAGATCGTCCTTAACTCTTTCTGCCATGCAGCCAAGGACGCCGACGATAAGTTTTTTCTTGCGTTTCAGGCTTTGAAGAAACTCCAGTCGGGCATAGATTTTCTGCTCGGCATCCCATGATGCTCGCCACGACTTCACTGTCGGCGACATTCATTTGACATCCGTAAGTCTCGATGAAGAGTTTCTTCAATATTGTAACAAAATTAGGCGGTTTATCGAAAGCCTTCCCTCATTTAGCTGGGCTGCTTGCCAATATAGGCCAGAATACCGCCGTCTACATAAAGGATGTGACCGTTTACGGCGTCAGAAGCGTGAGAGGCCAGGAATACGGCGGGACCGCCCAACTCGCTGGGATCCAGCCAGCGTCCGGCAGGCGTCTTGGCGCAGATGAACGAGTCGAAGGGATGACGGCTGCCGTCCGGCTGGCGCTCGCGTAAGGGAGCGGTTTGAGGAGTGGCAATGTAGCCCGGGCCGATGCCGTTACACTGAATGTTGTATTCACCGTACTCGGAACAGATGTTGCGGGTCAGCATCTTCAGGCCGCCTTTGGCAGCAGCGTAGGCGCTTACGGTTTCGCGACCCAGCTCGGACATCATGGAGCAGATGTTGATAATCTTGCCTTCGCGACGCTCCATCATTTCGGGCAGCACGGCGGCACTCACGATATAGGGGGCAACGAGGTCAATGTCAATCACCTGCTGGAACTCCTCACGCTTCATCTCGTGCATGGGGATGCGCTTGATGATGCCTGCGTTGTTCACCAAAATATCGATTTGACCCACTTCTTTGTGGATTTTTTCAACCAGAGCCTTTACACCCTTTTCGTCGGTTACATCGCACACGTAGCCTTTGACGTTGGTGATGCCGGCTTCTTTATAGTTGTCCAATCCGCGCTGGAGGGCAGCTTCGTTGATATCGTTGAAAACGATGTTCTTTACGCCGGCGGCTACAAACGCTTTGGCGATGTTGAAACCAATGCCGTAAGATGCGCCGGTAATCCATGCGTTCTTACCTTCGAGAGAGAAAAGATTCATTGTTGTGATGCTTTAAGGTTAATAGTTTATCTTTCACACAGTTGTTGGTTGGGCTATCCGGTTTCGAACCAGAACTAAGACGACCAAAATGTCTTGTGCTACCATTACACCATAGCCCAATCCAAATGCAAATCGTTGCCGAACCGGCATTCATTTGCGCCCGCAAAGATACGACATTTCTTAAGCGAATGCAAGAAATAAGTCGTTTTTTATGCCTTAAATATCACTTTTTACTTAACGATGAGCAGATAGTACTTCTTTTTCCCTTGCTGGGCCAGCAGATATTTGCCGTCAAGCAGGTCATTTGTCGTCACCATCTGATCAAAGGACTGGAGTCTTTCCTTGTTGAGAGAGACGCCGCCGCCCTGACAGAGTTTACGCATCTCGCCCTTTGAGGCAAAGCACTGGGTCTCGCCAGCCAAAAGGTCTACGGCTTTTATACCGTTGCCTTCGAGAAGATTTCGGCTGATTTCAAACTTCTCAACACCGTCGAAAATATCCAAAAGCGTCTTTTCATCGAGTTTTACAAGACTCTCTTTGGTGGCTTTGCCGAAGAGAATGTTGGAGGCTTCCTGGGCCATTTCGAGGTTTTCTTTGCCATGCACCATGAGGGTTACCTCCTCCGCCAGTTTCTTTTGCAGTACGCGGCGTCCGGGATCCTGCTGATGCTCTGCGACAAGCGCATCAATGGTGTCTTTGTCCAACGAGGTGAAAATCTTGATGTAGCGTGCGGCATCCTCGTCGGAGACGTTGAGCCAGAACTGATAAAACTTGTACGGTGTGGTGCGCTTGGGATCAAGCCAGATGTTGCCGCTTTCCGTCTTGCCGAACTTCTTACCGTCGCTCTTGGTGATGAGCGGACAGGTCAAGGCAAAAGTTTCTACATCATTGCCCAACGTGCGACGGATGAGCTCCGTGCCGGTGGTCATGTTGCCCCATTGGTCGTTGCCGCCCAGCTGGAGTTTCACGCCGTAGTGTTGATAGAGATAGAGAAAGTCGTAGCCCTGAAGCAGCTGATAAGTAAACTCTGTGAAGCTAAGACCGTCACGGGCCGTGCCGTTCAGGCGCTGTTGCACGCTCTCCTTGGCCATCATGTAATTCACCGTGATATGTTTACCCACTTCGCGGGCAAAGTCGAGAAACGTGAAGTCTTTCATCCAGTCATAGTTGTTCACCATGACGGCGGCGTTGGGCTCCTTGCTCTCAAAATCGAGGAACTTGGCCACCTGAGCCTTGATACACTCCTGGTTGTGTCGCAGCGTTTCGTCGTTCAGCAGGTTGCGCTCCTGACTTTTGCCCGAAGGGTCGCCGATCATGCCCGTGGCGCCACCTACGAGGATGATGGGTTTATGTCCGCAGCGTTGCAGATGACGCAGCATCATGATGCCGCACAGGTGTCCGATGTGCAGAGAATCGGCCGTAGGGTCGGTACCCAGGTAAGCCGTTACCATTTCTTTTTGGAGCAGTTCTTCTGTGCCGGGCATCATTTGAGCCAGCATTCCGCGCCATTTCAGTTCTTCTACAAAGTTTTTGATCATCGAATGATACCGAGTTATTTTTCGTGTATTACTTCACTTCCCAGATGTCGTTGGTTTCAAGCAGCTCGGCGAAAGTGTGATAAGGCTTTTTGGCCTTCACCTCCTCAATCTGAGCCTCTACGGCGTCATTGTAGGTGGGAGCGTCCACGTCGCGAATCACACCCAAGGCAATGGGGAATCCGTCGCCGTCGCCCATGAGGGCCAATTTCAGTTGCAGGGTGTTATCCTGGCAGTGAGCATCGTGCACGAGAATGTCGTCGCGTGTGATGCCGTTCTCGCCAATCTTCACCACCTTCAGGCCGAAACCTTCCTGCATGATGCCATATTCGTTGTTTTCACCGAAGATAAGAGGCTCGCCGTGTTTCACGTAAATGGCGTTCTTGGCGCGTCCTTCCTTGGTGTAAACACTCTCGTGTGTGCCGTTGTTGAAGATGACGCAGTTTTGCAGTATTTCGCATACGGCGGCACCCTTGTGGGCCTGTGCTGCCTTGAGGATATCCACAGTGCCGGGGGCGTCGGTGGCAACGGCACGGGCAAAGAAGTGACCGCGTGCGCCGAAGCATAGTTCTGCCGGACGGAAGGGGTCTTCCACAGTGCCGTAGGGCGATGACTTGGAGACAAATCCGCGCGGTGAGGTGGGAGAGTACTGACCCTTGGTCAAACCGTAGATGCGGTTGTTCAGCAGAATCATGTTGATGTCTATGTTGCGGCGGTTGGCGTGAATGAAGTGATTGCCGCCGATGGCCAGACCGTCGCCGTCGCCGCTCACCTGCCATACCGTCAGGCGGGGGTTGGCTACCTTACAGCCGGTGGCAATGGCTGCAGCACGGCCGTGAATGGTGTTCATGCCGTAGGTGGCCATGTAGTGGGGCAGACGGCTGGAGCAGCCGATACCGGAAATGACGGCCGTCTCATAAGGTGCAATGCCGATTTCGGCCATTGCCTTGTGGAGATTGGCCAGGAAGAAATGGTCGCCGCAACCGGGACACCAGCGGGGCTGGCCTTTCTTGTAATCTGCAGACGTATATTGTGACATAGCGCTTACTTATTATAGATTTCTGTGAATGCGTTGACTAACTCTTCTACCACGAAGGGCTGACCCTTGACCTGGTTGAACTGCTCGGGCACAAAGTTGTCCACCTTCATGCGCAGCCAGGCTGCGAGCTGACCCATGTTCTGCTCGGCCACCACCACTTTGGGGTATTTCTTCATCACCTCTGCAGTGTTGGCGGGCAGAGGATTGATGTAGCGGAAGTGGGCCAAAGCCACTTTCTTGCCGCTGCGTATCATCTCCTCCGTGGCTGCACGCAAATGGCCGTAGGTGCCGCCGAAGCCCACGATGAGCAGTTCGGCATCGTCCTTGCAGCCTTCCACTTCGAGGTCGGGCACGGGGATGTTGGCAATCTTGGCGGCACGCTTGCGCGTCATCAGGTCATGGTTGTCTGGAGCTGTGGAGATGGCGCCTGTCTTGTCGTCTTTTTCCAGTCCGCCCAGGATGTGGGTGAAGCCCTCACGTCCGGGCACGGCCCAATAGCGGGTGCCGTTTTCCGCACGCATATAGGGTGTCCAGGTTCCTTTCATTTCCTCAGGTACATAAGGCGGCTTGATGGCGGGGTAATCTGCCAGATTGGGCAGTTTGAACGCACCGCTGCCGTTGGCAACATAAGCGTCGGTAAGCAGCACGACGGGGGTCATGTGCTCCAAGGCAATCTTGGAAGCCTCGTAGGCGGCGTTGAAGCAGTCGGTGGGACTCTTGGCAGCCATTACCGGCATGGGGCTTTCACCGTTGCGGCCGAAGAGGGCCTGCAGCAGGTCGGTCTGCTCCGACTTGGTGGGCAGGCCCGTGGCGGGACCGCCGCGCTGCACGTCGAGCACGACGAGCGGCAGCTCCATGATGACGGCCAGGTTCATTGCCTCGCTCTTGAGGCAGATGCCGGGGCCGGAAGTGGAGGTTACGGCCAAAGCACCGGCGAAGCTGGCGCCCAAAGAAGAAGCGCAGCCGGCGATCTCGTCCTCGCACTGCACGGTGGTGACACCGAGAGACTTATGCTTGGAGAGCTCGTGCAGCACGTCCGTAGCGGGTGTGATGGGGTAGGAGCCCAGGTACAGTTTCAGGCCGGCCTTCTCGGCAGCGGCGATGAAGCCGTAAGCGGTAGCCTTGTTGCCCGTGATGTCCATATAGCGTCCGGGCACTTTTTTCTTGGTCTCGATGTGGCGCACGTGAGCGACCGAAGAGTGGGTGTTGTGACCGAAGTCGTAGCCGGCCTGCACCACCTTGATGTTGGCCTCTGCAACAGCGGGCTTCTTGGCAAATTTCTCACGCAGGAAGTTGCCGACGATGTCCAGATCGCGGTCGAAGAGCCAGCATACCAGTCCGAGGGCGAACATGTTGCGGCACTTCATGATGCCCTTCACGTCGGTCTTGCCGTCGACGGTGAAGGCGGGATCGCCCGTGAGACAGTCTTTCACCATCTGCGTCATGTTGCAGGCCACCACCTGGTCGGGATCCACGCCCAATTCGCCCAGGTAGTCCTCCGTCTTGAACTGTGCCTTCTCCAGGTCCTTCGGGCCGAAGGCCTCGGTGTCAATAATGATGGCGGCACCCTTCTTGGCGTATTTGAGCTGGGTCTTGAGCGCTGCGGCGTTCATGGCCACGAGCACATCGCACTGATCGCCGGGGGTGAACACCTCGCTGCTGCCGATGTGCACCTGGAATCCGCTCACGCCGGTCAGAGAGCCTTGCGGGGCGCGGATGTCGGCGGGAAAGTCGGGGAAGGTTGAAATACTGTTGCCTACAGTGGCGGACACCGTAGAGAGGATGTTGCCGGCCAACTGCATGCCGTCGCCGGAGTCGCCTGAGAAGCGAACAACCACATCTGTCTCTTCTGTGGGATTGGTGGGAGTGAAACTTTCTGCCATATCTTCTTTACCTTATATTATTACGTATGCGTGCAGGATGAAGCACGCCGTTTTGTTTTTCTGTTTTTTTGTACTCCCGCCGGGAATCGAACCCGGATCAAAGGTTTAGGAAACCTCCGTTCTATCCATTTAACTACAGGAGCATCCCGCGGTTTCTGCGGCCGTCAGCGGCCGCAGAAACACGGAAGAGTTATTCCTTGATGGTCTTGCCCATCGTCACGTAGGCAGTGGGCACTGCCACGAAGATGGAGCTCAGAGTGCCGAACACCACACCCAGTATCATGGCGAAGGAGAAGCTGATGATGCTGCCTGCGCCGCCGCCGAAGATGCCGATGAGGAAGATCACCAGCAATACGATGAAGGTGGATACGGAGGTGTTGATGGTGCGGTTCAAGGTGCTGTTGACCGACTCGTTGAACAACTGCTGACGGTCGCGCTTGGGGAAGAGCGTGATGTTCTCACGGATACGGTCGAACACCACCACCTTGTCGTTGATGGAGTAACCGATGGCCGTCAGAATGGCGCCGATGAAGGTCTGGTCAATCTCCAGTGAGAAGGGCAGGATGCCCCACAGGAGAGCGTATGCACCGAGAATCAGGATGATATCGAAGCCCAAAGCCACGATGGCACCTACCGAGAAGGCCACGTTGCGGAAGCGGGCCAGGATGTAGATGAAGATGGCGATGAAGGCTAGGATGATGCTGATGATGGCACCGCGCGTGATGTCTTCAGCCACCGAGGGGCCCACCTTCTGCGAAGAGATGATACTGCCGCCGGCGCGCTCGTCACGGTTGATGAAGTTCTCCAGCGTGAGGTCGTCGGAGAGCACGCCGCCCTTCTTCAGTGCCTCGAAGAGCTTCTGCTCGATTTCGTTGTCTACTTCGAGTCCGTCTTCTTCAATGCGGTAGTTGGTGGACACGCGGATGGTTTTGCCTTCTGCACCCAGTGCGATGGCGCTGGTGGTGCTTTCGGGGAAGGCTTCGGCCAGGACGCCGCGCACCTGCTCGGGCTCCACCTGATTCTCGAAGAGCACGATGAAGTTGCGGCCGCCGGTGAAGTCAATGCTCTTGGAGAAGCCGCGCACCACGATACCGCCGATGGCGATGACAGCCAGCGTGAGGAACACGGTGAAGCTCTTCTTGTAAGCGCTCATGAACTTATACTGCGGATTCTTGAAGCTGACGGCCTTACCGATGCTGCTGGTGAAGGTCAGGTCGAGCCACTTCTCGCGTGCCAGCATGGCGGTGTACACCAAACGTGTCAGGAACACGGCGGTGAAGAAGCTGACGATGATGCCGATGATCAGCGTTGTGGCGAAGCCCTGGATCGGGCCGGTGCCAAACTTGTAGAGGATGATACCGGTGATCAAGCTCGTCAGGTTGGAGTCGAAGATGGCCGAGAAGGCATTTTCATAGCCGGCTTTCAGGGCTTCGCGCACCTTCTTGCCGCCTCTCATCTCTTCCTTCGTGCGTTCGTAGATGAGCACGTTGGCGTCCACAGCCATACCCAGTGTCAGCACCATACCGGCGATACCGCTCATGGTCAGAGCAGCCTGGAAGCTGGTGAGGATGCCCACGGTGAAGAAGAGGTTGAGCAACAGGGCGCAGTTGGCCACCATGCCGGGGATGAGGCCGTACATGGCCATCATGTAGAACATCAGCACGATGAAGGCGATGACGCAGCTCCAAATGCCCAGGCGGATGGACTCGGCACCCAGCGTGGGGCCGACGATTTCCTCGCTCACGATCTTGGCAGGAGCAGGCATCTTACCGCTCTTGAGCACATTGGCCAGGTCGCGGGTGTCTTCGGTGGTGAAGTTGCCGGTGATCTGGCTGTTGCCGCCGGTGATCTCGCTCTGTACGGTGGGAGCGCTGTAGACATTGTTGTCCAGCACGATGGCCACGCACTTGTGCAGATTGGCCTTGGTCAGAGCGGCCCAACGGCGTGCGCCGTCCACGTTCATCTTCATCGAAACGCAGGGACGTCCGTTGTTGTCAAACTCGTCCTTGGCGTCGGTCACAACGTCGCCTTCCAGAGGAGCGCGTCCGTTGCGCTCGGTGATGCGGATGGCGTAGAGCTCATAGACGTCGGCGGCAGCGCCTTCGCCCATGCCCTTAACGCCCCACTTGAGGCTGAGGTCGGAGGGCAGCACTTCTTTGGCTTCGGGGGTCTCCAGCAGGGCGCTGATGGCGTCCATGTCACGCTTGGAGGCATAGCCCACGATGCAGCCCATCTCCTGCTGGGCCACTTGCAGACGGGAGAGCAGGGGATGCTGCTTGCGCAGCTGCTCAATGTCGGCCTCGCTCAATTTGGCGTTATCTTCTTTCTGCGAGCTCTTGCCCACGATGGCGGCCAAACCGGCTTTGTCGGCCTGCTTGGTCTCGGCGCTGTCGGCGCTCTCTTCCGTCTGCTCGGCTACAGCCACGCTGTCGGCTTTCTCCTCCAGTGCACCGCTGTTGGCGACGGAGGCCAGCTTCTGGTCGAGCTGAATGAGGAAGGGCACGATTTCACTCGTGCTGTAGGTCTCCCAGAACTCCAGGTTGGCAGAACCCTGCAGCAGTTTACGTACGCGCTCGGGCTCCTTGATGCCGGGCATCTCCACCATGATGCGGCCTTCCTGACCCTCGAGGGCCTGGATGTTGGGCTGCACCACGCCGAAGCGGTCGATACGGGTGCGGAGCACGTTGTAAGAGTTGTCGATGGCACTCTTCACTTCGCTGCGCAGCACCTGCTCCACTTCCTTGTCGGTGCTCTTCGTGGTCACCTTGTCGCGCAGCTGCTGGGTGGCAAACAGCTCAGCCAGCGGGCGTTCGGGAGCCAGCTCACGATAGTCCTTGACGAAAAGCGTGATAAAATCTTTCTGGCTCTGAGTGGCCTCCTTGGTGGCCTGCTCCACAGCCTTGCGGAATGTTTCGTCGGTTTCTTCCTTGTGGTCGGAGAGCGCCTTCACCACGTCGGGCACGCTCACTTCCAGCACGACATTCATACCGCCCTTCAGGTCCAGACCGAGTCCGATACCCATCTCGCGGCAGTCCTTCAGCGTCCAGATGCCCAGATACACTTTGTTGTTCTGGAGCGAATCCATGTAGCGATCCGCAGCCTCCTGGCCTTCGGTGGCCACCATGTTTTCATACTTGCTCTCGAAGTGGCTGGTGACCACGGAGAAGCTGAGGTAGAACAGGCATACCAACGTCAGCAGCAGCGCGAAGAACTTGACAAATCCTTTGTTTTGCATTGTTGTTAGTGAATATTTGATAGTTTTATTTATAAAATTCGGGCACAAAGGTAGCAAAAAAAAACGAAACGCGACCCCTTTGTCGTCAAAAAAGTGACGCAAAGCGGCCTATTTGTTCTTTTTTCGGATTGTGGTGAGAACGGGATAATGGTCGGAGGAGGGAAAATCGCGCACGGTTCGGGTGCCGAAACTCGTCCAGTCGTCGCTCGTGAAGATGTGGTCGATGCGCACCCAGAATCCGGTGCGGTTGTAGGAGAAACCGGTGCCGAAGCCGCTTTCGCGATACGTGTTGCCAAGATGCTGCTTCATACGCCTGTAGGTGTAGGAAACCGGCGTGTCGTTGAAGTCGCCGCAGAGCACGATGCTTTCGCCTTCGCGGGCTGTCAGCAGGCTGTCGAGCCGGTCGGTTTGGCGGGCTCTCTCGGCGGCGGAGGCGCTGAGAAACGAGAGCATCACGCGCCCGCTCTCCTTGAGTTTCTCCTCGTTGTGCGCATGAAGCCGTTCGCCCAGAGCGGCTTTTTCCTCTTCGGGGATGCTGTTGCTCTCGAGATGGGCGCAAATCACCGTCAGCGTATCTTCTCCGTGGCGCACGCGCCAGGCCAGAATGCCGTTTTTACTGCCGATGAAACCGATGGGAATGCTGTCGCCCACGAAATGCAGGCGGCTGCAGATCATGACGCCTTTCGTCTTGCGGATGTCATAGCCCAAACTGTCGACAACCCCTTGGGTTTCTGCGGGAAAGCTCGAGGTTTCCTGCAGGCAGAGGATGTCGGCGTCGAGCAGACGCAGCAGTTGGGGCGCATTCCACACGCCGTCGGTGCTGTCCTTGTATTGCCAGCCGCAGCTGTTGAAGGTGGCAACACGGAGCGTCTGCACGCTGTCCTCGGGCGCTTCTCTGCCGGTGAATTTCAGCGGACAGTAATCCAGACAGAACCCCGTCACGGGCAGAATGCCGATAAGAGGCAGCAGCAGTCCTTTGAAGTCGACGATGAACCACAGCAGCAGGAAGCCCAGATTGGCCGCCAGCGCCAGCGGCATCAGCAATCCCGCCTGGGCCAGTTTCGGCGCCAGAGCCGGATGCAGCCACGTGGAAGCACATACCGCCCAAAGCGCCAGTATGGTGCAGACGTTGGCGCCGGCCAACAGTGTGACAATCAGTCGCTTCATTGTTTACTGGAAACTTGTTCAGCGTATTCTCATGCGGCGCCAGTGGCGCAACAGCAGGAAGCCGAAAAGCATGCCGCCCAAATGGGCGCAATGGGCCACGCCGTCGCCTCTTTGTGCCAGAGCGGAAGTCAGTTCAATGACGGCGTATCCGATGACGAAGTATTTAGCCTTGATGGGGACGGGCAGGGGGAAGATGAAGATGCGCTCCTCGGGCAGCAGATAGCCGAATCCGAGCAGGATGCCGTAGACCGCACCGGAGGCGCCGACGACGCTCACGTCGAAGGGCAGTCCCGTGAGCAGCATCTGACCCGTCTGTGCCAGCTCCTGAGTGAGGCCGGCGCCGAGTCCGCATGCCATATAAAAGATGAGGAACTGCTTCGGCCCCAATATCTGCTCCAGCACGCGTCCGAACATCCACAGCGCGAACATATTGAAGAAGATGTGTTCCAGGCTGCCGTGCATGAACATGTAAGTGAGTGGTTGCCAGAGGTGGAATCGCGGCGAGAGCCATATATGCAGGCCCAGAATATCGTTCAGATCGAGGTAGTATTGACGCCCCACCACCATCGCCAAATAGCACAGAACGTTGATGATGAGAAGGTTTTTGGTAACTGGAGGTAGCAAATTCATCGTTTTTCGCTTCAATTTGTGCGCAAAGGTACGTCAAAATGTGCAATATCAGCCCCCAAAAAGCACATTTTGCGTTTTTTTTTGCTTTTTTTTGGGGAAAAACGAGATTTCTCTCAACTTTTTCTATATTTTTGTGTCGGAAAACGATAAAAATCAATTTTTATTCACCTTATTTACTAACTTATCTAATCTCCCAGTTATGAACAAGACAGATTTGATTAACAGTGTTGCAGAAGCTGCTGCTCTGAGCAAGGCTGATGCCAAGAAGGCCGTTGACGCCGCTTTCGCTGCCATCGCAGGTGCCCTGAAGAAGGACGACAAGGTTCAGCTCGTTGGTTTCGGTACTTTCTCCACCAGCGTTCGCGCTGCTCGTGAGGGTATCAACCCCCTGACCAAGCAGAAGATTCAGATTGCAGCCAAGAAGGTGGCTAAGTTCAAGCCCGCTTCTGAGCTCGTTTAAGACTCTGTTAAGCAAAAAGCTACCAAGGAGGAATCGTGAGGTTCCTCCTTTTTTTTGTTCCCAGAGTTGCCGCAGAGTTGCCACATCACTGCTGTATCACTGCTGCATCACTGCTGTTTGCACGGGAGAAACACGAAGGAAACACGAAGGAAACACGAAGACTGAACGGGAACTGAACGAGTTGAGGGTGAGGATTAATGTAGTACGTGTGCGCCTGCGCATGTGAGGGGTGCATATATTTGTGCACTTCACGTTCTGTAAAAGCAAAAAGAGGCTGGTTTTTGCACACTTTTGTCGACTTTGTGCAATTTTGTGCAAAAAAATGTGAGAAAATGTTGTGTATGTTAAGGAAAGGTCGTACCTTTGCAGCGGTTTTTAAAAACAGAGTAAAAACAAAAAAGGTATTAACATACATTTAAATTGTACGATTATGTCTGAAATTGAAGCAAAAGTAAAAGAGATTATTGTTGACAAGTTGGGTGTGGACGAGGCTGACGTAGTGCCCGAAGCAAGCTTCACCAACGACCTCGGTGCCGACTCTCTGGACACCGTAGAGCTCATCATGGAGTTTGAGAAGGCTTTCGAAATCACCATCCCCGACGACAAGGCAGAGAAGATCTCTACCGTTGGCGATGCCATCAAATACATCCAGGATAACAAGTAAGCCGACGCTTCTTCCTTTAAAAGTACGCACTTATTAATATGGAATTGAAGCGTGTCGTTGTGACGGGCCTTGGCGCTGTCACACCGCTGGGAAATTCTGTCGGGGAGACCTGGCAGAATCTTCTCGTTGGTAAGAGCGGTGCTGCGCCCATCACACATTTTGATGCCTCGAAGTTCAAGACGCAGTTTGCCTGCGAAGTGAAAGGCTTCAAGGCAGAGGACTTCGGTATCGACCGTAAGGAGGCCCGCAAGCTGGATCCTTATTGCCAGTATGCTCTGGCTGCAGCCACGATGGCTGTGGAGGATTCCGGCATGATTTCCGACAGCCTCAACCGCAACCGTGTGGGTGTGGTGTTCGGTGTGGGTATCGGCGGCATGACCACCTACGAGGAGGAAGTGAGCAACTATGCCCGCACGGGTGAGACCCTCGGGCCCAAGTTCAATCCCTTCTTCGTGCCCAAGATGATTTCCGACATCTGTGCCGGTCACGTCAGCATCAAGTACGGCTTCCACGGTCCCAACTACATCACCTCTTCGGCTTGTGCCAGCTCGACCAACGCCTTGGCCGACGCCTTCAACCTGATTCGTCTTGGCAAGGCCGACGTCATCGTGAGCGGTGGCGCTGAGGCAGCCATCACCTGTGCCGGTGTGGGCGGTTTCTGTTCGATGCACGCCCTCTCCACCCGCAACGACGATCCCGAGGGCGCTTCGCGTCCTTTCAGCGCTTCGCGCGACGGTTTCGTGATGGGTGAGGGTGCTGTGTCGCTCGTTCTGGAGGAGTTGGAGCACGCCAAGGCGCGTGGTGCCAAGATTTACGCCGAGATGGCCGGTGCCGGCATGAGTGCCGACGCACACCACATCACGGCCTCCCATCCCGAGGGTCTCGGTGCCAAACTCGTGATGCTTAACGCTCTGGAAGACGCAGAGATGAAGCCCGAGGACATTGACTACATCAACGTTCACGGCACGTCCACCCACGTGGGCGACATCTCCGAGGTGAAAGCCATCAAGGAAGTGTTCGGCGACTACGCCTACAGCCTGAATATCTCCAGCACGAAGTCCATGACGGGCCACCTGCTGGGTGCTGCCGGAGCCATCGAGGCGATGGTGAGTGTGCTGTCGGTTCAGAACGACATCGTGCCCCCGACCATCAACCACGAGGCCGGTGACGAGGACGAAGAGATCGACTACAAGCTCAACTTCACCTTCGGCCAGGCTCAGAAGCGCACGGTGCGTGCCGCCCTTTCCAACACTTTCGGTTTCGGTGGACATAACGCATGTGCTATCTTCAAGAAATACTGAAGCTTCGCCGTATTCTCGGCTATTGGCCGCGAAAGATATCCCTCTATCGCCAGGCGCTCACTCACGTGAAGAATGAGCGCCTGGAGTTTTTGGGGGACGCTGTGCTCGACGCCGTGGTGGGCGATATGGTTTTCCGCCATTTCCCCCGCAGGCGTGAGGGCTTCCTGACCAACACGCGCTCCAAGCTTGTCAAGCGCGAGATGCTCGGTCGTCTGGCCGACGAGATGGGCATCACGGCGATGGTTGAGGCGCCCCGCATCAGCGGTCCGCACCGTCCGCACAACAGTTTTATGGGCGGCAACACCTTCGAGGCGCTCGTCGGAGCGCTCTATCTCGACCGGGGCTACGACGCCTGTCGTTCGTTCTGGGAGAAAAAGGTGATGAACCACATCAATCTGGATAAGCTGGCCTTCGAGGAGATGAACTTCAAGTCGAAGCTGCTGGAATGGAGTCAGAAGCACCGCGTGGAGATCGATTTTCCCGTGGACGAGATTCGGGAGGAGGGCCAGGTCTCTCCGCTTTTCATCGCCAAAGCGCTGGTCGACGGCGAAGTGATGGGAGAGGGCAGAGGCTACAGCAAGAAAGAAAGTCAGCAGAACGCCGCCAAGATGGCGCTGAAGACCATAAGACAACGCAACTATGAGCATCACCAGTCTACTAAGGCCGCTGTTTGAGCCGCGCCAGCGTCAGTTGGAGCGTTACGCCACCGATGCAGAGAGGCTGCAGACGGGCGTGATGCGCCGTCTTCTCTCCGGGGCGGCGTCCACGGAGTGGGGTGTGGCGCACGGCTTTGCGGGCATCCGCTCGTATGAGGACTTTGCCGCCTCTTCGCCGCTCAACAGTTACGACGACCTCAAGCCGTTCATCGTCCGCATGATGCACGGAGAGAAGGATGTGCTCTGGCGCGGGCGTGTGAGTCATTTCGCCAAATCCAGCGGCACGACTTCCGATCGCAGCAAGTTTTTGCCCGTTTCATCGGATGCTCTGCGCGACACGCATTATCGCGGCGGACAGGATTGTGTGGCCGCTTATTTGAAGAATAATCCTTCGAGCCGCATCTTCGACGGCCGTGCCCTCATCCTGGGCGGCAGCCGCAGCGAGGCCGACAGCACCCCCGAGTCGATGGTGGGCGATCTCTCGGCCATTCTCATTCAGAACATCAATCCGCTGGTCAATCTCATCCGGGTGCCTGCCAAGCAGACGGCGCTTTTGCCCGATTTCGAGGCGAAGCGCGACCGCATCGCCCGCGAGGCCATGAAGAAGAACGTGACGAATCTCAGCGGCGTGCCTTCGTGGATGCTCTCGGTGATGAACCGTGTGCTCGAGCTCTCCGGCGCGTCCAATCTGCTGGAGGTGTGGCCCCATCTGGAGATGTTCTTCCACGGCGGCGTGGCCTTCACGCCTTACCGCGAGCTCTACCGCAAACTGATTCCCTCCGAGGGGATGCATTATATGGAGACCTACAACGCCTCCGAAGGCTTCTTCGGCGTGCAGACCGATCCGGCCGACGTCGCCATGTCGCTGATGGTGGACTACGGCATCTTCTATGAGTTCGTGCCCATGGAGGTGCTGGAGAAGGAGTCGCCCGAGGTGTTGCCTCTTTGGGCGGTGGAACCGAATAAAAACTACGCCGTGGTCATCTCCACTTCGAGCGGACTCTGGCGCTACCTCATCGGCGACACCGTGCGCTTCACGAGCTGCAATCCCTACAAGTTCGTCATCACGGGCCGTACGAAGAGTTTCATCAACGCCTTCGGTGAGGAGGTCATCGTGGACAATGCCGAGAAGGCGCTCCACGAAGCCTGTCGCCAAACGGGCGCTCAGGTGTTGGAATATACGGCGGCGCCCATCTATATGGACGCTTCGGGCCGTTGCCGTCATCAATGGCTCGTCGAGTTCGCCCGTGAGCCGGAGGATTTGCCGCAGTTCGCCCGTCTGCTCGACGAGGCGCTCCGGGGCATCAACAGCGACTACGACGCCAAGCGCCACAAGGACATCACGCTGCAGCCGCTGGAGGTTGTCAAGGCGCGTGAGGGGCTTTTCCACGACTGGCTTGAGAGTAAAGGCAAGTTGGGCGGACAGCACAAGGTGCCCCGCCTCTCCAACAGCCGTCAGCATATTGAAGAACTGTTGAAGATGAACGTATGAACATGCACGAGGACAGACACCGCACACCGCTGCGCCTCCGCGAGGTGATGATGGGCGCTTTCGGGCTCTTGCTCGCCGCCTGTGCCAGCATCGGCACGCCCGACGGCGGACGCTACGACGAGGAGCCGCCTTACGTGGTGAAGAGTCGTCCGCAGGATCGTGCCACAGGTATTCTGACGAAGAAGATACGCATCGATTTCAACGAATACATCAAGCTGGAGAACGCCAACGAGAAAATCATCATCTCTCCGGCGCAGCTGGAGCCCGCCAACGTGCGTGCCGAGGGCAAGCAGATCCGCGTGGACCTCTACGACTCGCTCAAGGCCAACACCACCTACACCATCGATTTCTCCGACGCTGTGGAGGACAACAACGAGGGCAACCCGATGGGCAACTACACCTTCTCCTTCTCCACCGGCGACGTCATCGACACGATGGAGGTATCGGGACACGTGTTGGCGGCGGCCGATCTGGAACCGGTCAAAGGTATCCTCGTGGGTCTGATTCCCTGCGACAGCCTTTGGGACGACAGCCTCTTCCGCAAGACGCCGCTCCTGCGTCTGGGGCGCACCAACGGCAGCGGTCATTTCACCATCAAGGGTGTGAAGGAGGGGCGCTACCGCTGTTTTGCCCTTAAGGACGGCGACGGCAATTTCTGCTTCTCCCAGAAGTCCGAGATGATCGCCTTCGACACCGCCGTCGTTGTGCCTACGGTTTGGACCGAGAACCACGCCGACACCATCTGGCGCGATTCCCTTCATGTGGACACCGTGCTCTACACACCGCGTCCCAAATACGGCCCCGACAACCTTATCCTGCGCGCTTTCCTCGAAGAGGGGCAGGAACGCCACTTCCTCAAGAGCGAACGGCCCTTGCCCGACTGGTTCCGCCTCTATTTCACGGCGCCGTTGGACTCTCTGCCCCGTGTGCGCGGTCTCAATTTCAACGACAGTTGTCTGGCCGTGACGCACAGCCTGACCAACGACACCGTTACCTATTGGATCACCGACACCGCCTTCATCCACACGCAGGATACGGCGCGCTTCGAGCTAGCTTATATGGAGAGCGACACTCTGGGCGGTTTCTCTCCGAAGACCGACACTCTGGAGCTGGTGCCCCGAAAGGTGTGGAGCAAGATCCGCAAGGAGCAGCAGAAGAAGCTGGAGGACTGGCAGAAGCGCCAGGAGAAGCGTGTGAAGCAGGGCAAGCTGCGCGATCCGGAGCGCACGCGTCCCGACATCGTGCACCTGAAATTTAAGGTGGAGCCTTCCACGATGCTTGACCCCAACCGCAACATGCGCATCAGTGTGGAGGAGCCGCTGGAGTATTTCCAGGAGGATATGTTGCATTTCGACCGCTTCAACCAGAAGGACAGCGTTTGGGCTTCGGAGCCTTACGAGCTGGAGCAGGACCCCAACGACCCGATGGCCTGGACGCTTTACGCCAGCTGGGTGCCGCGTGAGGAGTATCGCCTGAAGATCGACACGCTGGCCGCCCGCAGCGTGATGGGCCACAATTCCGACCCCGTCAATGCCGAGCTCCGCGTGCGCAGTTTCGATGACTACGGTACGCTCTTCCTGCACATCATGGACAAGGATACCGGCTTCGTGGTGCAGCTGCTCGACAAGGGCGACAAGGTGCAATATACCGCCCGCAGCAACGCCAAGGGTCAGGTGGATTTCTACTATCTGCGTCCGGGCACTTACTACATGCGCTGCTTCCTTGACCCCAATGGCAACAACCGCTGGGACACGGGCGCTTACGACGAGGGTCTCCAGCCCGAGCAGATGTTCTATTTCCCCCAGCCGATGAACGTGCGCGCCATGTGGGACGTGGAGCAGGATTGGGAGCCGCGCGGCATTCCCCTGCTTCGTCAGAAGCCCGAGGAGCTCACCAAACAGAAGGCCGACAAGGAGAAGACGATTCAGCATCGCAACGCCGAGCGCGAGCAGAACAAGAAGAAATAAAGCCCTCGTAGAGGGCACTTTTGGGGCGGGGATGGGCTTTCTCCGTCCGAAAAGTGCTAAAATGTGATAAATATTTTCCCCGTTTGGGGCTTATGTCGCAACTTTTTCCTACTTTTGTAGGCGCAATAATGTATTAACCCTATAAAAGTGTTTAAAACAATGGCAAAATTGGATTTAACCCAGTATGGCATCACGGGCTCTACCGTGATTGCCCACAATCCCTCTTATGAGGAGCTCTACAAGGCTGAGATCAATCCCGCTCTGACCGGTTACGAGAAGGGCCAGGAGACCGAGCTCGGTGCAGTGAACGTGATGACCGGCATCTTCACCGGCCGCAGCCCCAAGGATAAGTACATCGTCGACGACGCTCAGAGCCACGACAAGGTGTGGTGGACCACTGAGGGCTACAAGAACGATAACCACCCCATGAGCGAGGCCGTTTGGGCCCAGGTGAAGGAGATCGCCAAGAAGGAGCTCTCCAACAAGGAGCTCTACGTGGTGGACGCTTTCTGCGGTGCCAACAAGGCTACCCGTCTGGCCGTCCGCTTCATCGTGGAGGTGGCTTGGCAGGCTCACTTCGTAGAGAACATGTTCATCCAGCCCACCAAGGAGGAGTTGGAGAACTTCGAGCCCAACTTCGTCATCTACAACGCCTCCAAGGCTAAGGTGGAGAACTACAAGGAGCTCGGTCTGAACAGCGAGACCTGTGTGGCTTTCAACACCACCAGCCGCGAGCAGGTCATCATCAACACCTGGTACGGCGGCGAGATGAAGAAGGGTATGTTCTCCATGCAGAACTACTACCTGCCTCTTCAGGGCATCGCTTCCATGCACTGCTCTGCCAACACCGACATGGAGGGTAAGAACACCGCCATCTTCTTCGGTCTCTCCGGCACCGGCAAGACCACTCTCTCCACCGACCCCAAGCGTCTGCTGATCGGTGACGACGAGCACGGATGGGACGACGAGGGTGTGTTCAACCTCGAGGGCGGCTGCTACGCCAAGGTCATCAACCTCTCCAAGGAGAACGAGCCCGACATCTACGGCGCCATCAAGCGCGACGCCCTGCTGGAGAACGTCACCGTTGACGCCAAGGGTAAGATTGACTTCAACGACAAGAGCGTGACCGAGAACACCCGCGTCAGCTACCCCATCGACCACATCACCAACATCGTGAAGAAGGTCAACGGCAAGAGCGCTGGTCCCGAGGCCAAGAACGTCATCTTCCTCTCTGCCGACGCATTCGGCGTACTGCCTCCCGTCAGCATCCTGACGCCCGAGCAGTGCCAGTACTACTTCCTCTCCGGCTTCACCGCCAAGTTGGCCGGAACCGAGCGCGGCATCACCGAGCCCACGCCCACCTTCTCTGCCTGCTTCGGCCAGGCCTTCCTCGAGTTGCACCCCACCAAGTATGCTGAGGAGCTCGTGAAGAAGATGCAGAAGAGCGGCGCCAAGGCTTATCTGGTGAACACCGGTTGGAACGGCACCGGCAAGCGTATCTCCATCCCCGACACGCGCGGCATCATCGACGCCATCCTCGACGGCAGCATCCTGAAGGCCGAGACGAAGAAGATCCCCATGTTCGACTTCGAGGTGCCCACCGCTCTGCCCAACGTGAACCCCGCCATCTTGGATCCTCGCGACACCTACGCCGATCCCGCTCAGTGGGAGGAGAAGGCCAAGGATCTGGCTGCCCGCTTCATCAAGAACTTTGCTAAGTACACGACCAACGAAGCCGGTAAGGCTCTCGTTGCTGCCGGTCCGAAGCTCTAATAAACCTCATCAGGAACGGTTGGCGGCCCCCGACGGCTGCCGACCGTTCTTTTTTTATCATGTTTACCACACTCGCTAACGACATCTTCCTGCGCGCCATCGAGGACTATCACGTCACCGACGATGTGGACGCGCCGATACAGAACCCCTTCGAAGAGGGTTCCATTGAGCACGACCTCTACCTGAAGAACTGGATTGACACCGTGCAGTGGCATCTGGAGGACATCATCCGCGATCCCCACATCGACCCCGTGGAGGCTTTGGCCCTCAAGCGCCGCATCGATGCCAGCAATCAGGAGCGCACCGATCTGGTGGAGGCCATCGACTCTTATTTCCGTTCGCTCTACGGCGACGTTGCCGTGCAGCCCGGCGCCACCATCAACACCGAGTCGCCCGCGTGGGCCGTGGACCGTCTGTCCATCCTGGCCCTCAAGATCTACCATATGAAGGAGCAGGTGGTGCGCAAGGACGCCACCCCCGAGCATCATGCGCTCTGTCAGGGCAAGCTCGACATCCTGCTGCAGCAGCAGGTGGATCTCTCCCAGGCCATCGACCAGTTGCTCGCCGACATCCGCGAGGGCCGCAAGTATATGAAGGTCTATCGCCAGATGAAGATGTACAACGACCCCAGCACGAATCCCGTGCTCTATGGCCAGAAGTAAGCGTCTTCTTCTTCTTCGCTTCAGTGCATTGGGCGATGTGTTGATGACGGTTCCCGTCGTCAGCGCTTTGGCCCGTCAATATCCCGACACCGACATCACGGTGGTCTCCCGTCCCTATGTGGAGAGCGTTTTCCGCCTTTGTCCCGACAATGTGGACTTCATCGGTGTCAATCTCAAAGAATACCGGGGTGTGCCCGGCCTGGTCCGCCTGGTGGGCGAGCTCTGCGAGCGCGTCCGTCCGACCTGCGTCTGCGATCTGCACGACGTCCTGCGCACCAAGCTCATGCGCCCCATGTTTCGTCTGCATGGCGTGCCCACGGCGCACATCTGGAAGGACCGCAAGGCCCGCCGCGATTTCATTGCCACGCGTCCGCTCACGCAGCAGCAGACCTCCTTCGAGCGCTACGCCGAGGCCCTTGCGCGCATCGGTTTCCCTGTGAGGTTGAACCCCTCGGAGCCCGTCTTTTCCTGGCCACAGCGCCCCGAGCGTGCGGCTTCCGAGCCTTTGCGCGTCGGCATTGCGCCCTTTGCCGCCCACACCACCAAGATCTATCCTCTGGAGCGCATGGAGCAGGTGGTGGCCCGGCTCAGTCAGCGGGGCGCCCGTGTGTATCTCTTCGGCGCCGGCGACAGAGAGCGCGAGCTCATGCTTCAGTGGGAGGCGCGCTATGAGGGCGTTGAGAGCGTCGTCGGCACTCTGCCCGATATGGCTGCCGAGATGAAGCTCATGGCTTCGCTCGACGTCATGCTCGCGATGGACTCCAGCAACATGCATCTGGCGGCTTTGACGCCCGTCAGGCTGCTCACCCTTTGGGGCGCCACCCATCCTCTGGGCGGCTTCCTGCCCTGGGGGCGCGACGCGGGCATCTGCCTCCAGCGCGACCTGCCCTGCCGCCCGTGCAGCATCTACGGCGCCAAGCCCTGCCGCTTGGGCGACCTGCGCTGCATGGACATTTCTCCCGACGAAATAGTGAAAAGATTATGCGAATAGGATTCGACGCCAAGCGCTACTTCCACAACCACACGGGGCTCGGCAACTACAGCCGTACCCTCGTCACCGACCTCAAGCGTCAGTTCCCCGACGTGGACGCCGTGCTCTACGACGAGAAGTCCTTCACGCGTACCTTCCGCCTCGGGCGCAAGGCTGCCGCCGACGGCTGCCAGATATTCCACGGGCTCTCCAACGAGTTGCCCTACGACCTCAGGCGAGGGGCCGCAGGCCTGCCCCTCAGCGTGGTGACGATCCACGACACCGCCTGGCGCACCTTCCCGGCGATGTATCACCCCATCGACCGCCGCATCTACGACGTGAAATACGGCCACGCCGCTCGTCATGCCGACTGCGTGGTGGCCATCTCCGAATCCACCCGTCGCGACGTGATGCGCTTCTACGACGTGCCTGCCGAGCGTGTGTGCGTCATCTACCAGCCCGTGCAGCGCATGTTCTATCAGCCTCTCGCCGGCCCGCTGCCCGACGAGGCGCCCTATCTGCTCTCCGTGGGCAGCATCAACGAGCGCAAGAATCTCTGGGGCACCATCAAGGCCTACGCCCGCCTTTCGGCCGAAAACCGCCCGCGTTTGCTGGTGGTGGGGCAGGGCGGCGACTATGCGCGGCGCTGCCGCCGTCTGGTCTCTGAGCTGGGACTGGAGCGCGACGTCACCTTCCTGGGCAGCGTCAACACCACGGAGCGCCTTCATGCGCTCTACTGCGGTGCGATGGCGATGCTCTATCCCAGCTACTACGAGGGCTTCGGCCTCCCTGTGGTGGAGGCGTTGCTCTCGGGTTGTCCGGTGCTCACCTCCACGGTGAGCTCTTTGCCCGAGGCTGCCGGCCCGGGTGCGCTCTACTCTGCGCCCGACAACGTGGACGAGATGGCCGCTCAGATGCAGCGTCTGGTGGACGATGAGGCACTGCGCAAGCGTCTGGCCCGCGAGGGCGGCGACTATTGCCGCACCAAGTTTGCCCCCGAGCTGCTTACGCGCCAAATGTACGAACTCTATACCTCTTTATTATAATGTTGCAGCAGATTTCCCGTTTCTTTTCCAACTACACCAGTCTGATCATCATCCTCTCGGCCGTGGTGGCCTTCTTCTTGCCCGAGCTCTTCGGCTGGGTGCAGCAGGGCCAACGTGCTTCCGTCATCCTCGGTCTCATCATGCTGACGATGGGTCTCACCCTCTCGCTGGAGGACTTCCGCATACTCTTCTCGCGTCCGATGGACATCTTCATCGGCGCTGTGGCGCAATACACCATCATGCCTCTGGTGGCTTTCGCCCTCTCCAACCTCTTCCACCTCAACCCCTTCATGGCGGCGGGCATCATCCTGGTGGGCTGCTGTCCCGGCGGTGTGTCGAGCAACATCATGAGCTTCCTCTGCCGAGGCGATGTGGCTTATTCTGTCGGCATGACGACGGTCTCCACCGTCCTCTCGCCCTTCGTCACCCCGCTGCTGGTGCTCCAGCTCTCGGGTGCCGAGATTGCGGTGGACGCCAAGGGCATGTTTCTCAACATCCTGCTGGTCACGCTGCTGCCTGTCACCTTGGGCGTGGTGGTCAACTTCCTGCTCTCGCGCACGGAGCGCCTGGAGCGCTGGAACCGCGAGACGCTGCGCCCCTTGCTTCCCGTGCTCAGTGTGATCTGCCTGGCCTTCATTGTCGGAGGTGTTGTTTTCACGATGAAACCGCTACTTTTGGAGCAGGGCTGGGCGCTCATCGGCCTCACGCTGGCGGTGGTCACCTGCCACAACTTTGCGGGCTATCTCCTGGGCTACGGCGTCGGCATGCTCTATCGCTTCCCCGTGGCCAAGAAGCGCACGCTGTCCATTGAGGTGGGCATGCAGAATGCGGGCATGGCAACGGTGCTCTCGCGCAACTTCTTCGCCAATCCGGCCGTGCTGGCGCTGAATCCCATGGCGGCCATGGCGGTGATTCCCTGCGCCCTTTCGTGCGCCTACCACAGCATTTCCGGCACGCTGGTGGCCGCCTGGTTCCTGTGGCGCGACAGTGTTAACTCCAAAAACGACATAGCCTCATGACCCAAGCGCTTATCCTGACCTCCTTTGCGGTCTACCTGCTCATCATGCTCTATGTGGGCTACTACTACAGCCGGCAGAAGACCGCCAATTCCGACGAGTTTTATCTGGGCGGACGCCAACTGGGCTCCTTCGTGGCCGCCATGAGTGCCGAGGCTTCCGACATGAGTTCGTGGCTGCTGATGGGCATCCCCGGCCTGGCTTACATCACGGGTCTGGCCGATCCCTTCTGGACGGTCTTGGGTCTGGGCATCGGCACCTATATGAACTGGCTTATGGTCACGTGCCGTCTGCGCCGCTACACCATCCGCGTGGGGGCGGTGACGATCCCCGAGTTCTACTCCAAGCGCTTCCGCGACAGCCGCAACATCCTCATGTGCATCTCGGCCGTCATCATCCTCATCTTCTTCGTGCCCTACACGGCGAGCGGCTTCAAGGCCGTGGGCACGCTGCTCCACAGCCTCTTCGGCTTCCCCTATCATGAGAGCATGCTCGTCGGCGCCTTCATCATTGTGGCCTACACGGTGATGGGCGGCTTCATGGCCGTCTCGATGACGGACCTCATCCAGAGCATCGTCATGACGCTGGCGCTCATCTTCATCGTGGTGTTTGCCCTGGATATTGCCGGCGGCATCCGGATGGTGATCTACAATGCTGAGCAGCTGCCGGGCTACCTCTCGCTCACGGAGACGCACGCCGACGGCGGCGCCGAGCCCTACGGCTGGCTCTCCATCGTCTCCATGATGGCTTGGGGCTTGGGCTATTTCGGCATGCCGCACATCCTGCTGCGCTTCATGGCCATCAAGGACGAGCGCCACATTCCCATGTCGCGCCGCATCGCCACCGTGTGGGTTGTCATCTCCATGCTGGTGGCCATTGCCCTCGGTCTCATCGGTTATTCCGCCGCTTGTCTGGGCTCCATTCCCCTGTTCGAGAGCACCAGCGCTGCCGAGAGCACCATCATCGAACTCTCGCGCGTCATGGCCTCCCACGGCGCCTTTGCGGCCCTTGTGGCCGGTGTCGTTCTGGCCGGCATCCTGGCCTGTACGATGTCCACTGCCGACTCCCAGCTGCTCACGGCAGCGTCGAGTTTCTCCGACAACATCCTTCAGGACGTCCTCCATGTCAAGGTCTCTGCGCGCACGTCGATGACGGTGGCTCGCCTCACCATCGTCGCCGCTCCATCTTCAACGTGGTGGCTTTTGCCTGGGCGGGCTTCGGTGCGGCCTTCGGTCCCGTGATGCTGTCGAGCCTTTTCTGGCGCCGCACTACGCTCTGGGGCGCTCTTGCCGGCATGGTTTCCGGCGGTGTGATAGTCTTCGTGTGGAAATACGGCGTGCGTCCTCTGGGCGGTGTGTGGGATATGTATGAACTGCTCCCGGCCTTCCTCGTCTCGACGCTGTGCATCGTGGTGGTGTCGCTCTGCGACCGCCAGCCCGAGCGTGCCGTCCTCGACGACTTCGACTCCGTCATGTCGCCCCGTTTTTAGGAAAAGACACACGGGCAAACACAGGGCAAAAGCGTGACAGTGTGACAGTGTGACAGTTAGAAATTCAACTATATACACCCTAAAAATAGTTCTATATTTAAATATAGAGTTGTTTTTTGACCTTAGGATATCTGCTTTTGAACTGTCACACTGTCACACTGTCACACCCTCAAAAAAAAATTGAAAAAAGTTGCTCAAAAATTCGTAGAGCGCACTTTCAATGTCGTATCTTTGCACCGGATTTGAAAGTCAAGGGCCTCGCAGACTGTTCTCAGACTGTCGTCAGAGGGTTCAAAAACGGCCTTCTTCCGGCATGCTTACATGGACATTGCGGTGCACATCGGCGTCCTGATACATGCAGAGATTCCTGCGAAAAGTAAAAAACGGGGCGACAAGCCATTTTTTTTGTGCGAAGAAGCAGTGAATATGAGCGATTTTTACGATTTTTGCACAGAAATTAACAAAAATAAACACTATGAAGTCCATAAAGACATTGAGAGTGATACTCCTGAGTCTGGCCGCATTGATGAGCGCCGGCAGCCTGCAGGCACAGAACGACAGCATCGCACCCATCCATCACAGTGCGGAGGACCTCGCCGCACACGAGGCGGCCACACAGGCCCCCCGTCGCAAGAAGGTGGGCGTGGTGCTCAGCGGCGGCGGCGCCAAAGGTATGGCGCACATCGGCGTGCTGAAAGTGCTGGAGAGGGCCGGCATCCCCGTGGACGTCATCACCGGCACCTCGATGGGCAGCATCATCGGCGGTCTCTACGCCATCGGCTACAACGCCGAGGCCCTCGACTCGCTGGTGATGAAGCAGGACTGGGGCTACGTGATCACCGATAAGGAAAACCTGCGCAACCAGAGCCTCGACGACCGCGAGAAGAGCAACACCTACTTCTTCTCGACGGGCTTCGCCTTCGGTAAGCGCGACAAGAACGCCGGCGGACTGGTCAAGGGTAAGAACCTCGCCGAGCTCTTCCAGCGCGTCTGCATGGGCTACAACGACTCGCTCGACTTCAACAAAGACCTCTGCATCCCCTTCGCCTGCGTGGCCACCAACATCGTGGACAACAGCGAGGTGGACTTCCACAGCGGACGCCTGTGGCAGTGTATGCGCGCCTCCATGGCCATCCCCGCCGTGTTTGCGCCCGTGAGGATGGGCGACATGGTGCTGGTGGACGGCGGCCTGAAGAACAACTATCCCGCCGACCTGGCCCGTGAGATGGGCGCCGAGGTGATCATCGGCGTCACCGTGCAGGGCGATGCCAAGACGGCCGAAGACCTGAGCGGCACGCTGAGCATCATCAATCAGATTGTCGATGTGAACTGTAAGAACAAGGTGGAGGAAAACCTCGCCATCACCGACCTCCACATGAGGGTCGACGTGAGGGGCTACAGCACCGGCAGCTTCACCACCGAGGCCATCGACTCGCTCATCGATCGCGGCGAACTGGCCGGCAACCAGCACTGGGACGAAATCATCGCCCTGAAGAAGAAGATCGGCATCGACGACAACTTCCGCCCCGTCATCCACCAGCCGCTGCGCCCCAAGGTGCTCACCGAGAAGCAATACGTCAAGAACTACAACTTCGGCAACCTGACGAAGCACGACGAGCAGTTCCTGCGCCGCAAATTCAAGCTGGACAAGAACGACAGCATCGACGCCACCACCGTGCAGCTCATCACCACCTGCCTGCGCATGGACCTCTTCTACCAGAGCGCCGAGTGCGACGTGATCCCCGAGAGCGACGGTGTGCGCGTGGAGATGTCCGTAGGCAACCGCAAGTCGATGCTGCTGCACATCGGTGCCCGCTACGATCAGGAGGAGCACGCCGCCCTGCAGCTGGGCGCCACCGTGCCTCTGAGGACCTCCATTCCCGTGAACACCGAGCTCACCGTGCGTCTGGGCAAGCGTATCTTCGCCAGGGGCGAATTCACCGTGCATCCCGCCTTCTTCACACGTCCCAAGCTCAGCTACACCTTCCGCCACTACGACGTGGATGTGTATAAGGACGGCGACCTTGACTTCGACATCCGCTACGACCAGCATCAGGCGGAGCTGACGCCCTTCAACTTCGATCTGCGCAACTTCAACGTGCAGGTGGGTCTGCGCTGGGACCGCTTCCACTATCGCGACAAGCTCGGTGCGGACGGTGCCGCACTCCTGACGCTGCCCGATCAGAATTTCTTCAGCTACCGCGCCCGTGTGAACTACAACAGCGAGGACCAGTGGTATTTCCCCACGCAGGGCGCACGCTTCAGGGCTGAATACGCCTACCTGACCAACGACTTCACGCAGCTCGATGTGCTCGACGCCGACGGCAACAAGGTGGGGAAGGTCAACGGCATGCATGAGGTGAGTGCCGACTGGCGCATGTCGTTCACCATAGGCAAGCGCTTCACGCTGCAGCCCATGCTCTACGGACGCCTGCTCTTCCTTAGTGACGTCGATCTGATACCCAGAGGCTTCTGCAACACCCTCGGCGGCAGCTGGTTCGGCCACTACATCGAGCAGCAGATGCCCTTCGCCGGCATCGGCAACATGGAGTACGTCCAGAATCACTTCGTCGCCGCACAGCTGCAGGCCCAGGAGCGCATCGGCAAGAAACACTACATCCTGCTGCGCGCCGCCGTCGGTGCACAGTCGGACAAGGTGGGCGGCATCTTCGACAACAAGGCCCTCATCGGCGGCCAGATTGCCTACTACTACAACACCATCTTCGGTCCCGTCGGTGCCGCCTTCGGCTACAGCAACCACACGAAGAAGGTGGACTTCTTCCTCAACCTCGGCCACGTCTTCTGACGAAGGCGCGGCTTCGGTGGTGGGGGGGATTTTTCTCTGAAGCTTAAATGAGCATGCGGGTGCGCCGGCGATAGTCGGCGTAGCCCGGCTTGTTGGCGAGCTGGCGGCGCTCCATCATAGGGATGCTGACGAAGAGAAACAGCGCCGTGACGATGAGCGGACCGATGACGAGCCAGTCCAGACCGCCCTCTGCGGCGTACATCAGCCAGACGCCCCACCACATCGAGATCTCGCCGAAATAGTTGGGATGACGCCCGTGGCGCCAAAGGCCGGCGGTGCAATACTGGCCGGGATGCTCGCGACGGAAGCGGTGGATCTGGACGTCGGAGACGAGCTGGATGGTGGCGGCCATGAGGCAGACGGCAAAGCCGATCCAGGTGAGCGCTCCGGCCTCCGCACCCTCATAGAGAGCGAAGCCCGGCAGCATGGCGGCAAAGACCACCAGTGTGGGCACCATGTTGAGGCCCCAGAGGTTGGTCATCTGGAAAAGCAGGGGAGACTGCGATTCGCGGTAGCGCGTGTAGCGCCAGTCCTCATGGGCCAGACCGCGAAAGGTGTAGGCCCAGTTGCCCGTGAGGCGGATGCCCCAATACCACACCGCAACGAGCAGCAGCACGACGGGCAGCGAGAAGCAGTCCTTATAGAAGGCCCACGCCGTGAAGACGAGGGGCGGCGCCACACTCCAATAGGGGTCGTAGACGGAGACGTTGCGGCAGGCCACGCCGACAGCCCACACCGCCACCGTAGCCAGCACGTCGGCCAGCAGCACGGCCCATAACTCGGGTATCGACCCCCTGGCTGCTTCGAAGCAGACTAGGCCGAAGATGAAGACAAAGACATAGACGGCGAAGATGATGGCGAAGCTGATGCCGCGCAGGGTGTTGGATTTCATGGCCTTGGACTCAATCGAGATGGAAGACTTCCTGCAGGGGGACGGTGACGGGAGAGTTGTCGGGGTTGGTCTCCATGATGTCCTTCATGTAGGCCCACCACTTGAGCGTGATCTCGTCGGCCTGAGAGACATCCTGCGTGTTGGCGGCGCCGTCGGCCACCTCCTGATAGCCGAAGAGGATGTTGGTGTCGCGGTCCCAATAGATGCTGTAGTTGGAGACGCCGGCATCCTTGATCATCTTCCTGAGTTCGGGCCAGAGGGCGGCGTGGCGCTTCTCGTATTCCTTCTCGAAGCCGGGCTTGAGATACATCTTGAAAGCAAATCTTTTCATAAGGCTGGAGATTTATTGGCTGAAATTCAACAGGGGCGCGACGTGGGCAGATGGAAGACGTTCTGCACCTCCTTCATCGCTTCGGCCGTCATGCCGTCGGGCTCGGAACCCATGTTGCGGGCGCACATGTATATGTTAGCCGCCTTGCAGAGCACGTCGGTCTGGTCGAAAGCGTCCATGATGTCGGTGCCGACGGCTACGGTGCCGTGCTTCTCCCAGAGCACCACGTCGTGGGTCTTGATCTGCTCCAGCGTGGCTTCGGCCAGGGAGACGCTGCCGGGCAGGCCGTAAGGCACGATGCCGATGCCCAGAGGGGCGAAGGCCAGCGTTTCGGGAATCATGCTCCAAAGCACGCGTGTCATCTCGTCGCCCTTGAGGAAGCGCTGGATGTGGCTCATGGCCACCAGTTCGATGGGATGCGTGTGGAGCGTGGCCTTGTAGCGGCTGCCGGTCTCGAGCAGATAGTTCTGCAGGGCCAGATGCGTGGGCAGTTCGGAGGTGGGCATCACGGGTTCGTCGGCGATGATCTCGTAGGAGGCGCAGTCGTCGAGGATGCGCACGATGGAGCCGTTTTGCATCGGCTGGCGGGCCAGGTCGCGCATGCGCTTGCCCGTACCTTTACAATAGAAATACTTGCCCTTGAGATGGGGCAGAGTGAGCCCAATGGAGACGGGCTTCGAGATGGCGGGCAAGGCGCGGCAGGCCTCGTCCATGTATTCGGTGACGTTGACGGTGATGTTGCCGCCGTTGCGCTCGGCCCAGCCCTTCTGCCAGAGGTAGCCGGTGACTTCGGCAATCTGGTCGATGACGGCCTTGAGCTCGGGACGGCCTTCAAGAATGGATTTCATATCGGTTAGCGGTTATCGGTTATCGGTTATCAATTGTCAATTATCAATTTTAATAATTTTCCCCGTAGCGTTCGCGGGTGATTTGTTCCAGGCTCTTGCCGCGCGTGTTCGGGCAGCCGATGACGCCCACGACGAGTGAGATGACCAGCAGCAGGATCATGCACCAGGAGGCCAGCGTGAAGCCTTCGCCGGCGGGACCATAGATCATCGTGAAGACAATGCCCCACACGGCCGAAAGGCCACGCACGACGAAGAACATCAGACCCTGAGCGCCCGCGCGGAACTTGGCCGGGAAGAGTTCCGAGCCCCACAGGGCGTAGAAGATCTGCACCGAGAGACCGCTCTGCACGCCCCACAGGAGGGCGAAGCCCCAAAGCACTGCACGGCTGTTGACGCCCACCGTGACGATGAGCACCCAGGCGCTGATGGCAATGAGAAGTCCCAGGATGTAGACAAAGCGGTGGCTGATGCGGTCGAGCAGGAAGGAGAGGCCCAGCGTGGTGACGACGGTGGCCATCCACTGCGTGGAGGCAATCCAGTTGGCCTGCTCGTTGCTGATGCCGCCCGCCGTCTCGTAGATGTGCGGCAGGAAGAAGCCCAGGACGGAGGCCACGAGGTTCCACGTGAGGTAGATGGCGGCCAGGAAGCAGGCGGTGCCGAGCGCGATGCGGTTTTGGAAGAGCACGCGGATGTTGTCGATGAGACCGGTCTTTTTGCCGGTGGCCTGAGTGGCTTCAAACTCGCTGCTCTCCTGCAGCCCGCGCTGGAGATTCCAGGCGATGAAGGCCACCACGAAGAGCGAGAAGAACACCACGCGCGAAGAGAACACGTTGAGCGCATCGCCTGCCAGCGTCTCGCCGCCGACGGCATGGGCCAGCGCTTCCACCCAAGAGAAGAGATAGCCGCCGGGCGCGAAGAACATGCCCAGAAGCAGGATGACCATCGGACCCACGCCCCACGACATCTGGGAGATGCAAATGTTGCGGCCGCGCGTGTTGACCTCGGAACTCTCACTGATGTAGGTCCACGAGGCCGGTACGCCCACGCCGACGGAGATGCCCGTGATGAGGAAGCCCGCCAGAAGCATGGGGAAGTTGACGCTGAGCATGACGAGCAGCACGCCCGTCATATAGACCAGCAGGTTGTAGGTGAAGATGAATTTGCGCCCGTAGCGGTCGGCCAGAAAGCCGCCGATGATGGCGCCGATGGCGGCGCCCAGGCAGTTGGCGCTGATGAAGTTGAGCCACCCCAGATGCACCTCGGAGAGTCCGAGATACTTCTGCCAGAGGGTCAGACCACTGGCGCCGGCGACGATGGCACCGGCATCCAGGTAGTTGGTGAGAGACACCGCAACGGTGCTCTTGAGGCTGCTGTGCTGTGACATAAGGCTCGGGGGCTTATCGCTTGTCCGTCACCTCGGCGGCGTAGCGGTCGATTTCCTTCATGTAGGCTTCGCCCACAGGCACGTTGTTGCGCTGGCAGAACTCGTCGTAAACCGCCTGCCAGGGCATGGCCTTCTGCTCCTCGATGAGGCCGAGCACCTTGTAGCCCTCGCCCTTGAGCTCAAGAGCGGAGATACGCTCGCGGGGCTCCAGAAGGGCGCGCAGCATGCACTTCTGTGCCGCACGCGAACCGATGACATAGGCGCCGATGCGGTTGATGCTGCCGTCGAAGAAGTCGAGGCCGTAGTGCACGCGGTTGAGGGCATCGGCGCGCACAATCTCGAAGAAGAGATCCTGCGTGGGGTCGTCCATGATGGTCACGTGGTCGGAGTCCCAGCGGACGGGGCGCGAGACGTGCAGCATGAGTTCCTTGATGAAGGGCAGCACGGCCGAAACCTTGTCGCCGGGCATCTCGGTGGGATGATAGTGGCCCGTGTCGATGGTGAGAATCTTGTCGTTCTGGGCGGCGTAGGCCGTATAGAAGTCGTGGCTGCCGACGGTGAAGCTCTCCAGGCCGATGCCGAACACCTTGCCCTCGATGCAGTCTTTCATCATGGGCTGCTTCTTGGCAAAGATCTCGTCGAGCGACTGCTTGAGCAGACGGCGGTAGAGCGCGTGGTTGACGGAGACGTCCTTGCAGCCGTCGTGCACCCAGAGGTTCATGATGCAGGGGTCGCCCTGAGCCTCACCCATGGCGTTGGCGATGTCGCGGCAGCGCTTGGTGTGTTCAATCCAGAACTTGCGGATGCCCTCGTCGGGATTGGCCAGCGTGAGCGAGCCGCTCTTGGGATGGGAGAAGGAAGAGGAGTTGAAGTCGAGCAGCGTGCCCGTCTCTTTGCCCCAATCGATCCACGACTGGAAATACTCCACGGTGACTTCGTCGCGATCCACAGCCTTGCCCTTGAAATCGCCGTATATCTCGTGCAGATTGAGGCGGTGGCTGCCGGGGATGAGGCTCTTGGCCTTAAGCACGTCGGCACGCAGTTCGTCAATGTTGCGGGCGGCGCCGGGGAAGTTGCCCGTGGACTGGATGCCGCCGCTCATGTCTCCGGCCAGCACCTCGAAGCCGTGTACGTCGTCGGCCTGCCAGCAGTGCATGGAGAGGTGGAAGTCCTGAAGAAGAGCCAATGCGGCCTCGGTGTCCACACCGATCTCGGCATAGCGCTCTTTGGCTATGGCGTAGGCTTTGGAGATAAGTTCTGATGTCATGGTCTATAGATGTTTGTGTTAATGGAATTGCGGACGATGCGGCGCAGTTCGGCCAGAGAGAGGCCCTCGCGCTCCGAGGCGCGCAGTTGCACCAGTGTGTTGCCCAGGGCGGTGCCTTCGGCGGGGCCGGTGATGACGGGCATTCCGAGTTCCTCGGCGATGAACTGCATGAGGTGGCGGTTGAGGCTGCCGCCGCCGATGACGTGCAGACGCTCGACGGGATGGGGCGAGAGCCCCGTGAGCAGGTTGAGCACCTCACGGATGCGGCGGGCCAGAGAGCGGAAGATGCAGCGCACGAAGTCGGCCGGCGTCTCGGGAGCGGCTTCTCCGCGCGAGACGAAACTGCGGCGTATGGCCTCCGTCATGGATGCGGGATGGGCGAAGGCGGGGTCGTCGGGATTGATGAGCCCGGCGAAGCTGCTCTCCAGGCAGAGGGCGTTGAGGTCGTTGACGTTCTGAGGCACGCTCTCGCCCCACTCGCGGCGGCAGTTCTCGTAGATCCACAGCCCGGTGATGTTCTTGAGGAAGCGGGTGGTGCCGTCGATGCCGCCCTCGTTGGTGAAGTTGGCCTTGGCACTCTCCGCAGTGATGATGGGGCAGGGGCTCTCGATGCCCAAAAGGCTCCAGGTGCCGCAGGAGAGGTAGGCAAAATTGTCGTCCTCGGCCGGAACGGCAATCACGGCGGAAGCGGTGTCGTGGCCCGCAACGGCCACAACGGGTATAGCCCCCAGTCCGGTATATTCGGCCAGTTGCGGCGTGAGCCGGCCGATGCGTTCGCCCGGCTGTACCAACGGACCGAACTGGCTCCGCTTCAATCCGACGCTCGCGAGCAGTTCCTCATCGAGGTCGCCCGTGACGGGATTGAGCAGTTGGGAAGTGGAGGCCACGGTGTATTCGCACACCATGCGGCCCGTGAGCATGTAAGCCAGTGCGTCGGGAATGAACGCCACGGAGAGCCCGTCGGCAGAGAAGCCGCCGTCGCGGCCGATGACGTAGAACTGGAAAAGGGAGTTGAAGGGCATAAACTGGATGCCCGTCTTGCGATAGACCTCCTCGCGCGGCAGACGCTCGGCGAAGTAGCGCTCCATAGCGCCGTCGGTGTGGGTGTCGCGGTAGCAGTAGGGGAGTGCGGCGAGCTGGCCGTCGGGGCGGAAGAAGGCGAAGTCGCAGCCCCAGGTGTCAATGCCGATGCTCTCAACGGTGACACCCTCTGCGGCGAGCTTTCTCAGGGCCTCGAGTATCTCGTTGAAGAGCTGGGGGAGGTCCCAATAGAGGTGGCCGGCGAAGGGAATCTGCGGATTGCGGAAACGGGTGTATTCGCGCATGACGACCTTACCGGCCTCCACGGACGAGAGAATCGTGCGTCCGCTGGTGGCGCCGAGGTCGACGGCAAGAAAGTGTTTCATGACTCTTTGAGTTTCTGGGCGATTTGCTCGAGATCCTTCTTGAGCGACTCAATCTTCTTCTGCGTCTGGTCGATGAGGCTGTTGCCCTTCTTGGAGGCGGCGGTGAGGAAACCGATGTTGTTCTCGTAGCTCTGCAGTTCGGCCTTGATGGCGTCGTAGGCACGCTTGAGTTTCTGGCGGTCGCCGTCGATAAGTTCCTGAATATGTTCGGCGTGCTTCTGAGTGCGGGCCTCGGCTTTCTCCTTGAATACTTTAGCGCGTGCGCGGAGGGCTTCGCGGTCGGCTTCACGCTGCTGGCGCGTCTCCTCCCAGTTGGCCTTGCGGGCCTCGAAGAAGGCATCGCAGGCAGCCTTGAAGCGCTGCCACAACTGTTCGCTCTGCTTGCGCGGCGTGGCGGCGAGTTCCTTCCATTCCTTCTGCAGCTGGATGAGAGCCTCGGCTGTTTCCTTCCATTCCCGGCTGTCCTTGAGGGCTTCGGCCTTCTCCACGAGGGCGCGACGCTTCTCAAGCGCTTCGTTGATGTTGGCCTTCACTGCCTTGAAGTAGGCCTGCTTGGCGGTGAAGAATTTGTCGCAGGCGCTGCGGAAGCGCTCGTAGACGGCCTGGTTGTCCTTTTGCGGTGCACGACCGATGCTTTTCCATTCCAACTGCATCGCCTGTATGTCTTTGGCGATGGCGTCCCAATCGGCGAAGGTGTTGAGCGGAGCGGTGTCGACGGCCTCCACCTTCTCGCAGAGGGCTTCCTTCTTATGAAGATTCTCCTCCTCTTCGGCCTTGATGGCGTCATAGTAAGCCTGATGGCGTTTGTTGACGACGGTGGAAGCCGCCTTGAAGCGGTTCCAGAGGTCTTCGCGCAGCTCTTTCTCCACAGGACCGATCTCCTTCCACTCCTGATGCAGATGCTGCAGGGTGTCGAAGGCGCTGAGTTCACGCATCTCGTGACCCATCTTCAGCAGGTCGTAGAACTGCTCGCAGTAGAGCTGGTAGTTCTTCCATATCTCGGTGGCGCGCTCGGGAGGCACGGGACCGCCCTCCTTGAAGGAGGCTTGCAGCTGCTTGAACTCGGAGAAGTTCTTGGCGGCGTCTTCGGGCGTGAGGGCCATCTCCTTGATGCGCTCCAGGATGTCGAGCTTGCGGTCGAGATTCTTCACGCGCTCTTGCTCCAGGCGCTGCATCTCTTCGGCGCGGCGCTGGCGGAGGGTTTGTATGGCTTCTCTGAACTGCGGTTCGAGCGTGTCAACGTCTGGGATGAAGGCATCGGCCTCGCCGCCGCCGTCGATGAAGGCCTGACGGGCCGCAATGACTTCCTGGTTGTGAAATTTGTAGTAGAGCGACTTCAGGAGGTCAATCTCCTGCTTGTCGCCGGAAGTGGTGCCGGCAGCCAGTGCCTGCACACGAGCCACTACTTCCTCCTTGGAGGAATAGAGCGGAGTGTTTTCTGTTTCCATATTTAGATCCATTGTTTGCGATGAAAGTACCACCAGAAGACGGCGGTGGTGACCACAGAGAGTATCAGGGCCACGGGGAAGCCCCATGTTTCCGACTCCATGCCATTGACAAGGTTCATGCCGAAGAGCGAGGAGATGAGGGTGGGGAACATGAGGATAATCGAGATGGAGGTCAAGACGCGCATCACACCGTTCATGTTGTTGTTGATGATGTTGGCGTAGGTGTCCATCGTAGATTCCAGAATGTTGGTGTAGATGCCGGCCGATTCGCGGGCCTGGGTCATCTCAATGTTGACGTCTTCGATGAGGTCAGCGTCGAGATCGTCCACGGGCAGCTTGAACTTCAGCTTCGAGAGCAGGTTTTCGTTGCCGCGGATGGAGGTGATGAAATAGGTCAGAGAGTCCTGCAGTCGCGAGAGCGAGATGAGGTCGGCGTTGTCAATGTGGTGGTCAAGGTTGCGCTTGCTCTTGTCGATGAGCAGGTTGATCTGCTTGAGGCGCTTCAGATACCACACGGCAGAGGAAAGGAACACGCGGAAGACAAAGTCCACGGCGTCGGTGAAGCCCGTGCCGCGCTTCTGGTGGAAGGTGACGAAGTCGATCATCATGTTGGTCTCGAAGTGGCATACGGTGATGAGGATGTCGTCCTTCATGATGATGCCCAGAGGGATGGTGGTGTAAGGCGTGCGCGACCGCACTTCCTTGACGTAGGGGATGCGCATGATGATGAGTTGCCAGCCGTCGTCGTACTCGTAGCGGGCTCTCTCATCGGTATCGGCGATGTCACCGAGAAAATAGTCGGGCATGCCGAGGGTCTTCTCCAGGTAGTCGGCCTCTTCGTCCGTCGGGCAGGTGATCTGAATCCAGCATCCGCTCTGCCACTCCTCCATCGAATGGAGGCCGCCCTTGATGTTCCAAAACGTTCTCATAATCTCTCTCCTTAACCTTTCACCACTTTAGTCGGATATTTCTCTTTCAGGCCGGAAGCGTCGATGACGTTGATAACGTAGTCGCCCACCTTCTCGCACTCGGCGATGAGATCCATATAGAAGACGCCGGTCTGATAGTCGTAGAGCTTGTTGTTGATGTCGGTGATGTTCTGATTCCGGAGCTGGTTGCGGTAGTTGTTGATCTCGTGCTCCAGGTTGTAGTTGCGGTTGAGATCCACGTAGCGGTGGTCGCCCTGCTCGATGGTGGACTGCATCAGTTCCATGGCCTCGCGGGTGAGTTGCATCATGGAGTGGATGTGCTGATACTGCTTCTCGGTGAAGTCCTCCTTGCCGTACTGGCGCTTGCGGGAGATGGTGCGGGCGGCGTGGTAGATGGAGTCGCCGATGCTCTCCAATTCACCACACATGCGCATCATGCGCTGAATCTCCACCTTGGACTCTGCCGAAAGGCGTCCCTCGGACACCTTTGTGAGGTAGTCGCAGATTTCAATCTCCATGTTGTCGGTGATGTTCTCGTATTTCTCGATGCGTGAGAAGAGTTTGTTGAAGTCCTCACCCTTATCGGTGTGGAGCAGTTCTTCCGCAAAGCCGTACATGCGTACACAGCGGGCGATGAAGACGTTGAGTTCCTTCTTGGCTTCGAAAATGGAGAGCTCGGCCGTAGAGAGCAAACCGCCGGAGATGTAGAGCAGGCGGCTCTCTTCTTCATCGGCGCCCTGCTTGTTGGGGATGATGAAGCATACGGCTTTTTCCAGAAAAGGCACAAACCAAATCAGGATGAGCACGTTGCAGACGTTGAAGGCGGTGTGGAAGGCGGCCAGGACGGCGTTGAGAATGTTCTTGTCGGCAATCTCCTCATGCGGATTGCAGCCGACCAACTCGCAGACGAAATCGACAAAGTAAGGGAAAATGCACAGTATCCAGCACACGCCGAAGAGGTTGAAGATGAGATGGGCCATGGCCGCGCGGCGTGCCTGTGTGGAAGCAGAGAGGGCCACGATGTTGGACGTGATGGTGGTGCCGATGTTCTCACCCATCACCAAAGCGATACCCATGTAGATGTCAAGCACGCCGGTGGAGCAGAGCGTCATCGTGATGGCCATGATGGCGGCGGACGACTGCACCGCACAGGTCAGCATGCCGCCGATGAAGAGGAAGAGCAGATAACTGCCATAGCCCCAGCCGGAGATGGAGGCAAAGAAGTTCTGAATGACGGGATTCTGGTCGAGATGCATCTCGACGGCGTTGCCCTTAAGTGTGGTGAGGCCCAGGAGCATCAGGGCCAGACCCATGATGAATTCACCCAGGTTGATGTTGCGCTTGGAGTAGATCAGGATGATGGAGATGACGATGGCGGTATAGACGACACTGCGCATGTCAAACGCACCGCCCAGCACCATAATCCATGCCGTAAGTGTCGTGCCGATGTTGGCGCCCATGATGACGCTGATGGCTTGGGAGAGCGTCAGCAGTCCGGCCGAGACAAACGACACGGTCATAACCGTGGTGGCTGTGGAAGACTGCACGCTGGCGGTGATAAACGCACCGGTCAGAAGACTGGTGAAGCGGTTGGTCGTCATTGTGGCCAGCACCTTGCGCAATTTGGCGCCCGCCATCTTCTGGAGGCCTTCACTCATCACCTTCATGCCGTACATGAGCAGGGCCACACAGCCAATCAAAACAAAGAATTCCATAGTTGAGACTTCTGGTTGGTAATTATGGTAGAAATGTTGCTTTTACGCGCAAATGTAGAAAAAAAGTTTTAAGTTTAAGACTTAAGTCTTGATTTTTTTTCCTCTAAACTTGTTTTTCTACGTCATTTGTCAGTTGAATAAACTCCTCGATGCTGAGTTGCTCGGGTCTTTGCGTGGAAAAAGGATGGTTTTCGGGCAGGATGCCGCGCAGCGAGACGCGCAACATCTTGCGGCGCTGCTGGAAAGCCTGTTTCACCAGGCGGGTGAGCAGACGCTCGTTGCATCCGATTTCGTTGACGCCGTTGCGGCGCATGCAGATGACGGCCGACTGTACTTTTGGGGGCGGATTGAACACCGTGGGCGGCACCGTGAAGAGATACTCCACATCATACCACAGACCGAGCAGCACGGTGATGATGCCATAGGCTTTGGTGCCCGGGCGGGCAGCCAGGCGCTCGGCCATTTCCTTCTGTATCATGCCGGTGCAGCAGGGGATATAGTCCTTGAACTCCAGCATCTTGAAGAAAATCTGGGAGGAAATGTTGTAGGGGTAGTTGCCCGTCAGCACAAACTGCGATCCAAAGGTGTGATCGAGGTGCATCTTGAGGAAGTCGTCCTCAATGATGTCATCTTCCAGGGCGGGGAAGGTCTTGCGCAGATACAGAGGTCAACGGTGTCGGCAATGCGCTGTGCCACACTGAGGTCCGTTAAAAAATGTTGCCCAAGGAACTTTTTTGGCCGAACTTGATGCATCGTGTTGTGTTTTTTTTGTAATTTTGTTGCAAAGATATGAATTTTTAGTGAAAAAACACTCCGGAGCAGTCGTAAAAATCGGGTTGCCGCTTGTTTTGGCGGCAGCAATTCTTTGGTGGATGTATCGAGGCATCGACTGGTCTGTGGTGATGCTGTCACTTTCGAGTCGCCGTTGTTGGGTATGGATACTCCTGTCCATGCCTTTCGGTGTGACGGCCCAGATGTTCCGGGCCCTGCGTTGGAAACTGGTGCTGAAGGAGGGGCGCCTGTCCGTCATCCTGAACAGCATCTTCCTCTCGTATGCCAGTTCGCTGGTGGTGCCCCGCAGCGGTGAAGTGCTGCGATGCGGGGTGGTGAGGCGCTACGACGGCGCCGATTTCTCCCGTCTGGTCGGCAGCGTGGTGTCGGAGCGCATCATCGACATGCTGATGATACTCCTTCTGACGCTGAGCGCCGTGCTGTGGCAGATTCCTGTCTTTGTCCGCTTCATGCAGCGCACGGGGCTGAGTCTGGGCAGCGTGCTGAGCCGCTTCACGCCGGCAGGCTGGTGGGTGACGGCTTTAAGCGGCGTGCTTATCCTCTGTACGGCGTTGTGGCTCGTGTGGCGGGTGCAGCTCTTCAGCAGCGTGAAGGCGCGGCTGAGAGGTTTCCGCGACGGGCTGGTCTGCGTGAAGAGAGTCAAGAGTCCCTCGCTCTTCGTGCTCTACAGTGTGGCCATATGGCTGAGTTACTACCTGCATTTTTGGGTGGCGTTCCAATGTTTCGACTTCACCGCCTCTTTGGGCAGCGACTGTGCTTTAGTGGCTTTCGTGGTGGGGTGCTTTGCGGTGCTGGTGCCTACGCCCAACGGTGCGGGTCCCTGGCATTTCGCCGTCAAGACGGTGCTGATGCTCTACGGCGTTTCGGCCGATGACGGCGCCGTTTTTGCCCTTTTTGTCCACACGTTGCAAACGCTGTTGGTGGTGCTCCTGGGGCTCTATGCTCTGGCGGCTTTGTCTTTAACTAAAATCAAAATACGATGAACATTCAAGATCTCAATCCCCAGGCTATCTGGAAGAATTTCTACCTGCTCACTCAGGTGCCCCGCCCGAGCGGTCATCTCGAAAAGATTCAGCAGTTCCTGCTCCAATGGGCTGCAGAGCACGGCGTGGAGGCTTTTAAGGATAATGCAGAAAACATCGTCATGAGGAAGCCCGCCACTGCCGGTCGGGAAGACCGTAAGCGCGTGGTGCTGCAGGCCCACATGGACATGGTGCCTCAAAAACTCGACGAGGTGCAGCATAACTTTGAGACCGATTCCATCGAAGCTTACGTTGACGGCGAATGGGTGAAGGCCAAAGGCACTACGCTCGGCAGCGACGACGGTATGGGTGTGGCTGCCATTATGGCCGTCATGGAGTCAAAAGATTTGGAGCACGGCCCGATTGAAGCCCTGATTACGGCCGACGAGGAGACGGGTATGCACGGTGTGAACAATCTCTCGCCCGATACGCTGCACGGTGACATTCTGCTCAATCTCGACGAAGAGACCCACGGAGAGTTTGTCGTAGGCAGCGCCGGAGGCATTAACATCACGGCCGAGCTGCAATATCAGGAGGAGGAAACAGAGGCAGACGACGTCACGGTTCGGGTGCGCTTGGAGGGTCTTCGCGGCGGCCATTCCGGTTGTGAAATACATGAAGGCAGGGCTAACGCCAATAAACTTATGGCGCGCGTGGTGCGTCAGGCCATTCAGGACGACGACGCCTGTCTGGTGAGTTGGAAAGGCGGCAACATGCGCAACGCCATTCCCCGTACCTGCGAAGTTGTGCTTTCGTTGCCGAAAGAGAATGTGGAGGATTTGCACGACCTCGTGGCTTATTGCGAGAATGCGTTCCGGGAGGAGTTCCGTTTCATTGAGGACGGCATCACCCTGACGCTCGCTGCAGCGGAGAAGGCGCCGAAGCAGATGCCGGCTGAAATACGTGACAACCTCGTGGACGCCATTATGGCCTGTCACGACGGTGTGCTGCGCTACATCCCCTCCATTCCCGGCATTGTGGAGACTTCGTCCAATCTGGCCATCATCAACATGGGTGAGGGTCGTGCGGAGTTCAGGATTTTGGCTCGCGGCAGTCAGGCTACCTATTTCGAATACCTGCAGGAGATGCTCGAGAGTACCTTCGCCATGGCAGGCATGAAGGTGACGATGGACGGCGAGTACGGCGCCTGGCAACCCAACTGGGATTCGCCCATCGTGGCCAAGATGCAGGAGGTGTTTGAAGCCACTTTCGGTAAGAAACCTCTGGTGCGCGTCTGTCACGCCGGTTTGGAGTGCAGCATCATCGGGGGAAAGTATCCCGGTATGGACCTGGTTGCTTTCGGCCCGACGCTCAAGAGTCCCCATACGCCCGATGAAAGGGTCAATATTCAGACTGTGGCCGAATTCTGGGAGTTCCTTAAAAATCTTTTGAAAGCGATTTGATAAAAAGTTTTTTATGAGGCGCGTTCTACTTCTGCTCACGTTCCTGCCGCTGATTTCCATGGGTGCGGAGCGTCCCGGTCGTGCGTTGGCAACCCTTCTGGACGATTGTTTGACACGCGAAGAATTGGTGCCCGACAGCATCTACGGTGACATTCGCCGCCTGGAGGGCATTTGTCATCAGCATCCAGTCTACACGGCCGCTTTGGCCCGCCTGTATGCAGAGCGGGCTTCGTTGGCTCAGGTCTATCAGCGGGAGACGCCTTCCGCGCCCGACAAACTCAAGGAGTGGAGTCGGGTGGAGTGGAACGAGCGTGCCCGAACTCTTTTCCGCGAGGCTCTGGCCGATCAGCAGCTGCTCCACGGAGAATCCACCAAAAGCTGGCTGCCTGTCGTGACGAGGGGACATCAGGAAAAAATCTTTGGAGGTGACATGCTCTATGTGGTGTGGCAGGCGATGCAATGGTCTCTGCCGCAGCAGTATTGGCGCGAGGACTCCGTGCTCTCGCTGCAGCGCCTGATTGATTTCTACGAAAAGCAGGGGATGAAGGATGCCGTGCGCTGGCTTACATGGGAGCGCGACGATTCCGTTTCCCGTCTGACGCCCCGTTTGAGCGTCGATGTAGCCGCAACGGTCTATCCCGGAAAGGCGATACCCGTGGTCTTGTGGTTTCGCAACATGAAGAACGCCACGCTTCGGGTGATGCAGGGAAAGAAGACGGTGCAGCGTCTGCGCCTGACGTTGCCGGCCTGTCCTCCCACGGAAAGCCGCAGCGACACCCTGCAGCTTAACTCTTTGCCCGCAGGAGAATATCGTCTTCGTTTGGAAGGTACCCCTGCGGTGCGTTTGGCCGAACGTCCCAAACGCACGGAAATCACGTTCAACGTGTCTCCTCAAAAAGTCTTCAGCATGGGACTACCGGGCGGGAAGGTGCGCCTGTGGAAGGTGGATGCCATGAGCGGAGCTCCGATGGACACGCTGTTGGTGGACACGGCCAATTTCTATCATTATTTCCAATACATTCCGCCCTCGATGGAGGTTCGGCGACGTCTGTCGCTTTTCACCGACCGTCCGATTTACCGCCCCGGTCAGACCGTGCATCTTGGCGGTGTGGCCTATACTCAACGCCATTGGGATGCCGAAGTGCTTCCGGCGCTCAATATGCCCGTAGTGTTGCGCGACGCCCGTCATAACGCCATTGACACCGTCTGGGTGGTGACGGACACGCTCGGCGTGTTTGCCTGCGACTTCTCTCTGCCGAAGGAGGGGCGCACCGGGCGCTTTGCCATTGAAGCAGGCGGAGAGTCTGTGACGTTCGCGGTGGAGGAATACCGACGCCCCACGTTTTGGGTCTCGCTCGAGGCGGACAGCGTCAGCGTACGGGGTGTGGCAACAGGCTACAACGGCGTGCCTGTTCGGGGGGCACGTGTTACGGCTTCCCTAAGCCGTTGGGGTTGTTTGTGGCGTAAGGGCGTGCAGCCGCTGCAGCGCCTGGACACCGTATATACTGATGCCGAAGGCCGCTTCTCTTATGTGCTGCCTGCTGAGGCAGTGGCCAAAGGCGACGGCTTCTTCCCCCGTCTGAGGGTGAATGTGGAGGTGCAGAGCGCTGCGGGTGAGGTGCAGGATGCGTCCGCCTTCGTCCGTTTGTTCCCGGATCCTCCCCAGCCTGAAGTCCGCAACCCCTGGCATTGCGCAACTTCCGACACGCTCTACGTCTTTGAAACCATATTGGCCGGCAACAAAGTGTTGCGCGACACGATGTGGCTGGCAACGGACTCTCTCAGTCTGCCCCAAATCCCTTACGAAAAGCGCTTCGGCGACGGCGCTCTCGTCGTGTGGAGTTACGTCAAAGACGGCATGCTTCATCGCACCCAGAGCAGCGTGAAGCGTCCGCTTCCGGCCGACACGCTGCAGTATCGTTGGGACACCTTCCGCGATCACGTTCGTCCCGGCGGACGGGAGCGCTGGTCGCTCACGCTGACACGCAAGGACGGCACTCCCGTCTCTGCCAACCTGATGCTTTCGCTCTACGATGCTTCGCTCGATGCATTGGCCTCTCAAAGCTGGTCGCTCCGTGTGCCGCGCTATCATCAGATGCCTTGGACGAGCCACAACGAATGGAATGATTTCAGCCCGTATGCCCGGCGCCTGCGCTACAATATGGTGCATTGGGCCCAGAGCGAAAAAGCGCGGGATTTCTCCCGTTTTAACGACCTCTATTTCCAACCCCGCTATCTTGACCGCCGTCATTACCGTCACAACAATGTGATGCTGCGTGAGGTCAAAGTCAGCGCGCGAAAGAAAGGGAGTGAACCTATGCTCTATGCTTCACTCGATGCTGCACCTTTGAACGGCAGTATCGGCGGCCTTTCGGCAGAGGCAAGAGCCGCTGTCGCTATGGGTCCGGATGATGCCACGATGTCGGAAGAGGAGGAGAACCTGGACGAAAAGCCGTTGCGTGCGGACTTTTCCGAGACCTCTTTCTTCTATCCCTCGCTGCGTTCGGATGCATCGGGTCGCATCTCCATCGTCTTCGACCTGCCCGAGAGCCTGACCACCTGGCATCTGCGCGGCCTGGCCCACACACGCACTCTGGAGTCGGTGGCATGGGACGACACCGTCGTAGCCCAAAAGCCCCTGATGGCGGAGCTCCGTGTGCCGCGTTTTCTGCGTCGTGGCGACGAAGTGACGGTGGCGGCTACGGTGAGCAACATCAGTGAAGAACGCCAGACGGGTCGCGCCGTGATGCAATATTTGGAGCCCTCCTCCGGCCGCATCCTGCATCAAGAGCGGGTCAGTTTCTCGCTTTCGCCCAGTAGCGACACTATCTTCTCCTTCCGCATCAAGGCTCCCGAGGGGAGCGAGGTGATTTGTCGCTGGCAGGCCGAGACGCCAGAAGCTTCCGACGGAGAGCAGCGCAGCCTGCCCGTGCTCGGCGATGTGGAGCATGTCACCGTCAGCCGTGCTTTGACCTGTACGCCGGAAGAATTGGAACGACTTTCCTTTGATGACCTTTTCCCCGAAGGAGCCACCAACAAACAGCTGCGCAAGGTCGTTACCGATCCCGTAACTTCTGCCCGTGAGGCTTTACCTCATCTCACCTTGCCGCGTCACAACGACGTGCTGTCTCTCCTGGCCGGCTACTATGCACAGACGTTGCTTGAGGCCATGCACTCGCCTCTGGCAGTTCCCTATGGGCGTGAATTCTGCATTTCGCGCCTGTCACGCTTCCAGACGAACGACGGCTTCTTCTGCTGGTTCTCCGGCATGAGACCCAACCGTTGGATTACCCGTGAGGTGGTGCGCACGCTGCGCCGTCTCAACCGCCTCATGAAACTTAACGGAGAGAACGAGTCTTCGCCGCTCTTCACACTTCACGCTTCTCTTCTGAAAAAAGCAGAGAAGGTGGTAGGTAAAGAACTGGATGCAGAGCACGCGGAGGCTGTGGCCGATGCGCCGCGTCTCAAGCGCCGTCTCACACATCCCGACGGCTACTATCTCAGCTTCCCCGGCGGTTTCTCTTACAGCGTGGACGAGCGTCTCTCGCGTCATGTGGATGCACTTGAGTTGATGCAGGAAGTCTATCCCGAAGACACGCTCATCCATCGCGGCATCCGTCGGTGGATTCTGGATCAGAGACGCACGGAAGGCTGGCAGAATCCTCTCCTCACGGTGAATGCCGTTTATGCGTTGCTCTCAGATGAGGCTGTAGCCGGCAGGGAGCAGTGGGTCGGTGTGTTTGCCGACTTTGACCTGCCTATGGAACAGGTTCGTGACGCCTCTACCGGAATCAGCGTCGGCGTATCGCTCTCTGTGCCCGGCATTCAGCGCATCACCCTCACGGCGGATCGTAACTACGAATATGTACATCTTGTGGTGCCGCGCGCCTCACTCTCCGAACCTGAAGTGCAGACCTCCGGTTACGGGTGGAGCGACGGTTTCTCTTTCTACCGCGAGATACACGATGATCGAACGGAATATTTCATCGAGCAGTTGCCTCAGGGCACCTTCGTCCTGGAGGAGCGCGAGCGTTTGGAGCGTCGCGGCCGTGCAGCCACCGGCGTGACCCGTGTCGAATGTCTCTACGCTCCGGAATTCCGGGCCCATACTTCAAGTCAAACCATCCAAAACGAGTGAATATATGAACAAACTCTCATCCCTGTTCCTCCTCGTGAGCCTATTGGCTGCTACCGCTGCAGCTCAGCCCGTCCCCGATCGGGATTATGTTCGCATCGGTGAGGTGTTGTTTCGCAAGGCCTGCACAGCCTCTTTCACTTTGACCAACAAGGAGTCAAAACCCTGCCGCATCGAGCGCATCGAGACCTCCTGCGGCTGCGTCCAGAGTCATGTGTCGTCGTATCATATTCCGGCCGGGGGCACTGCCACTGTCTATCTCACCTACGACGCCCGTCTTCTGGGCGTGTTCTATAAGGAGGCGGCAGTCTATTTTGAGGGTTGTCCGGAGCCCTTGTGGCTCACGATGGAGGGCCGTGTAGTGACGGAGCCTCTGCAGATAGATTGTAACTTGCCTGTTGATATGGGCAATGTGCGACTTTCTACCGACAATGTGGAGTTTGATTATGTAGGAGAGGGCGAACGTCCTGTGGCGCAGATTACGGTGGCCAACATGGAGCACTCCAATTATACGCCCAAGCTGATGCAGTTGCCTCCTTACCTCAAAGCAGACTTCCTTCCGGATGTGTTGCGCGGTGGCCAACGCGGCGTCATCCTCCTGACGCTCGACAGCCGACAGCTCTCCGACTACGGTCTTTTCCAAACGAGTGTCTATCTCTCGCGCTATCCGAATGATCTGGCGTGCAAGGACAATGAAATCCGGGTATCTGCCGTCCTGTGTCCTTCGGCGCGCAATCTCACAGCCGAGCAGTTGGCTCAGGCGCCAGTCATGAGGTTGTCTCAGGAGACTGTCACTTTGGTTAATACCGGCAAGAAAAAACTTAAGGGCGAGGTGGTGATTACCAACGTCGGTCCCAGCCCCCTTCATTTCAACCGTTTCCAGGCATTCAATCCGGGCGTTCAGGCCGTGTTGGGTAAAACAGAGTTGCAGCCCGGCACTTCCGCGAAGCTGAAGATTACGGTGATGCCTGATATTGTCAAGACATCCAAGGCAGAGCCTCGTTTAATGCTGATAACCGACGATCCCCGTCGCACCGTTCAAATCATCAACATCTCTTTGAAATGATACATCCCGAAAACTCAGAAGAATATCAGGGCCTCACGGTTAATGGCGGTGTGGAGCAGCCCGCGCAGGTCAATCCCTACCTCAACCGCCAGCGTTTTGCCCGCCGTCAGATGACGGTGTCCGACTACGTGGAAGGTATCCTCAAGGGCAACACTTCCGTGCTCGGCCAGGCCGTCACGCTCATCGAGAGCACCAATCCCGCCCATCAGCAGATGGCGCAGGAGGTCATAGAGAAGTGCCTGCCTCACAGCGGCAAGAGCATTCGTGTAGGCATCAGCGGTGTGCCCGGCGCCGGCAAGAGCACGAGCATCGACGAGTTCGGCATCCATGTGTTGAAGGCCTATGGCGGCAAGTTGGCCGTCCTGGCTATCGACCCCTCCAGCGAGAAGACCAAGGGCAGTATCCTGGGCGACAAGACGCGCATGGAGAAGCTATCCGTGCACCCCGATTCCTTCATCCGCCCCAGCCCCTCGGCGGGCAGTTTGGGCGGTGTGGCCCGCAAGACGCGTGAGACCATCATCCTCTGCGAAGCCGCCGGCTACGACAAGATTTTTGTGGAGACTGTCGGCGTGGGCCAGAGCGAAACCGCCTGCCATTCGATGGTCGATTTCTTCATGCTGATTCAGCTGGCCGGCACGGGCGACGAGCTTCAGGGCATCAAGCGTGGCATCATGGAGATGGCCGACGGCATTGTCATCAACAAGTGCGACGGCAGCAATGTGGAGAAGTCCCAGCTGGCCGCCTCTCATTTCCGCAACGCGCTCCAGCTCTTCCCCATGCCCGAGAGCGGATGGACGCCCGAAGTGCTCTGCTACAGCGGCTTCTATGCCCTCGGCATCAAGGAGGTGTGGGACATGGTCTATCGCTATATTGACTTCGTGAAGCAAAACGGCTATTTCGAGCACCGTCGTGCCCAGCAGGCACGCTATTGGATGTACGAGACCATTAACGAGCGCCTGCGCCACTCCTTCTACCAGAATCCCACCATCGAGGACATGCTGGTGGCAGAGGAGCGTGCCGTCCTCGACGGCCAGAAGACCTCCTTCGTGGCCGCGCAGCAGTTGATAGACTCCTATTTCCGTCTGCTGTCTGATAATAAGTAAATCCTCGATACTTCCCGATGAAACGCTTGTTTCTTGCTTCTTTATTTATTCTGACGACCGCCGCTCTTTCGGCTCAGATTTCCCTTGCCGGACGTTGGGATCTCGCTTCGCGTCTCCCGGAGCGCTCCGTGACGTTGCCGGGATCTCTGCTCACCAACGGCATCGGCGACGAGCTTTCCGTGAACACTCAGTGGACGGGCACGCTCTACGACTCCAGTTTCTATTTCAACCCCTTCATGGAGCCTTACCGGCGCGCCGGACAGATGAAGTTCCCCTTCTTTCTCACACCCAACCGTCATTTTGTCGGTGAGGCCGTCTACAGCCGCACGGTCTTCATTCCCAAGAATTGGAAGCGCAGGAGGGTGACGCTCTTCCTCGAACGTCCCCACATCGAGACCGTCGTCTTGGTCAACGGGCGTGAGATGGGGCGCAACATGAGTCTCAGTGTGCCCCATCAGTACGACATCACCGATGCGCTCCGTTTCGAGCATGACAACAGGATAGAGGTGCGCGTGTACAACGGCGTGGAAAACGTCGGCGTGGGGCAGGATTCTCACAGCGTCACCGACCAAACGCAGGGCAACTGGAACGGCATTGCCGGACGTATCGAACTGAGTACGGCTCCACTTATCCGCCGCCGTCGCGTCATCACCGATTTGGCTTCCGGGACAGCGCACATCACGCTCAACGACCGGACTTTTGACGTTCGCATCCCCGATGCGCAGCCTTGGAGCGAACGCTCGCCGCGTCTCTACACCGTGACGCTCGACTACGACGGAGAGCCCGTCGACGTCACCTTCGGCTTCCGCGAAATCAGCATTTCGGGCAGCGACATCCTGCTCAACGGCGAGCCCGTACACCTGCGCGGCACGGTGGAGAGCTGCTGCTTTCCCGAGACGGGCTTCCCGCCTTGCGACACCGCCTCTTGGGAGCGCATCTTTCGCATCTGCAAGAGTTTCGGCCTCAACCACATGCGTTTCCACAGCTACTGCCCGCCCGAGGCTGCCTTTGTGGCTGCCGACCGTCTCGGCTTCTACCTGCAGCCCGAGGGGCCCTCGTGGCCCAATCACGGCGTGAAGCTCGGTCTCGGCCAGAGCATCGATGAGTATCTCAAGCAGGAGTGTCTCGCCATTCTGGACCAATACGGCGCACATCCTTCTTTCGTCATGATGGCTGCCGGCAACGAACCGGCCGGACGCTGGGTGGAGTGGGGCGCAGATTTCGTGCGTGAGATGAAGGCTCACGACCCCTCGCGCCTCTATACCGTGGCCTCCGTCGGCGGCGGATGGGAGTGGGACTATGGCTCTGAGTTTCACGTCAAAGGCGGGGCACGCGGTCTCGCCTGGGACCGCAGCCGGCCCTCTTCTCTCGACGACTACGGGCGCGAGATTCTCTTTCCCCGTCACTACACCGACACGCTGCCCAACCGCTCTCCCATGATCTCTCACGAGCAGGGGCAGTGGTGCGCTTTCCCTGATCTCAGCGAGACGTCTCAATACACCGGCGTCTATCGTGCCGGCAATTTCGACATTTTCCGCGATCTTCTTGCGGCCAACGGTATGGCCTCTCAGGCGCGCAAGTTCCTCATGGCCAGCGGACGCCTCCAGCTCCTGGCCTACAAATATGAGATGGAGCGCCATCTGCGCACGCCGCATTACGCCGGCTTCCAGCTTTTGGGTCTCAACGACTACGCCGGTCAGGGTTCTGCGCTCGTGGGGCCGCTTAATGTGCATTGGCGCGAGAAGGGCTATTGCTCTGCTGCCGACTGGCGTGAGTTCTGCAGCGACACCGTGCCTCTGGCGCGTTTCCCGCGCTTTACCTTTTCTAATACGGACACCGTGCGCATCGGCGTGGACCTTTATCTGGGCGGACGCTCCGGTGATCTGGAGCTCGGCTACACCATCGCCGGCAGCGAGGGTGTGCTACAGCGAGGCCGCTGTCATAGGGGCGATGAAATCGTCTTTTTGCCCTCCCGACTCACTCAGGCCGACAAGTTGACGCTCACCGTAGAGGCCGCTGCCCGCCACCGCAATCATTGGGACTTCTGGATCTATCCCGACGAGGCTCGCCGCTTCGAGTGCGACGTGTTGGTGACGGCCGATCTCGACTCTGCACTCGCGGCGCTGCGTCGCGGTGGCAAGGTGCTGCTCACGGCAGCCGGACGGGTGCGCTACGGCAGTGATGTGGTGCATCGCTTCCTGCCTGTTTTCTGGAACACGTCGTGGTTCAAGATGCGCCCGCCGCACACCACCGGTGCATATATTCAGCGCGAGCATCCCGTCTTCTGCGACTTCCCGACGGACGACTGGCAGGACCTCCAGTGGTGGGAGCTCACCAATCGGGCCCAGTGCATGAATCTGGCGGAGTTTCCCCGCGACTTCCAGCCCATCGTGCAGCCCATCGACACCTGGCATCTCTCCCGCAAGCTGGGCATGCTCTTCGAAGCCAATGTCTCGGGCGGACGTCTGGTGATGACGACGATGGATGTCTCCTCCGACCTCGATCGCCGCATTGTGGCGCGCCAGCTGCGTCGCAGCATTCTGCTCTATATGTCGTCGGAGGCTTTCCGTCCGTCGCTTTCGCTCGACGAGGAGGTGCTTCGCCATCTCTACGAACGTGAGGCGCCGCCCGTCAACATGTTCACCAACGACTCCCCCGACGAGCTCAAACCCAAGTTTAAATAAACACCGACTTCAGTTTACAGTATGAAAGCCAATATAAGACATAAAGGTAAGACAAGAGTCGTCGTCATCGGCGGCGGACTCGGCGGTCTGCGTCTGATGAAAGCCCTGAAAGGCTGCGGTATGCAGGTGGTGCTGGTAGATAAGAACAACTACCACCAGTTCCCTCCTCTGATTTACCAGGTGGCATCGGCCGGTTTGGAGCCCAGCAGCATCTCGTTTCCCTTTCGCAAAATACTGCAGGGGAGAGAAGACGTCTATTTCCGCATGGGCGAGGTGCAGAGCATCGATGCCGACGAAAAGGTGCTGCAAACCTCATTCGGCAAACTTTATTACGACTACCTGGTGATTGCTGCCGGCGCCACCACCAACTTCTTCGGCAATGATCACATCGCTGCCGACGCATTGCCCATGAAGACTGTGATGGACGGCATGAACCTGCGCAACACCATACTGAGCAACATGGAGCGAGCCGAGGTGGAGACCGATGAAGAGACGCTCCAATCGCTCTTGACAGTCGCCGTTGTGGGCGGAGGCCCTTCGGGCGTGGAGATTGCCGGCGCGCTGGCCGAGATGAAGCGCACGATAGCCCCTCGTGACTATCCCGACATTGACACCTCAAAGATCCGCATCGTGCTGGTGAACAGCGACGTGCGCCTGTTGAAATCTATGGACGAAGCTTCCTCCGTGCGTGCAGAGCGCGACCTCCGGGAGATGGGCGTGGAGGTGATGGCGCGCACGAGAGTTGCCGACTATCGCGACGGCGTGTTGCATATGGAGGACGGCAGCACGTTGGCTGCGAAGACCGTGATATGGGTGGCGGGCGTCCGGGCCAACCGCATCGCCTCGACGCCGGAGATGACGCTGGGTGCCGGAGGCAGAATCGTTACCGACACCTGTCTGCGGGTGAAGGGCATGAACGATGTCTTTGCCATTGGCGACGTGAGCATCGTGGACGGCGATCAGGATTATCCCCACGGTCATCCGCAGTTGGCACAGGTGGCGATGCAACAGGCAGATTGTGTGGCCAAAACCATCAGGCTTCGCGCATCATCCAAGCAGGGAGCAGGGAATGTCAACGACCTCGTGTTCCACTACAAAGATCTCGGCACGATGGCCACCATAGGCCGTCGGAAGGCGGTGGCAGAAATCGGCCGTCTGAAGTTCGGCGGCAACACAGCCTGGCTCTTGTGGCTGGTGGTGCACCTCAGATCTCTCTTGGGCGTCAGAAACAAAATAGTGGTCCTGATCAATTGGATGTGGAACTACTTTAACTATCGCAACAGTTTAAGACTAATTTTTAGAAATGATGAAAAATAACCTGATGACGGTGGTGCTCGCAGTGGCAGCGCTGATGCTGTGTTCCGGCGTGAAGGCGCAGGAAGAGTACGGCTTTGAGAAATTCGAGGTGGAGAAGGATTTCAGCGAGAACGGCTTCCAGTGGTTCCGCAAGGCAGAGATTCTGGCTGCAGGCAGCAAGAAGAAACACAACGCCATGACCATCGGCTGGGGCGGCATCGGCACCCTTTGGGGCCGCACGGCGCTGACGGTCTATGTGGCCGAGAAGCGCTACACCAAGAAGTTCATGGACGAGTCGCAGTATTTCACCGTGATGACCTTCGGCCCCAAGCACGCCAACGTGCTCCGCTATATGGGCTCAAAGAGCGGACGCGACGGCGACAAGGCGGCAGCTCTGAAGCTGCACACCGCCTATACTGCCAACGGCACACCTTATTATACAGAGGCCGAATCGGTGATTGAATGCAAGACGATGTACGCAGCACCCTTCGACCAGAAAGGCTTCCGTAGTGAAGTGCCCAAACAGATGTATCGCAACAACAGCTCCGGCTTCCACACGATGTATGTGGGCGAAGTGGTTAACGCCTGGCGGAAGCAATAAAGGTTAAGGGTTAAAGGTTAAAGACCGGAGACTCCTAAACCACAAACACTATTCCGACGGCATCACCCATCCCTGAGCCTTCAGCTCGAACTCGGCGCCGTCGCGTGTGACGAGCACTTTGCCCTGTGAGGCCTTGGAGATGTAGCCGATGACCTTGACGTCTTCCAGCGCCTCCGCCTTTTCCTTATCCGCGAGCGGCACGGTGAAGAGCAGTTCGTAGTCTTCGCCGCCGTTGAGTGCGCAGGTGGTGACGTTCATGTTGAACTCCTCCGCCGCCACCGCCGTCTGGTAGTCCAGCGGGATGCGCTCTTCGTAGATGCGGCAGCCGCACTGGCTCTCGTGACAGATGTGGAGCAGTTCGCTGCTGAGGCCGTCGGAGATGTCGATCATCGAGGTGGGACGGATGCCCGCCTCCTTCAGCCGCGCGATAATGTCGCGTCGGGGCTCGGGCTTGAGCTGGCGCTCGAGGATGTATTCGCGTCCGGCGAAGTCGGGTTCGAAGGGCACATTGGTGTTGCCGCCGCTCTCGCGTGCCTGCTGCAGATACACCGTCTTCTCGCGCTCCAGCAGCTGCAGGCCCGTGTAGGCGGCGCCCAGATTGCCCGAAACGCAGATGAGATCGGTCTCTTTGGCGCCGTTGCGACAGACGATATCTTCTTTCCGTGCGGTGCCGATGGCGGTGATGCTGATGGCCAGACCCGTCATGCTGGCGGTGGTGTCGCCGCCCACGATGTCCACGCCGTATTTCTCGCAGGCCAGACGCATGCCTTCATAGAGTGCGTCGATGTCTTCCACCTGAAAACGTTTGCCGATGGCCAGCGACACCGTCAGCTGTCGCGGCGTGGCGTTCATGGCGTAGAGGTCGCTGAGATTCACGGCGACGGCCTTGTAGCCCAAGTGCTTGAGCGGGGTGTAGATGAGGTCGAAGTGGACGCCCTCCATCAGCATGTCGGTGGTGACGAGCGTCACCTCGCCTTCTGTCGGCGCGATGACGGCGCAGTCGTCGCCCACGCCTTTCAGCGTGGAGGACTGTGTCGGGGCGATGGATTCGGTGAGACGGCGTATCAGGCCGAATTCACCCAGCTTGGCGATCTCCATCAGGAACGCTCGATCATTTCACGCATGATGGCGGCCACGCGAGGCTGTGCCTCGTTGGCGGCCTTCTGCACGTCTTCGTGTGTCACCTTCATCACCTGTCCGTGTCCGCCGAGGTCGGTGATGATGCTGAAGCCGAAGCAGCGGATGCCCACATGGCGGGCCACGATGACTTCGGGCACGGTGCTCATGCCGACGGCGTCGGCGCCCAGCTGTGCGAACATGCGGTATTCTGCGGGCGTTTCATAGCAGGGACCCTGTGTGGCCACATAGACGCCGTGACGCACCTTCAGACCTTTCTCGGCGGCGATGGCGTCGGCCAGATCGACGAGGTCGGGGTCGTAGGCGTGACCCATATCCGGGAATCGGGGGCCCTGAGGGATGTTCTCTCCGCGCAGCGGGTTCTCGGGCATGTGGTTGATGTGGTCGGTGATGATCATGATGTCGCCGATGCGGAAGCTGGGGTTCACGCCGCCCGAGGCGTTGGTGAGGTAGAGCGTCTGGATGCCCAGCTCCTTCATCACGCGGATGGGGAACGTCACCTCCTTCATGCTGTAGCCTTCGTAGTAGTGGAAGCGTCCCTCCATGGCCAGGATGTCTTTGTCGCCGAGGGTGCCGAAGATGAGTTTGCCGGAGTGGCCTTCAACGGTAGATATGGGGAAGTGGGGGATGTCGGCGTAGGGGATCTCCATCTCCTTTTTGATCTCCGCAGCCAGTTGTCCCAGTCCGGTACCCAGGATGATGGCCGTCTTGGGCGAGTGCTTCATCCTGCCCTTAATCCACTTTGCGGTTTCTAAGATTTGTTCGTACATAGCTCAATATTTTTTTGTTGAATGTTTCCTGTTGATCCTGCAGGAAGGCCACCTCGACGGGCAGCACGTAGGTGGATCGCTGCAGTTCCGATCCGTCGTAGCTCACCTTTTCGGCGATGCGTGCGGCGTCTTTCTCCGTGGTGATCACCATGCGGGGTTCCGGCAGCCGCGAGAAGAGGTTTTCGGCCCATTTCACGTTGGAGGTCGTGTAGCCGTGATGGTCGGGGAAGGTGAGTGTCTTGAGACTCTTGACCAGCGGCTTGAGTTCGTTCTCCATCTGCTTGGGGCATCCGATGCCCGAGACGAGCAGCACGTTGGTCTCCCGGAGCGACTCCGGCGTGATACTGGGGGCTTCGGCCTCGGGGAAGAGGGGCCTCAGGTTGTTGTAGCGGAACGCGCTGAAAAAGAGGTCCTGGAAGGGCGGCAGCGCCAGATGGTTGTGCATCACGTGCATGTCCATCAGACTGACGTCTCGGGGGCATTTGCTCACGACGACGATGTCGGCCCTGTTGCGGTTGCGGAAGGGCTCTCTCAGACGCCCCACGGGCAGCAGACGGTCCAGATGGATGGGCCTGTGCCAGTTGACGAGCAGGATGTTGAGGCCGGCTTTCACGTAGCGGTGCTGATAGGCGTCGTCGAGCAGGATGACGTCCACGTCGCGCGTCTCCCTGTCGTGCATCAGCCGGGTGATGCCCCTGCGGCGATTGGCGTCCACGGCTACATACACTTCGGGGAATTTGTGCTTCATCTGCCAGGGCTCGTCGCCGATCTGCGAGGCGGGTGTGTCGGGTTTTGCCAGCACGTAGCCCGAACTCTCGCGGCGATATCCGCGTGAGAGCACGGCCACGCGAAACTCGCGGCTCAAGAGGCGTATGAGATATTCCGTGTGGGGCGTTTTCCCCGTTCCGCCCACGGTGAGGTTGCCGATGTTGATGACGGGGATGGGGAATGCTACGCTTTTGAGCCATCCCATGTCGAAGAGTTCGTTGCGCACGTTCACCCCCAGGCCGTAGAGCCAACTCAGCGGCGACAGCCATTTGTGGGTAGAAAAGCGAACGATTTCCATGGTACTTTGCACAATAAACTGCGTAAAGGTAGCGGTTTTTGTCCGAATCTCCAAATTTTTGCTCTAAAATTATCGTGTAAGTGCCGCTTTTTGTTTTCGCGAAATTTACTCGTGCAACATCCGCCCGTCCTTTCGCGCAGCGAATGGGGCCGGCGAATGGGGCCGAGGTGCAACCGAAGGCATCTGACAGCACCGCGATGCCGCACCCAATAGCACCGACGATGCCAGGGGACACCGAACAGACGGTCACATAAGCTGTGGAGCAATAGCCGAGTAGGATGTCTGTGGAGCGAAGCTTCACGAGACAACGCAAGTTAGCCACCAGCCAGACTATACGTAAAACTTGACATCAAAACCCGCTTTCACGGTCTCTGCTCGGTCTCTGCTCGGTCTCTGCGGGGTATCTGATTGGGGGGTGGGCGAACAAGCCGATATTGATTTTCAGCGACTTAGACTTCCTCTGCAAGGCGCATTCCTTCGAGAATCCGTCGCCGATTTTTTGACAAACCCGTAATTTGCTTGTCGTGTGCTACTCGTTGTATTTGCTCAGGAAGCTGGCAATCTCGGGATAGAATTCGTTAAGCGTGGGATACTGCTCGCGATGGGTGGAGTAATAGCGGAGGGCGGAAACGACGTCGAGCATCCACGGAAAACCTTGGCTCATTGTTTCATAGTTGAGCATTTTTATAGCAACCTGATTGAAGCCGTTTTCGTAGAAATAGACAATGACAGCGGCCCGGACAAGACTTTCGTTGATGACGATGTGCCAGTCGTCATAGTGCTGCTGCTCCATAGCTGATTGTGAGCGTTGGAAGAGCTTTTGTCCTGCTTCCTGCATCGTCTTCTCGTTATCAGCGTTCTCCAAGAGCGGGTTCACAAAAGAGTGGTTGAACTCATGGAGCGGGAGACTGCTGTCGAAATTCGGGCGACCTGTTTGAGGGTTCATGCAGTAACCACAGACGGCAAACACCTCGCGGGCTTGTCCGGGCAGTTGTCGGCTGGCGCCGTTGTTGGTCGTTCCGTAGGTGAAGCCGATGATGATTCGGAACTGCTCCGCAGGTGCAGCGCCGTTATAGAATTGACCGTACCATTCAGGCTTAATGGGAATGATATTTTTATCATATGCCTGCAGAAAATCGTTGTAGAACGTCCTGTGTTGCTCGAAGAAATCGTGGAAGCGTGTGTCTGCATAGAACTTGTTGAGACGCTTGATGAAGTCGTCGAGGTCAACGTCCTTCCAGCCGCCGGTGAGTTCTTCGCGATTGCCGACAAGCTTCACTTTGCCTTTCTCTGTTTCCAGATGAACCGCCATATTCGTCACCCGATCGTAGGCGATGCCGTTTTTGGCACGGAGTTCCTTGTAGTAGGTGACGGTCGGATGCTCTCGGTATTGTGCAAACCAGGCTTCGGTGTCTTTGGAATACTGACCGGCAAGGTCGTTGCTGAATTCCAGAAATCCCGCCGTGCGCGAGAGAATGCCCATCAGCTCTATGGTCTCCGACACTTCTGACTTGATTTGTGCCGTTGCTGAGATGGCCAGCAGGGAGAGCAGGATGGAGACGAATGTTTTCATGGTCATTTCAAAGCAGATAAGAGATTGAATTCGATGCAAAGTTACAAAAATGTTTTGTTATTACACAGAAAAATAGTATTTTTGCGGTCGAAAAACACAAAAACGAACCGCAACGCATCAACAAGCCATGAACTTCCGTCACATCATCCTGCCGGCAATTCTGCTGGCATCGGCGCTGCACATCGCCGCACAAAACGAAAGCAAAACCCCTGAAAACAACACCCCCGAAGGCCCCGGATGGCTCTGGGAAATCAGCGGCAACGGCCTGACGCAGACCTCCTATCTCTTCGGCACCTGTCACGGCGAAGGACATAACTTCACTCGGGAAGAAGTGTTCGGCATCAGCGGCCTGCAGAATGCCTTCGACCGAAGCGAGGCCGTAATCTTTGAGCAAGACTTCGATGCAAGCCTGCAACCCAGTGAGGAAGACCGGAAGTTTCAGCGCTGGGTGGTGGAACTGCTTCGCAATCCCGGTCCGGAATGGATGATGCCCGAAGGCAGCGACTATAGACAGCTCTACGACGACAGCACACATTTCCATATGGTTGACAGCATCCTGACCACCAGATTCCAGGACGGCGAATACTGGAAAAAGACGCCGAAATACTGGCAAACCAAGATTGGGGTTGTTCTATTTATTGGCGCACGTCAGCGTCAGACTTTGGATGGTGTTTTATATCAGGAAGCCGCCAAAAGCAATAAAACGCGCGGCGGTCTGGAAGAAACGAAAGACATCTCCGCTGGACTCATTTCCACGTTCACCGACACGCCGGGCTTTGACAGTCTTTCCGTGAAAATGCAGGCCGACTCGCTCTATAAATCAATTCGCGACCTGGTCAGCGGAAAAACAGGACGGACGTTTCGCCGTTTCTACAAGGCCTATATCCAGAACGACACCTGCGCTTTTGCCAAGTTTATGGCATCGGAGCCCGAAACGTTTAAGGAAAACGAAAAAGACACGTTTTTGCTCAAGGGGCGCAACGAAAACTGGATTCCTGTCATCCGTGAGAACATCACGCAGTGTCCCAGCCTGATTGCCGTCGGCTGCCGCCACCTCATGGGCCCCAGATCCGTCATTGCGTTGCTGCGACGCGAGGGCTATACGGTCGAGCCGGTGAAGAAAGAGTAATTGCCAACGAACGGACAAATTTTACGTTTGTCCGCAATGTCCGTTATGACCGTTGAGGAGTGAAACGAAAAATTTGCGCTCCCACGGGGGAAAATTTACGGCCCCACGGGAAACCCCAAAAAAACGGGCCTTCTAACTAGGGAAAATTTGTTTTCTAACTAGCGCGCAAATTTTCTCTAACTAGAGCGTAAAAATCGGCCTTCCCTCGCGCAAACCTTATTAATATAATAAAAGAGCGCCTCTGCAGGAGCAGTTGAAAAAGGCCCGTTTTATGCTATAGAACATACTCTGGAGATCAAAAAGGAGGAAAAATGTGCCGAATTTGAGGGTAAAAACACTTTTTTTCGAAAAAACTTGGTGAAATATTTGGTGGGTTGGGAAAAAAGGCATACCTTTGCACCCGCATTTGAGAAAGTGCGTTGTTCTTTGACAGATTTTCATAGACAGAAATTGTAGTAC
>CACZUX010000020.1 GCA_902784475.1 uncultured Bacteroidales bacterium | reverse complement strand
GTCAACACGGCCACATGTATCGGCTGCGGCGCCTGCGAGAATCTGTGTCCGGCACGTCCGCTCTCGGCCATCTACGTTGAGGGTCATGAGATGCACCGGGTCATTTAAGGTCAAACCTGTTAAAAGAACACCAACATGAGCAAACATATCGAACGACGCGACTTCCTGAAACTCTTCGGCGCAGGAGCCGCCGGCGTGACCGCCGCCCTCACAGGGTGCAAGCCCAAGGCCGAAACAGGCCCCATCAAGGATGACTACAGCCAGCTGCAGGAAGCCCGGGGAGACCAGATGACCTACCGCAAGAACCCCACCACGGGCGACAAAGTGTCGCTCCTGGGCTACGGTATGATGCGACTGCCCAACAAGGAGGACGGCGAGATCGACCAGGAGACGGTCAACCGCCTGGTGGACTACGCACTGGCCCACGGCGTGAACTACTTTGACACATCGCCTGCCTACTGTCGTGGCAACAGCGAAAAAGCCACCGGAATCGCCCTCGCCAGACACCCCAGAGAGTCTTACTACATCGCCACGAAGCTCTCCAACTTCAACGAAGCCACCTGGGGCCGCAGGGAGAGCATTGACATGTTTGAGAATTCGCTCAAAGAACTGCAGACGGACTACATCGACTACTACCTGCTGCACGGATGCGGCATGGGCGGCATGGAGAACCTCAAGGCACGCTATTTGGACAACGGCCTGCTCCACTACTGCATCGGGCAGCGGCGTGAAGGGCGCATACGCAATCTCGGATTCTCATATCACGGCGACGTGGCCGTGTTCGACTACCTGCTCTCCATCCACGACCGGGTGCACTGGGACTTCGTGCAGATCGAGCTGAACTATCTCGATTGGGACTACGCCAACGAAATCAACGACCGCAACACCGATGCGCGCTACCTCTACGCCGAGTTGCAGAAGAGAGGCATCCCGGCCGTCATCATGGAGCCCCTGCTGGGCGGACGTCTGGCCAACATCCCGCAATACCTCATGGAGCGCATGAAGCAGCGCGATCCCGACGCCAGCATCGCCTCGTGGGCCTTTCGCTATGCCGGCACGCCCGAAGGTGTGCTCACCGTGCTCAGCGGCATGACCTACATGGAGCACCTCAAAGACAACCTCCTGACCTACTGCCCTCTGAAACCCGTCACGCCGGAGGAGGAGAACTTCCTCTACGACATCGCCTACCACATCGTCAACGTAAAACTCATCCCCTGCAACGACTGCAAATACTGTATGCCCTGCCCCTACGGCGTGGACATCCCGAGTCTCTTCGTGCACTACAACAAGGTGAAGAGCCACGACCGCCTGCCCGAGAACGCTCAGGACAGCGAATACGCCAAGTTGCGGCGCGAATTTCTCGTCGGTCAAGACCGCAGCGTACCGCGGCTTCGACAGGCCGCCCACTGCATCGGCTGCGGACAATGCAAGCCCCACTGCCCCCAAAACATCGACATACCCGAGGAATTGCGCAAGATAGACGAGTTTGTGGAGAAACTCCGGCAAAATGCGTAGTTAATCAAAAAAAAGTCGTACCTTTGCACACGAAAAGCAATAGCGCGGAATGAACATCTACACCAAAACGGGCGACCGGGGCGAGACCTCCCTCGTGGGCGGCAAACGAGTAAGCAAATGCTGCCAGCGCCTTGAGAGTTACGGTACACTGGACGAACTGAACGCCCACATCGGGCTGCTGGCCGCCGAGGCCGAAAGCATGCGCCTGCCAGGCGATTTCATCCATAAGGTGCAAAGTGAGCTCTTCACTTGCGGGGCCTATTTGGCCTCGGAAGACGGGCGATGCAACTGTGTCGGCGCTAGCGCCGTGAGCGCCCTGGAGGAAGAGATTAACCGCATTGAGGCCACGCTGCCGCCACTTAAAAGCTTCATCCTGCCCGGTGGATGCAAAGCTGCCGCAGAGGCCCATGTGTGCCGCACTGTGTGTAGGAGAATGGAGCGCGAAGTGCTGCGCCTGAAGGACGAAGGTGTGGACGTGGAGTCCACCCTGCTCTGCTATTTCAATCGTCTGAGCGACTACTTCTTCGTCTTGGCCCGCGCTCTCAACAGAGAAGCCGGAAAAGAAGAGCGCGCCTGGCAGCCGAAAAAAGACTAAAGTACAACAAAAAAACATACAATGAAAAAAAATCTCGAAACCATCTGCGTGCACGGCGGATGGAAGCCTTCCAAGGGCGAGCCCCAACAGCTGCCCATCTACCAGTCCACCACCTTCCGCTATGAAACGTCCGACCAAATGGCCCGTCTGTTTGACTTGAAGGACGAAGGATATTTCTACACCCGTCTGGCCAATCCCACCAACGATGCCGTAGCAAAAAAAATTGCAGCCCTTGAGGGCGGTGCGGGCGCCATGCTGACCTCCTCCGGTCAGGCCGCCAACTTCTACGCCGTCTTCAACATTTGCCAGGCCGGCGATCACTTCGTCACCTCCAACTGCATCTACGGCGGCACCTACAACCTCTTCGGCGTGACCATGAAGAAGTTGGGCATCGAGTGCACCTTCGTGGACCCCGATTGGAGCGACGAGAAGATTGAAGCCTGCTTCCGCCCCAACACCAAATGCTTCTTCGGCGAGACCATCTCCAACCCCGGCGGCAATGTGTTCGACATTGAGCGCTTCGCCAAGATGGCTCACCGCCACGGCGTGCCCCTGATTGTAGACAACACCTTCGCCACTCCCATCAACTGCCGCCCCTTCGAGTGGGGCTGCGACATTGTGACCCACTCTACCACTAAATATATGGACGGACACGCCACACAGGTAGGCGGCTGCATCGTGGACTCAGGCAACTTCGACTGGGATGCCCACAGCGACAAATTCCCCGGGCTGACCACGCCCGATGAGTCGTATCACGGCCTGACCTACACCAAGGCCTTCGGCAAGATGGCCTACACCACCAAACTCGTGGCTCAGCTCATGCGCGACCTCGGCAGCATCCCCGCCCCCCAAAACTCCTTCCTGCTTAACCTCGGACTGGAAACCCTGGCTCTGCGCATGAAGCAGCACTGCGCCAATGCACAGCGCGTGGCCGAGTGGCTGGAGAAAAACCCTAAGGTGGGGTGGGTGAATTATTGCGGACTCCCCTCCAACAAATACCACACCCTGGCACAGAAGTACATGCCTAACGGCTCGTGCGGCGTCATCGCTTTCGGTCTGAAAGGCAGCCGCGACGAGGCCATCCGCTTCATGGACAACCTGGACTTCATCAGCATTGTGACCCATGTGGCCGACGCCCGCACCTGTGTGTTGCACCCGGCCTCACACACCCATCGCCAGCTCTCTGACGAGCAGCTGCGCGAAGCCGGTGTTGCTCCCGACTTGGTGCGTCTCTCTGTAGGCATCGAAAACGTGGAGGACATCATCGCCGACCTGGAGCAGGCCATGGCCAAGATGTAAATGACAATGATTTGGGTGGAAAATTATTGGAACGCGCTGCTCACAATGAGCGCGGAAATGGCGCCGTATCTGCTGTTGGGATTCTTAATCGCCGGACTGCTCCGCGTCTTTATGCCCAAGACCCTATACTCCAAGCACCTCGCTCCCCGCAACATGAAGAGCGTGGTGAAGGCTGCTGCGCTGGGCGTACCCTTGCCCCTGTGCTCCTGCGGCGTGATACCGACAGCCGTGGGGCTACGTAAAGAAGGCGCCAGTCACGGTGCTTGCACCAGTTTCCTCATTGCCACACCGCAAACGGGCGTGGACAGCATCATTGCCACCTACTCGTTGATGGGCCTGCCTTTCGCCGTCGTGCGTCCGCTGGCAGCGTTTCTCACCGCCATATTCGGAGGGTGGCTGACCAATACCTACGCCCACGAAGACCATCAGCACGAGCATGAATGCGCATGTACTTACCCGCAGGAAGCCCCTGGATCTTTCAGCGAGAAACTACGGGAAGCCCTAAATTATGCCTTTGTAGACATGATGCAGGATGTGGGTAAATGGTTGGTTGTCGGTCTGCTCATCGCCGCCCTCATCACCGTAGCCGTACCCAACGACTGGCTCGCCGCGCTGCACGAATACAAATTGCTCAACATGCTGTTGATATTGACAATAGCCATCCCCATGTATGTCTGTGCCACCGGATCCATCCCCATCGCCGTGTCGCTGATGGCTAAAGGACTGACGCCGGGCGCGGCCCTGGTGTTGCTGATGGCCGGACCTGCAGTCAACTCCGCCTCAATGCTCGTCATCGGCAAGGTGTTCGGCCGCCGCACGCTGTGGCTCTACATCCTCTCGATTGTCATCGGGGCCGTGGTCTTCGGCCTGGGACTCGACTATCTGCTGCCGCCAGAGTGGTTTGAGGTGCAAAGCCGCATCGCGGGCGCCTGCCACAACCACGCGCATGCGCTTTCCTTCATGGATTGGCTCTGGTTGGGACTGCTGGCCACTCTGTTCCTTAATGCACAGGTTCGCCACTGGTGGGACGCCGGTCATCACGGCCACGAGCACAGTTGCATTAAAGCAAACGAGGGTGACAGTGCAGCCGTCGTCTACAACGTGAGCGGCATGAACTGCAACCACTGCAAGGCCAATGTGGAGCGCGCCATAAGAAGTGTGGAAGGTGTGAAAGAGGTGACGGTAGATCTGGCTTCCGCCACCGCAAGCGTCATCGGACCGCATGACAGCGAGACACTCATCCGTCAGGTGAAAAGCTTCGGTTACGAGGCCGTCCTCAAAGCTTAAGACAACAGGCGCAGATACCCCTCACCAGGACATTGGTGCCCTCCGCCCGGTAGCCTTCCGGCACAGGGATCTGCGGTACGGGAATGTCGTGCAGACAAATGGTGCGGTGGCAACGCTCGCAATAAAAGTGAACGTGCTCGTCATCGTCTTCCTCTTCGTTGTGACTCTGACAGAGCTCATACTTTACAATGCCCTCACCCGTCTCAATGGCGTGCACCAAATGATGTTCCCTGAAGAGTGTCAGCACGCGGAATATGCTGGATTTGTCCAACGTCAAAAGACTTTCCTCCAGATCCTTCACAGAAACCGGATGATGCTGTGAAGCCAAAGCCTTCGCGATAAGGAGGCGGTTGGCCGTAGGCTTAATACCATGTTCCTCCAACAATAACGTATGCTCGTTTGTGTTCATTCTCCGATATTACAATGCAAAGATAAGCAATTTTGTCCTATCTCCGGCCATTTTACACTAACTTTCACCAAAAAACGTTGTACGTCTGCATTTTTATCCTTACCTTTGCAACGAAAGCAAGCAAAAAAATATCACACGATGAAAAGATTTCTCCTTTGTCTCGCCGCCGCAGCCGGTCTGCTGTCGTTGTCAGCCCAAACGGTTTACGACTTCAACGTGAAAGACGCCGAGGGGCGCGACGTGGCACTCTCCTGCTATAAGGGCAAAGTTTTGCTCATCGTCAATACTGCCACACACTGCGGATTCACGCCGCAGTACAAGGAGCTGGAAGCGCTCTATCAAAGCTACGCGAAAGACGGCCTGGAGATCCTGGACTTCCCCTGCAACCAATTCGGCGGTCAGGCTCCCGGGACGATGCAGGAGATACGTCAGTTTTGCACGGAAAAGTATGACACCCATTTCCCTCAGTTTGAAAAAATCGACGTTAACGGCAGCAATGCCTCTCCGCTCTTCACCTATCTCAAGTCGCAAAAGGGTTTCGGCGGTTTTGACCCCACCGATCGCATCGGGCAATTGCTGGACAAAATGCTCAGGGAGAAGAACCCCGACTACACCAAGTCGTCGGACATCATGTGGAACTTCACAAAATTCCTCGTCTCCCGTGACGGCCGCGTCATGAAGCGCTACGAACCCACAGAGAAAATTCATATCATTGAGGCCGACATCAAAAAATATTTGGCACAGCCCGCCACCACAAAAAAGAATAAGTAAATCCATGATCTTCTGTTTTTCCGGAACCGGCAACACACGCTGGGCTGCGCAGCATCTCGCCGAAGCAACCGGCGAACGTCTGGCCCTAATGAGCGGCGAGGACACACGCTACACCCTGGCCGAAGACGAGCGCATCGGCTTCTGCTTCCCCGTGCATGGATGGCAGCCGCCGCGACTGGTGAGAAACTTCATTCGCCGCCTCACTTTTTCTTCCGAAAAGCCGCTCACCTCACACTACTGCTATGCGCTTGTCACCTGCGGCGACAGCATCGGGCTGACCATGGAGATGCTCGACGGAGAGTTGGCGAAAAAGGGCTTGCGCACCCACAGCAGTTTTTCGCTGGTGATGCCCGAAAGCTACGTCTGCCTGCCTTTTATGTACACCGACACACCGCAGCGGGAAAAAGAAAAAATCGAACAGGCGACCCAGGATTTGAACACATACACACGCCTCATCACAGAACGCCGAAAAAACGAGCACCACACCAAGCGCGGTTTCATGCCCTGGGTGCTCTCACACGTCATCGGAGCCTACTTCAATAGCCGGATGATTTCCGACCGCAAATTTACCGTAGACACGGCAAACTGCATCCATTGCGGTCTGTGTGCCAAAGTGTGTCCGACGAGAGACATCCGGATGACAGGCAATGACGATGGTGCATCCACACCGGAATGGCTACACGACGGGCGCTGCACCTGTTGCCTCTCCTGCTACCACCACTGTCCGCGCCACGCCATCAACTACGGCAGCATTACCCGACGACGCGGCCAATACTATTTCGGGCACCCGCAATAAATGCAGATGCCCGGTTTGTATTTGCAAAAAGAAACAAGAGAATTAGCCCAGCATCTCCTCGATGTCCTGCTCCATCTTGGCCGGCGTCGTGGTGGGCGCATAGCGCTTGACAGTCCCGCCGTCGCGTGAAACGAGGAACTTCGTGAAATTCCATTTGATGTCACTGTCCTTCTCCACACTCTTGCTAAGGGTCTTGAAAAGCGCCTTGGCAGCCTTGGCCTTCAGGCCGGAGTATTCCTCAGTGGGAGCCTGCGTCTTCAGATACTGGAAAATGGGCTCTGCAGCCGCACCGTTGACGTCGGTCTTCTTCATAATCTGAAACGACACGCCGTAGTTCAACTGACAGAACTCCTCTATCTGACCGTCGGACCCGGGATCCTGCTCCTTAAACTGGTTGCAGGGGAAACCGATGACCACCAGACCGCGATCTTTATACTTCTTGTTGAGCTCCTCCAAACCAGCAAACTGTGGTGTGAAGCCACACTTGCTGGCCGTGTTGACAACCAAGAGCACCTTGCCGCGAAACTGTGCAAAATCTAACTCTTTGCCCCTGCTCGTCAGGGACTTGAAATCATAAATCTGAGACATAACTATGAATGATGTTGTGTGATTAACCTTTGTCCTCCCGCCCGAAAGCAGGGAGCACATAACCAGACGGCGAACACAAGGAGCCCGCTGCTGCAGCAAACTCCGGTCGCTCAGCTATTAATACTCGTCCTCGTTGAAGAGGAAATCCTCCTTTGTGGGATAATCCGGCCAGAGATCCTCGATGTTTTCGTAGATCTCACCTTCATCCTCCATCTCCTCGAGATTTTCTATCACCTCAAGGGGCGCTCCGCTGCGCACGGCGTAGTCGATGAGTTCTTCACGTGTTGCAGGCCAAGGAGCATCCTCAAGCTTAGAGGCCAATTCCAATGTCCAATACATAATGTTTGTACTTTTCTATGAAATATTTATGTTAATTATACTCTCACTGAAATATGTCTACCAATTGACAATATAGTTTTGTTTGGTCAACTCCGGATTGAACAGGGCGATGCCCAGATCGTAGAGATCAAAGGTGACTCGGGTGCGTCCGTCCTTCTGGATGCGTCGCCAGGCCACCAGATTGTCCTGCAGGCGGTCCAACACCAGCATGGCATCGGGCGTAAGCTGTTTGGCTACATCACTACTCCACGACATCGCATGAATGAACGGATGCTCTCCGCACCAATTCTTAAGACGAAAGAGCAAACGCTCGCGCTTGCGCATCACCATACGCTGCCACCAGTTGCCGCAAAGCGTCTTTTCTATCTCATCGTAAGCATAGTAGTGATTGCCCTCGTAGATGACATCGCGCAGGAAAGTGTAGGCAAACGGAGAATGAACGCCGTAGCCCTTGCGGTGGCGGAAACGCCGGAACCATATAAGCGGATGATGAATCATGAGGCTACGGTTTGATGAGGTTGGAGCGGCAGTCCGCAATGAGGGCAATAGTTCATATCATCGGTAATCGGCGAGCCGCACTCCGGACATTTAGGACCGACAGCATCAAAAATATGGCGATCGTGAACGAACTGGGCAGAAACAATGCCCGTCGGCACTGCCATGATGGTGTAGCCCAGAAGCATTACCAACATGGAGAGCATACGCCCAAGATGTGTTACAGGAGCGATATCACCGTAGCCCACCGTGGTCATCGTCACCACAGCCCAATAGATGCTGGAGGGAATGTCGTGGAACTGAGTGTTCGGTTGGTTGCCCTCTATCATAAACATCAGGGTTCCGAGCGAAATCACCATGATGACAACAAAGAGGAAGAACACCATGATCTTGCGCGAAGACAGAATCAGCGAACGTATCAAGCGGTCACCCTCTTCAAGGAAAGAAAAGAGCTTGAAGACACGGAACACGCGAATGAGACGGAACGTACGCACAATCATCAGATAGCGCACCGGACCGAAAAACCATCCGATGTAGAGTGGCAATGTGGCCAAAAGGTCCACTATGCCGAAGAAAGAGAAGATGTAGCGACGCGGCTCTCTGGAACACCAGACACGACACAAATACTCCAAGGTGAAAAAGAACGTGAAGACATACTCCAACACCTCGAACACCTTCTTGGCGAGGGGCGGCAGACCCTGCATGCTCTCCACAATCACCAGAAGGACGGAAAGCACGATGGCCCACAGCAACAGGACATCAAAGAGCTTACCGGCCGGAGTGTCGCTGTAGAAGATGATGCGATAGACGCGGGCCTTCAATTTCTTCAAGTGCTCCTCGTTTTCCGCCTTAAAGTACTCGACCAACCTCATTCCCTGTCACTGGAAGGAATAGACGACATCCATGATCTTCTTGCCAATCTCGTCGGCGGCCTCCATCGTTGAAGCCTCGGAATAGACACGGACGATCGGCTCCGTATTCGACTTGCGCAGATGCACCCAACGGTCGGGGAAGTCTATCTTCACACCGTCGATATCAGTGACGCTGACACCGGGCTCGCTCTCGTACATGGATTTCACCTTGCGAAGAATGGCATCCACATCCGTATCGGACGTGAGATCTATGCGGTTTTTGGCAATCTGATAGGGCGGATATGTGGCACGCAGCTCACTGGTCTTCATGCAGCGCTTGGCCAGATAAGTCAGGATGAGCGCTATGCCCACAAGGGCGTCGCGGCCGTTGTGGGCTGCGGGATAAATGACACCGCCGTTGCCCTCGCCGCCGATGACGGCATGAGTCTCCTTCATCTTCGTCACCACATTGACCTCGCCAACGGCAGCTGCCGTATAGCGACAGCCGGGGAAACGCTCCGTAACATCTCTCAGCGCGCGCGTTGAAGAAAGGTTGGACACCGTGTTACCGGGCGTATGCTGCAGGATGTAATCAGCGACAGTGACCAGCGTATACTCCTCGCCGTACATGGTGCCGTCCTCACAGAAAAGAGCCAAACGGTCCACATCGGGATCCACGACGAAACCGATGTCCTGTCCGCCCTTCTGCATCAGAGCCTTGATGTCGGAAAGGTTTTTCTCCAGGGGCTCGGGATTGTGTTGAAAATCACCGGTAGGCTCCGTATAAAGACCGGTGACATGGCGCACGCCGAGTTGCTCGAACAACTTGGGCAGGATGATGCCGCCCACGGAATTGACAGCGTCAAACGCCACATGGAAGTCGGCTTTCTTAATGGCCTCCACGTCGACCAGATCCAGATTAAGCACCATGTCAATATGCTTCTGGTCGTAACTGTTGTCCTCGCGATAGTGGCCCAGATGATCGACGTCGGCATAGGTAAATTCTTCTGCCTCTGCAATGCGCAGCACCTCCTCACCCTCATTCTTGTTCAAGAACTCACCCTCGTTGTTGAGCAACTTCAGGGCATTCCACTGGCGGGGATTGTGGGACGCAGTGAGGATGATACCGCCGTCGGCACCCTCAATCGTGACTGCCACCTCAGTAGTGGGCGTGGAAGCAAAGCCGATGTTGACCACATCAAAACCCATGCCCATCAGAGTGCCGCACACCACATTCTTCACCATTTCGCCGGAAATACGGGCATCGCGTCCGACGACAATCTTGTTGGAACCGTTAGGATGGGTGCGGCGGACGAGCGTGGCATAAGCCGAGGTGAATTTAACTATATCGAGCGGATTTAAAGTATCACCCGCAGCACCACCAATGGTGCCGCGGATGCCGGAAATAGACTTAATTAAAGTCATGGCACAAAAGATTTTGAGTTACTTTTCAGCAATCACCACAATGAAGTTCTTGGCAGGAACGGTGAAACTGATACTTGTGCCGTCAGCCTTGAGAACGCTTTCCTGAGGTGTGATGGCATTAGGATTGTCCACAGTGTTCTCCAACTCGTAGTCGGAGAGGTCGAGCGCGATGGCCTTCACGGCACCAATCTTCTTGACACCCTTAAGGTCAATGCGTACGCTCTCCGCCTTCTCTTGGGTGTTGACAACTTTCACGATATACTCGCCCTTCTTGCTGTCAAGGCAAGCCTGAGCGAAGAAACCGTCTTCACCCTTGGGTGTAGGATTGGAAAGAGAAGTGGTGAGCACATTAGTGCCCTTGTTCTGAGAGAAGAGCGCCTGCACCCAATAAGAGGCCGTGCGTGCCGAACGCAGGTTGTCATACCAGATGGCATCGGGACGCCACTGCCATCCCTTCACATGAGCGAAGAGAGGAGCGTAGGTGGCCATGTGCACCACGTCGGCATTCTTCTCGAGATTCAGCATGAAAGCTGCCTCGTAAATCGAAGCGCCGGCATGGTTGTACTTCTTGCCCTTGTCATGGCAGGCATACTCTCCGGCAAACACCTTCGGACCCTTGCGGTCGTACTCGTCGTAGCGATTCATCTGGTTCTTGAACCAGTCGATGTTGCGATAGAAATGCTCATCAACGAGGTCGGCCTTCTGCTCCTTCATGGCTTCCCAACCGATGTCGAAGTTGTGACCCTCGGAGTCGGGGCCGGAAGTACCGATAATCTTAATTTCGGGATGCACCTTGCGGACGGCGTCGGAAACAATCTTCACACGCTTGAAATAGGGATCGGCCCACTGCTCGTTGCCGATGCCGAGGAACTTGAGGTTGAACGGAGCGGGATGACCCATCTCTGCACGCAGCTTGCCCCACTTGGTGTTGACGTCGCCGTTGGCAAACTCGATGAGGTCGTTGCAGTCGTCGATAAAGGGCTTCAGACCGGCCTCCGTTGCGGGCGCGTGGGCATCGTCACCGTTTTGGAACTGACACACCATGCCGACATTGAGCACGGGGAGAGGCTCAGATCCGAGCTCCTCCGAAAGCAGGAAATATTCATAGAAACCGAGACCGTAGGACTGGAAATAATCGGGATAGTAGCGATAGGTAAAGGTGGACTCCCAACGGTTCTTGTTAAGCGGGCGGTTCTCCACCGGGCCCACAGTGTTTTTCCACTGATAGCGGGTATCCATCGTGGCGCCTTCCACAATACAGCCGCCGGGGAAGCGGAACACACCGGGACGCATGTCGTAAAGCGCCTGAGCCAAATCCTTACGCATACCGTTCTCGTGGCCCATCCAGGTATCCACAGGGAAGAGAGAGATGTGCTCCACGTCCATCACGCCGTCGCCGTTGCGTCCCTTTTCAGAGCAGAGGAACAGGCGCAGATTGGCATCCTGAATGGTGCGGGGCGACTTGATAACCACGGAGTACTTCTTCCAATCGGAAGAGGTCACCTTGATATCTTTAGAGGCAAACTCCTGATGCTCCTCCAGGCCGTACTCGTTAATCAGCTGAACACGTAGCGTCTGAACCTTGCCGTCGGGAACGCGGGCCCACATGCTGAAACGATACTCTGCATCACGCTTCAGACCGATACCGAAGAAGCCTTCGTTCTGAAGACCGGTCCATATGTCATTGTGGCCGGCGCAAGAGAGACGCACGTAATGAGGATTCTTGTCGAACGGGCCGTCATTTTTCACCTCAACCTTACCGAAAGCCTGCCAACCCATAAGATGGTCGGGAGAGAACTCGAAAGAACGGTTTTTCACCAACTCACCATAAAGACCGCCGTCGGCTGCATAGTTGATATCCTCGAAGAAGATACCATACATAGTGGGCTGAATCACACTGCCGGGCTTGGCGGCATCAACAGTCACAACATTGTCCTGAGCCGCAACGGGCATCACTGCCGAAAAGGCAGCACAAAGAAACAAATTCTTTAATTTCATGATATTTATTTTTGTATTTATGTGTCTACAACGTCCCAAATATATAAAAAAGTTGAGAGTTCCCGCCAACGCGTCAGAAGTTTTTTTTGAAAATAAGTGTTTTTTTTGTATTTTTGCACGCGAAATGCAAGTGGAAGACCGTTTGAAACGCCTTGTGAGCGGGCAGCGCATGCCCCAAGCTCTGCTCTTGGCCGGCAGCAACAACAGCGATGCCCTGGCCATGGGGTTGAGGCTGGCTCGTGCGCTCCTGTGTGAGAAGCAAAACGGAGAGGTTTGCGAAGACTGTCCTGAATGTCACATGAGCCGCGAATGGGCTCATCCCGACCTGCATTTCACACTGCCCGTTTATAAAAAAAACACCAGCGACCACCCCACCACCGACCCGTGGCTACCGCTTTGGAGGGATCTGCTGAAAGAGAACGACTGTCCAAAGTTGGAGGACTGGATGGGTAAAATCAAAGCTGAGAACCAGCAGCTTACCATCTACGTCAACGAAAGCGACCTCCTGCAGCAAAAGTTGCAACTGCACGCCTCGAGAGGCGGCAGACGCGTGGTGCTCATCTGGCTTCCGGAAAGACTGATGGAGCAAGCGGCCAACAAGTTGCTCAAACTGATTGAAGAACCTCCCGCAAAGACACACTTCATCCTGGTCACGGAAGAGCCCGAAAAAGTGCTCGGCACCATCCAAAGCCGCTGCCAAAGGATTGATGTACCAGATCGGGAGCAGCGCATCGGCAGCGAGGAAGAGCGCCTCTTTTTTGATCTGTTTGTACAACTGATGCGTTTGGCCTACGCACGAAAAATACGCGAATTAAGAGCCTGGAGCGAAACCGCCTCCCGCTTGGGAAGGGAAAAGCAATGCCGAATGCTCTCCTACTTCCAGCACCTGCTCAGAGACAACTTCATCTACAACCTGAAACAGCCGGAAATGATTTCGCTCACGGAAGAAGAAAATTTGTTCAGCGGAAAATTTGCGCGATTCATCAATGAAAACAACATCATCCCCATCGCGGAAGAAACCGACCACGCCCAACGGGACATCACCCAGAACGTAAATGCCAGAATGGTGTTCTTTGACTACGCCCTGCACATCATCGTTCTGCTAATACAATAAACACTTAAACCTCATGAGCGAAGAACTGACATATAAAAGCGGCGCCGGACGCGGGCTCTCAGGAAAAGGCTGGCACGTGGGCCACTACTGCCAGCACAATGTCTTTGACTACCTGGCCGACCTACCTGACAACCAAGAGGTAACGGATTTGGTGGAAGTCCAGTTTAAGAACACCCGCAAGGGGTACTACCACAACATCAATCATCTGGAAATCAAAAAAGGTGACTGCGTTGCCGTAGAAGCCTCTCCCGGGCACGACATCGGCATCGTGACACTGACAGGCCGACTGGCTCAGATGCAGATGCTCAAGGCCAGACTCAAGAGCGAAGACGAAATCAAGCGCCTCTACCGCATCGCTACAGACGCTGACCTCGAAAAATATGAGGCCGCCAAAAAGCGTGAGCACAAGACCATGATTGAGTCCCGTCAATATGCCAAAGACCTGGGACTGGAAATGAAGATTGGCGACGTGGAATATCAGGGCGACGGCGGGAAGGCCATCTTCTACTATATTGCAGAAGGCCGTGTGGATTTCCGACAGCTCATCAAAGTGCTGGCAGAAGCCTTCCACGTTCGCATCGAGATGAAGCAAATCGGCGCACGCCAAGAAGCCGGTCGCATCGGCGGATTCGGCCCCTGCGGCAGGGAATTGTGCTGTGCCACCTGGATGAAAAACTTCCAAAGCGTGGGCACTGCAGCTGCACGATTCCAGGACCTCACCCTCAATTCACAGAAATTGGCCGGGCAGTGTGCCAAGCTCAAATGCTGCATGAATTACGAGGTGGATCAGTATATGGAAGCCTCCCGCAAGCTACCTCCGAAAGATGCCGTGCTCAACACTCAGGACGGCGACTTCTACTGGTTTAAAGCGGACATCCTTGCCGAAAAAGTCAGCTACTCAAGCGACAAGCGACTGGCTGCCAACGTAACGACCATCCCGGCAGAAAGGGCTTGGGAAATCATCAACATGAACAAAAAGGGCGAAAAACCCAAGTCTTTGGAAAAAGACGGCAAGAGTGTTGCACCCAAGCCCATAGATTTGGCCACTCAGGAAGACTTGCACCGTTTCGACGACGTACTTAAGAGCAAGCGAAAGAAAAAGAAGAAGAAAAAGCATGGCTCGGCTCAGAATAATCCCAACGCTAATCCTCATCCTGACACTGGGGCTCAGTAGTTGCCGGGATGGGGTGCGCTATCACCTGTTCCATAGTTTGCCCCAAGAGGGATGGAGCCATCTCGACACGCTTTCTTTTGTGCCCGACAGCGACAGTATTCGTGGCGACAACTGCTTTTGGATAGAAATGCGTCTCGACTGCGACTTTCCCTATGCCGCGCTGCCACTCACGGTGGAACAACGTGGCAGGCAATACTCACAAAGGGAACATCTGTCCATCCCGCTCAGCAGCGACGGCCGCCAACTCAATGGCAAGGGGCTGAGACTGCTTCAATACCGCAACGGCCCCTTCAATCTGCAGCCCGGCATTAAGGAGGTGCGCATCTGGCACAATGCCGGATACGTGAAGCTTATCGGCATTCGCGACCTGGGGCTGGAAATCAGACGGGCACGGCCTTAATCTCACTTACGCTCCGAACGTCGTCGCCCAGCATCCATCCTGAGGAAAATAAACAGCAAGAGCGTGAATCCCCACAGGCTGCTGCCACCATAACTAAAAAACGGTAGCGGTATGCCGATGACCGGAGTCAGGCCAAGCACCATACCGACATTTATAAATAGGTGGAAGAGGAATATGCTCAATACGCAGTAGCCGTAAACGCGCCCGAAAGTATAGTATTGATGCTCAGCCAAAACGATAAGCCGCAATATCAGCGTCAAAAACAATAACAACACCGCACTGCATCCCAGGAAGCCCTCCTCCTCTCCCACCGTGCAGAAGATGAAGTCCGTGTCCTGCTCGGGAACGTATTTTAACTTGGTCTGAGTGCCGCGCAGGAAGCCTTTGCCACGAAGTCCGCCACTGCCGATGGCTATCTGTGCCTGTATCACATTGTACCCCGCCCCTCTCGGGTCATCCTCCAGTCCGAGCAGGACTTTGACACGGGTCTGCTGATGAGGCATCAACACATCACTCAGTACATAATCCACGCTATAATAGAAACCTGTACTAATCAGAGCAAACAACGCTATGTAGAAATATCGCAATATTTGGTCCTTAAAAGACAAAAGTATCAAATAAACGATATCCCCCACCAAAACGAGAAGTACTATCCACGATGCATTAAAGGGCACCACATAACGACTGAAGAGCATGGCACACACAATCACCAAAAGGCCACTAAAGAAAAGGCGAAAAGAATCGCTCCGATATTCTCCGTACACCCATAAAAGCAAAGAGGTGAAAACATGGATAAGCGAAAGCACCAAGAACTGTCCGGTCGAGATCTGCAGCACACCCCAAAAAGGCACCCCTGCATAACGGGCACCCACAACAAAATATGCAACGGCCGCCACACCAGCAAAAAGCACGCTGCCCGACATACCCTCACGGTAGCACATCAGAAAAAATGCCAGATAAACCAATGCGCTGCCCGTCTCCTTCTGCATGATAATCAAACCCATCGGGATGACAAACACCAATGCGGCCATCAACAACTTCGGCCATTTGGAAAGATCCATCTTATAACCGTCGATGAGTTTGGCCACACAGAGCGCCGTGGTGAATTTAGCAAACTCTGCCGGCTGAAGTTTCACTCCCCCGCCCAAATCAATCCACGAGAGACTGCCCTTCGTGTCGTGCGCCAAAAAAGGCGTCACCAGCAACACCGCCATCATGCCGATATAGAGGATAAATGACAGCGACTCCATGATGTGTTCATCAATGCTCAGCACCACCACAGCCAAAATAAGTGCCGAGGCAATCCATATCAACTGCTTGCCGCTGCGACTGGCAACATCAAAAATGCTGCCGCCTGCGTCAAAATCATAACTGGCACCGCAGACGCTAATCCACCCAAGAGCCATCAGAGCCACATAGAGAAGAACTGTGAACCAATCCAACGACTGCCAAATTGATATTTTTTCCTTACTCATCCTCTGTCTGCTTTATAATGTGACGCTCCTGAAACGATTTGGCTCGGATCTCCGACGAAGCAGAAAGGTGCCCGTTGATATACTGCTCCATCATCAGTGCTCCGATGGGCACGCCGTAGGTGGCGCCCCATTCTCCGTTTTCCACATACACACAGATGGCAATCTTGGGATTATCCTTCGGGGCGAATCCCATAAAGGCAGAGTGGTCGCGTCCGTGCGGGTTTTGCGCCGTACCGGTTTTGCCACACACCTCATAGTTCGGCGTTTCGGCCGAACGGCAGGTACCGCCGGTCACTGCGCGCCGCATGCCCTCCACAACAAAGTCGTAATATTTTCTGTCTACCATCGTGTAACGACGCGTGCGATAAAGCGAATCCAAAGGTTCGTCCTGAATGTGCTTCACCACATGCGGCGTGATGAACCATCCCCTGTTGGCGATGGTGGCCCCGAGGTTGGCTATCTGTAAAGGTGTCAGCGTCACCTCGCCCTGTCCGATGGAAATGCTGATAATGGTCAGTCCGCTCCACGAACCGCGATAAGCTTTGTCGTAGAACGCTGCATTGGGAATCATGCCACGTTTCTCGCCGGGAAGATCCACGCCGAGAGCATATCCGAATCCCATGGATACCATGTAATCCTTCCAACGCGTCATGGCATCCTGCACGGTGGGATACTTGCGGCGGTTACCAAACATGTTGAACAGACCCCAACAGAAATACGCGTTACAGGAAGTCGCGATAGCCGGCTCCAGGGGCAGCGGAGACCCGTGTGCATGGCACCCCACAGTGAGTCCGTGGAAATGGAAGCCTCTTGAACAGGGATAGGCGGTAGAAGGAGAAATGATGCCTTCTTGAAGGAAGGTCAGAGCCTGACTCGTCTTAAACGTGCTGCCCGGAGGATAGGTACCCATGATGGCCCTGTTGAGCAGGGGCTTGTTCATATCCAGGCTGAGCCGCATGTTGTTTTTGCCCCTTTGGCGACCCACCATAATTCTTGGATCATAGGTCGGCGAAGACACCAGACAGAGAATTTCTCCCGTCTTAGGCTCTATGGCCACAATGCCGCCCTTCTTGCCCTCCATCAGCCGCTCGCCGAGCGCCTGGAGATCTGCGTCTATAGACAGCGTGAGGTTCTTGCCCGGCACGGGCTGTTTGTCATATTTGCCACCCTGATAGTGACCCTTGATGCGCCCCCTGGCATCGCGCAGCAGGATTTCCTCCCCCTTAACACCGCGCAGTTGCTTCTCATACTGCCGCTCAACGCCAAGTTTGCCGATGTAGTCGCCCATTTTGTAGTAGGTATCAGACTCTATGTCTTTGGGGCCAACCTCCCCCACATCACCCAAAATATGGGCTCCGATGGGACGCTCGTATTGCCGTATGGTGCGCTTCTGTATGTAAAAGCCCGGATAATGGAACAGCTTTTCACGGAATCCGGAAAATTCCTCTACCGAAAGCTGCGACATGAACAATTGCTGTGTGTAGCGACTGTAACCGGGGTTGCGCCTGGGGTCTTTGATTTCCTCCATACGCTTGATATACCACTCCTTGTTGATGCCCAGATCACGACACATGCTCAACGTGTCCACTCCCATCTGCTCGCTCATCACCACCATGATGTCATAAGCCGGCTGATTGTACACCAAGAGCTGCCCCTTGCGGTCGCGTATGGCACCACGGGCAGGATATTGCACCCGATGATAGAAAGCGTTGCTGTCGGCCTGGACGCGAAAATCCTCGCTCATAAGCTGCAGATACAAGAGTCTGCACATATAGACCGCCACAATGCCCACCGTGACGGCTGCCAGCACCCACTTCCTGCGCTCGAAGTCAAAGTTTTTTTCTTCTGACATAATCCACCAGAAGGGCTAAGCCGCAAGAGAACAGCAGAGACGAAAGCGCGGAGAGGAACGTACCCCAGACATCAATCATTCTGAAATCTTCCAGGAAAAAGAAAACTGCATGATGCAGCGCGAAAATCATCACCGCGTAAAAAACAAACTTCAGCGCCCCCATTGAATCAGGCGAAGGCTCTAAATTATCTGTCAGGTTCTTCCCCATAAGCAGACGCAAGAGCGGACGCTGCATGAAAGCGGCAAAGGTAAGCGCAGAAGCACTGATGCCGGGAGTGCCCGCAAACATATCCTGTATGAGTCCCACAAGGAAAGCCGTCACCGTCAATTTAACGGGAGAAATGTCATAGGACGTCCACACGACAATGAGCGGCGTCAGCAGAGGAAGGGCGTAAAGCCCAAGATGGATGTGATTGAGCACCAGCACCTGAACCGCCAGCAACGTCAATATTTCTATACTTTTGCGCAAGATATCCATACCCCTGACCGCATTAATTGTTTTTCACCACCATCACGTCATCCAGTCGCGCCATATCGGTGGACAACTGTACAAACAGACGGAAACTCAAACCGTCGGGCGCAGTGCCGATTCGAATAACACGCCCCACGAAAAGGCCTGCCGGAAATACCTGGGAATAATTGCTGGTCTCAATGGCCATCCCCACCCTCACACGGGCATGAGGGGGCACATCGTCCATCGTGGACACCAGCATATTGCCGCCCTGCCAGTGAAGATAACCGATATAACCCGAACCACGGATACGACAGGTGATGTTGCTTTGTGAATTGAGAATACTCATCACTTCGGCATGATGTTGCGTCACCTGGGTCACAATGCCCACAATGCCTGTGCCGCAGACAACACCCATGCCTTCGGCCACGCCGTCGTCTTTGCCCCGATCAATGGTCAACGTATTGTCCAAGTTGCGTATACTACGCCCAACCACCTTGGCAGGAATCAAATCACACCTACGCAGACTGTCCGCCATCATGCGTTCGGTCTCCGTGCTGTCGTGATCCAGGCGGGTCAGGGCAGCCCGAAGATCGGCGATCTGCTTCTGCATGATCACGTTGCGCTCAGTCAGCTCCCTGTTGGCTTCCGGCAAGTAAGCATAGCGCAACAGTTTCCTCTCAATGCCCTGCACACCTGCCACCACTACATTGGTCTGCGTGAAAAACACGCTGCCCTGATAGTGGTTACCGTGCACGACCAGTGTCAGACTCACTCCTTCCAGCAGGAGGAATACAAGCCAATGGACTTCCCTGACAAGAAAGGTGATTACTGATCTCAACTACATCAAGAAGGGGAAATGGTTGATATTCTTGAGTACCACACCTGTGCCTTTCACCACGCTGTGGAGCGGATCTTCGGCCACATGGAAGGGAATATTGAGCTTATCCTGAAAACGCTTGCTCAAACCGCGCAACAACGCACCGCCACCAGTCAGCCAGATGCCGTTGTGCACGATGTCGGCGTAAAGTTCTGGCGGAGTGTCTTCAAGAGCCGCCAAAATGGCCGTCTCAATCTTGGCGATGGTCTTCTCCAGGCAGCGGGCCACTTCCTGATAAGTGACGCTGACCTCCATGGGGAGCGCAGTAATCTTGTTGGGGCCATAAACTACGTAGTCTTCAGGGGCGTCATCGCCTAATTCGGAGAGAGCACTACCCACATGAATCTTGATACGTTCAGCCATACGCTCGCTGACGCGAACGTTGTGCTGACGGGACATATATTCCTGAATATCTTCCGTAAACTCGTCGCCGGCGATGCGCAGGCTCTTGTCCGTCACGATGCCACCCAAAGAAATCACGGCAACCTCCGTAGAACCGCCACCGATATCAACGACCATATTACCCTCCGGCGCCAAGACGTCGAGTCCGATGCCGATGGCTGCTGCCATGGGTTCGTAGATCAGGTATATCTCACGGCCGCCGGCACGCTCGGCGCTGTCGCGCACGGCTCGCAACTCCACTTCCGTCGAACCGCTCGGCACACCGATGACCATTCGTAGCGAAGGCGTGAAAAGGTGACGCCCCGTGTCGGCCATTTTCAGCAGACCGCGCATCATCAGCTCACAGGCGTTAAAGTCGGCAATCACTCCGTCGCGCAACGGACGCACCGTGCGAATGTTCGGATTGACCTTCTCATACATCATCTTGGCCATCTCGCCCACGGCCAGCATGGCGCCCGAGTGACGGTCCATGGCCACCACACTGGGCTGGTCCACCACTATGTGTCCGTCACTGATGATGACGGTGTTGGCGGTGCCGAGGTCCATTGAGACCTCTTTGGTAAAACTGAAGAATCCCATATCTGTCTTTTTACCTCCTCATTGTCTTTACTTTGCAAAATAAGCATGAATGGCCGTGTCGTAATGGCTGCTGACACCGAAAGCCTGCTTGGCAAACCACTTGCGATCCTCGATATCGCTCTCGCCGCCCTTCTTCTTGAGCAGATCCAACAAAGGAGCGTATTCTGCCTTGGAGGGCACGATGATAACGTCCTTGAAGTTCTTGGCACCGGCACGAATGAGGGAGATGCCGCCAATGTCAATCTTCTCGATAATGTCGGCCTCTGAAGCGCCGCTCTTGACGGTCTCCTCGAAGGGATAAAGGTCTACGATAACCAGGTCGATAGCGGGGATTTCGTAGCGCGCCATCTGCTCCTGATCACCCTCGTTCTCGCGACGGCCCAGAATACCGCCAAATACTTTGGGGTGGAGCGTCTTCACACGACCGCCCAAGATACTGGGATACGAGGTCACATCCTCCACCTTGGTGCAGGGGATGCCCAAGCTCTCGATGAAAGCCTGCGTGCCACCCGTCGAGAGCAGTTCTACACCCTGAGCGTGAAGGGTCTTGAGGATTTCATCAAGTCCGTCTTTGTGAAACACGCTCACCAGAGCGCGGCTGATTTTTCTTTTTTCTGCCATGATTGAATACGGATTTTTTGTGATTGAATATTTTCGGGCGCAAATTTATAAAAAAAAGAGGAGTTACACCCCAAGCTTCTATCAAAAAGGAGCGCAGAAAAGATATTTTTTATATTTTTGCATGCGTAACACCCCTATCGTATGTTCAACAGACTCCTTTTTGCCATTCTCATCACCACTTTCTTTTCGTTTTCTTCCTATGCTTTTGAGCGCAGCGATTCGCTCCTGAGCGACTGGCGTTTTCATCTTGGCGAAGCCGAAGGCGGCGAATCCGAATTCATCAGCGACAGCAGTTGGACACCGGTTCGGATTCCCCACGACTGGGCCATCACACTGCCTTTCTCCAGGGACAACGACCTGCAGAAGGTGGCCGTCAAACAGAACGGAGAATCTGTCGCCACCTGGAAAACCGGCCGCACTGGCGGATTGCCCTGGGTAGGTACGGGTTGGTATCGCACAAGATTCACCACACCCCAGGGCGTCAAAAAGGAGGGTGTACGGGTCAACCTGCTCGTTGACGGTGCCATGTCTCATTCGCTCGTCTTTCTCAACGGCCAGCGCATCGGCATTTGGCCTTACGGATACAACAGTTTCTGCCTGGACCTCACGCCCTACCTCAAGGACGACGACAGCGACAACCTGCTGGCCATCCGCCTCCACAACCCCAGCGAGAGCAGCCGGTGGTATCCCGGCGCCGGTCTGTTCCGTCGTGTTCATCTCGTCACGACGCCACGGCTTCATGTGCCGATCTGGGGCACTCGGGTGGTGACAACGCCTGAGGGCAGCGGTCGCTGGAACGTCGCGCTGACCACCTCCATTGCAGGCACCATTGGTAAAAAAATCATCGTTGAAACCGCTATTTTCGATGCCAACGGGCAGCTTGTGGCAAGCAACAAAGACTTCACCTCCTCAGCAAACGAGGGCGAAGAAGCAGAACTCACGCAAAACATCACCGTGGAGCGCCCGCATCTATGGACGCCCGAGACCCCATATCTCTACTCCGCCCACTCGCGCCTAATTGAAAACGGCGTCGTGGTGGACACGTTCCGCACCGTCTTCGGCATCCGCCAGGTGGAGGTGCGCCGGGGCGAAGGTTTCTTCCTCAACGGCGTGAAGCGTAAATTCCGCGGCGTCTGCCTCCACCACGACCTGGGCCCGCTCGGCGCTGCCGTACACCGCGACGCGCTTCGCCATCAGTTGCTCATGCTCAAGGCCATGGGTGCCGACGCTATCCGCACGGCACACAACATGCCCGATCCCCAGCAGGTGGAGCTCTGCGACTCGCTCGGACTGATGGTCATGGTGGAGTCGTTCGACGAATGGACTGCAGCCAAATGCAAGAACGGCTACCACTGCTGGTTTAACGAAACGACGATGACACCGCGCGCCGAGTATCCCATGATATGGGCGCAGCACGACCTGCGCAATATGATACGCAACTTCCGCAACCACCCCTCCGTGGTGATGTGGAGCATCGGCAACGAGATTCCCCAGCAACACACGAACGACGGCATAGAACTGGTTAAAGCGATGCAACACTTCTGCCACGAGGAGGACCCCACGCGCCCTGTGACCTGCGGCATGGACCAGGTGCGCACGGTCATCTCCAACGGCTTTGCCGCCGCGCTCGACGTGCCGGGCTTCAACTACCGCACCCAGTTCTACGAGGCCGGCTACGAGGCTCTGCCCCAGAAGTTTGTGCTCGGATCGGAGACGGCCTCCACAGTGTCTTCGCGCGGCGTGTATCCGCGCCCCCTCAAGTTGGGTAAGGACGTCAAGCGCGAGGGCCACCAGTCGTCCGGCTACGACACGGAGGCCTGCTCTTGGAGCAACGTTCCCGACGAAGACTTCCGCCTGCAGGACGATTTCCCCTGGACCATGGGGCAGTTCGTCTGGACCGGTTTTGACTATCTCGGCGAGCCTTCTCCCTACGACACCGACGACTGGCCCAGTCACTCCTCCCTCTTCGGCATCATCGACCTGGCTTCCCTGCCCAAGGACCGCTTCTATCTCTATCAGAGCCAGTGGCAGCCTTCCGGCACCTTCCATGTGCTACCGCACTGGACTTGGCACGAAGGCGACACCGTTCCCGTGATGGCCTACAGTCAGTGCCCCGCCGCACGCCTCTATGTGAACGGCAAACTGCACGGCGAGGCACGCAAACTCTCGCGTGAAGAAAGCGAAGCGCTCAAGGGCAAAGACCCTCTGTGGCTCCTGCGCCGCTACCGCCTCATATGGCCCGAGGTGCCCTACGAAGCCGGCGAACTGAAAGTGGAGTTTCTCGATGAAAAGGGCGTTTCCGTGCATGAAGAGACCGTCCGCACAGCCGGTGCTCCCAGCCGTCTGAAACTGGAGACCTCCTACTATTCTCCCGGCGACCGCCTCTGCTACATCACGGTGTCTATGGTGGACAAAAAAGGTACGCTGTGTCCCGACGATGCCTCACTCGTAGAGTTCAGCGTGAAGGGCAACGGCCGTTTCAAAGCCGCCGCCAACGGCGACGCCACTTCGCTCGATCCCCTGCAGGAGCCGCGCATGCACCTCTTCTCCGGACAATGCACCGTCATCGTGGAGACAGACGGCACGGGCAGTTTCACCCTCTCGGCCTCCAGCGGCAAGCAAAAAGGCAGTCTTAAGGTTTCCTCAAATCGTTGATGACGAGCGAGGCCAGCGTCAGACCGAAGGCAGCCGTCACCGTCATCAGGCTGCCGTTGCCGTCAGCCTCAAAAAGATTGTGCAATGCCTGCTCTTCGCTGTAGACGCAGCGAAACTTCCTCCCCGGGAAGCGGCCCTCCTTCTTGAAACGATTTCTCAGCGCACGCGCCAGCGCATCACCCTTGACGTTGCGAAACTCGGCCGTACGCACCAGTGTGGGATCGGTCCTGAGCGCGGCGCCCATGCTGGAGAACAGCTTGGAACGGGCGTTGCCCGTCGTACGCAGAACCAGGTCTGCCTTGTCGCGCACCGAATCGATGCAGTCGACCACGTAGTCGTAGTCCTCCAGATGAAACTGCTCTGCCGTTTCCGCCGTGTAGCGCAGGCTTAGAGCTGTCACTTCCGCTTCAGGGCTGATTTCGGCGAAACGCTCGGCCAGGGCCTCCACCTTGAGGCGCCCTAAGGTCTTCACGGTGGCCATCAATTGGCGATTGCAATTGGAGTCAACCACCCCGACGCCGCCGGTACCAAAAATAATGACGCGAATCTCTTTGAGCCGCGTCATAACCTCATCACCTAACAGTAATCTGGATCTAATCTCCCTCATGTTTGTAGCGGGAAAGGGACTTGAACCCTTGACCTTCGGATTATGAATCCGACGCTCTAACCAGCTGAGCTATCCCGCCATGCCTTTTCGTTAAAAGCGGTGCAAAGGTATGACAAATATTTCATTCAAGCAAACTTTTCGGCAACAAAATTCACCAACTTGGCTATTTTTTTGTAATTTTGCGCCGTCATTTGTGCGTACATACGCGAGCCCATGCGAGTGAGGATTATAAAGAAAATGGATTGGTACGTCCTGCGGAGCTATCTGCTGCTCTTCGCCGGCACCTTTTTCGTCTGCCTCCTCATCTTCATGCTGCAGTTCCTGTGGCGCTACGTGGATGACCTCGTGGGCAAAGGCCTTTCGTGGCTGGTCTTGGGCAAGTTTTTCTTCTACGCCTCGCTCACGCTGGTGCCCATGTCGCTGCCTCTGGCAGTCTTGCTGGCTTCGCTGATTTCGTTCGGCAACATGGGCGAGAAACTCGAGTTGCTCTCGATGAAGGCCGCCGGCGTACCGCTCATCCGCATCATCCTGCCGGTGTTGCTGCTGGCCGGAGCTATATCCCTGAGCAGTTTTTATTTTCAGAACCGCATCGGTCCCGAGGCCACGCGCCAGCTGGCCACCCTTCTGTGGAGCATGCGCCAAAAGAATCCCGAAGTGGAGATCCCCGAGGGCATCTTCTACAGCGACATCCCGGGCTACAACCTCTTCATCGAGCGCAAAGATAAGGAGACGGGCATGCTCTACGGCATGATGATTTACACGAGTGACGCCGGTCCCGACAACACGCAGATTGTCCTGGCCGACTCGGCCCGCCTGCAGTCCACCGAGGACCATATGCACATGAAGATGACGCTCTACAGCGGCGAGCGTTTCCGCAACATGGACGCTCAGAGCGGCCGCATGTTGAAGGCCTCCATCCCCTATATGCGCGAAACGTTCGTGCGCGAAGTGGATTATATTCCCTTCGACAACAACTTCTCAATGATGGACGCCAACCTCTTCAACAACAACGCGCAGACAAAAGATCTCGAAGCCATCGATACCGGCATTGACTCGCTCTCCGCGCGCCTCGACTCCCTGGGCCATGCCTTCTACGCCAACGCCCGCGACTACTACCTCATGCGCGACCTGCCCCGCTCTCCCGACAGTCTCACGCGCCATCGCCGCATGGAGCGCCTGCTGGAGACGGCCGTACCGCTTGACACGGCTTTGGCCCATCTCTCCACCGAAAACCTCCAGCGCACTTACCGCGCCGCCACCAGCCGGGCACACGCCACGCTGGCCGAGTTCGAGTTCCGCGGCATCATCACCGAGAGCGAGAACTACTCTCTGCGCACCCACCTGCTGGAGTGGCAGCGCAAGTTCTCCCTCTCGCTGGCCTGTCTCATCTTCTTCTTCATCGGCGCACCACTAGGTGCCATCATCCGCAAGGGCGGCTTGGGCGTTCCCGTGGTAGTTTCGGTGGTCATCTTCATCTTCTACTACATCGTCAATGTGGCCGGCGAGAAGATGGCCAAGCAGGGCGAGTGGAACATGCTCTTCGGCGCCTGGCTCTCTTCCATGGTGCTGGCCCCCATCGGCGCATTCCTCATCAGCCGTGCCAACAAGGACTCGATGGTGTTCAACATCGAGGGCTACCGCCACTTCTTCATGGTGGTGCTGGGCCTGCGCTATTCGCGCAAGATCAACCGCAAGGAGGTCATCATCGAGGAACCGGATTATCCGCGTCTGCGTGACGAGCTCATGAGCCTGACAGAGGACTGTCGCTCCTATCAGGAACACCATAATCTGCGCCGCTTCCCCTCCTACTGGCGTCTCTATTTCCACTATCGCGAGGATCGCCAGGTGGTGGCCATCTCCGAACACCTGGAGCGCCTCATCGAGGAGCTGCACAACTCGCGTGACAACGTCGTCATCGGCGCCATCAACGAATATCCCATCCTCGTGCCCGACGCCCACACGCGCCCCTTCCATTCCAGCCGCCTGTGTCTGGCCACCGGTCTCTTCCTGCCGCTGGGCCTCTTCTTCTGGCTGCGCGTCTGGCGCTTCCGCATCCGCCTGTGGCGCGACCTCACTCAGATACAAAAACTCTCGCCCATGATCGCCGAACGCATCGACCTTCATGTGCTGTCACAAGAAATATCCGATACACTTAAACATGAAACAGGAAACCATTAGCCATATCGAAGCCGCACTGGAGGACTTCCGTCAGGGCAAGTTCGTCATTGTGGTGGACGATGAAGACCGCGAAAACGAAGGCGACTTCATCACCGCCGCCGAGATGATCACCCCCGAGAAGGTCAACTTCATGCTGCAAAACGGACGCGGCGTGCTCTGCGCCCCCATCACCATTTCACGGGCCCGCGAACTGGAGCTGCACCATCAGGTAGAGGAGAACACCTCCGTGCTGGGCACACCCTTCACGGTGACGGTGGATCTGCTCGAGGGCTGCACCACCGGTGTTTCGGCTCACGATCGCGCCGCCACCATCCGCGCTTTGGCCAACCCCGCCTCCAAGGCTTCCGACTTCGGCCGTCCGGGCCACATCAATCCGCTCTACGCTCAGGACAAGGGCGTCTTGCGCCGCGCCGGCCACACCGAGGCTGCCATCGACCTGGCGCGTCTCTCGGGACTCCAGCCCGCCGCCGCGCTCATCGAGATACTCAATCCTGACGGCACCATGGCCCGCATGCCCCAGTTGGAAGAAGTGGCCCGCGAGTTCGGCCTGAAGATTATCACCATCCGCGACCTCATCGCCTACCGCCTCCAGCGCGAGAGCCTGGTGGAGCGCGGCAGCGAGGCCGATCTGCCTACCGAGTGGGGCCATTTCCGCATCATCCCTTTCCGCCAACGCTCCAACGGACTGGAGCACGTCGCCATCATCAAGGGCACGTGGCAGGAGGACGAACCCGTCCTGGTGCGTATGCACTCCTCGTGCGCCACGGGCGACATCTTCGGCAGTTGTCGATGCGACTGCGGCGCCCAGCTCCACCGCTCCATGCAGATGATTGAGGAGGCCGGCAAGGGCGCCGTCATCTACCTCATGCAGGAGGGGCGCGGCATCGGCCTGATGAACAAGATTGCAGCTTACGTGCTCCAGGAGCAGGGCGAAGACACCGTCGACGCCAACCTCCACCTGGGCTTCAAGGCCGACGAGCGCGACTACGGCGTGGGCGCCCAAATCCTGCGCTCGCTGGGGCTCTCCAAGATACGCCTCATCACCAACAATCCCGTCAAGCGCGTCGGCTTGGAGGGCTACGGTCTGGAGATTGTGGAGAACGTGCCCATCGTCATCCCCCCCAACCCCTACAACAAGCGTTATCTGGAGACGAAGCGCGTACGCATGGGACACAAGCTTTAGTTTAGAGTTTAAAGATAAAAGTTATATATAAAAAAATGGAAAATCTATCTGACAGACTTAACCGCCTGGCGCCGAGCGCCACGCTGGCCATGAGTCAAAAAAGCAGCGAGCTCAAGGCTCAAGGCATTGACGTAATCAACATGAGTGTGGGCGAACCCGACTTCAACACCCCCGACCACATCAAGCAGGCCGCCATCAAGGCCGTGGAGGACAACTGGAGCCGCTACAGCCCCGTGCCCGGCTATCCCGAGCTCAGACAGGCCATCGTGGCCAAGCTGAAAAACGAGAACGGCCTCGACTACACCCCCGCCCAGATTCTCTGCAGTAACGGTGCCAAGCAGTCGGTCTGCAACACCATCATGGCGCTGGTCAATGCCGGCGACGAAGTCATCATCCCCGCCCCCTACTGGGTCAGCTATCCGCAGATGGTGCTGCTGGCCGAGGGCACACCCGTCTATGTGGAGTGCGGCATCGAGCAGGACTTCAAGATGACGCCCGAGCAGCTGGAACAAGCCATCACGCCCAAGACGCGCGCCCTCATCCTCTGCTCTCCCTCCAATCCCACGGGCAGCGTCTATTCCAAGGCTGAGTTGGAGGCCCTGAAGGACGTGCTCCTCAAGCACCCCCGCGTCATTGTCATCGCCGACGAGATCTACGAGCACATCAACTACGTGGGCGCGCACGCCTCCATGGCCCAGTTCCCCGACATCAAGGACCGCGTGGTCATCATCAACGGCGTCTCCAAGGCTTATGCCATGACCGGCTGGCGCATCGGCTTCATCGCCGCCCCCGACTGGATTGTCAAGGGCTGCAACAAGCTGCAGGGCCAGTACACCTCCGGCCCCTGCTCCGTGTCGCAGAAGGCCGCCGAGGCCGCTTTCGCCGGCCCGCAGCAGTGCGTGGAGGACATGCGTCAGGCTTTCGAGCGCCGCAAGAACCTCATCGTGTCTCTGGCGCGCGAGATTCCCGGCCTGGAGGTCAACGAGCCCGAAGGTGCCTTCTACCTCTTCCCCAAGTGCAGCAGCTTCTTCGGCAAGAGCGCCGACGGCCGCACCATACAGAACTCCACCGACCTGGCCATGTATCTGCTTGAGGTGGGCCATGTGGCCACTGTGGGCGGCGACGCCTTCGGCAGCCCCGAGTGCTTCCGCATGAGCTACGCCACGAGCGACGACAACATCCGCGAGGCCCTGCGCCGCATCAAGGAGTGTCTCTCCCGTCTGGCCTGAGGGTAAGCCCGACAAAGAAGCCCGGCCTCTTGAGGAGGTCGGGCTTTCTTTTCTTTCTCTTGCTTTTCTCTTTAGAGAGAGATGGCGCCGGAGGGGCAAGCGTCGGCACAGGTGCCGCACTCGGTGCACTGATCGGGGTCGATAGAGTAGATATCGCCCTCAGAGATGGCACCAACGGGACATTCGTCGATACAAGTGCCGCATGCTACGCAGTCTTCACCAATTTTGTAAGCCATAGTTTTCTTTATTTATTTAATTAATGTATATAAACGGAATGCGTTTGTTTTCGATGCAAAGATACTTAAAAATAGTGATACCGACCAAATTTTTCTCGGAAAAAGTGCATTTCGCTCATCAAAAATAGTTATTCGGACAATAAAAAAGCCTTTTTCGGGGTTATTCTCTATAGTGAAACGCGCGCTTTTCATACTCATGCTCCTGCTCGCCGTGCTCATGCCTTGCGTACAGGGGAGTCAACGCCTTGCGGCACAGACGCAGACGCTGATGAACAAGCCGTATATCGACAACCGTCGTTTCCACTGGGGCTTCTATCTGGGCATGAACATGATGGAGAGCAAGTTCAACAACACGGGCTACACGGACCCCGAGACGGGAGAGCAGTGGTACACGGAGCAGGATCGCTGGGAGCCGGGCTTCAGCGTAGGTGTCTTGGGCGCCCTGCGTCTGAACAAGTACATGGAGCTGCGCTTCTCCCCCGGCATCAACTTCGGCCAGAAGCATCTGAAGTTCCACGAGCAGACCAGCGGCCGCGACACCACGCAGAACATGCGCTGCAACTACCTCTCGCTGCCGTTGGAGCTGAAGCTGGCGGCGCCGCGTTCCGGCAACTTCCGTCCGTATTTCCTCGTGGGTGTGGCGCCTCAGATAAAGCTCAACGACGCCGTGGGCGATCCCATCCGCGACAAGCGTTTCGACTTCATGCTGGAGATCGGCATGGGCTGCGACATCTATCTGCGCTACTTCAAGCTGATTCCCGAGCTGAAGTTTTGCCTTTCCGTGGTCGATGTGCTGAATTCCCAGCGCGACGACCTGGAGGACAATCCCACCATCAAGTTCACCAAGAGTGTGGACAAGATGAAGGCCAAGATGATTGTCTTCTCGCTCTACTTTGAGTGACGGCCTAAGCGCTGCTTAATTAAGTAATGCCCTTTGTGTCCGCTTAGAGCCGCTGCATCACTGCTGCAGCACCCCTGATTTATTGGGCTCAATGAGTATATCCGGGGTATGCAAAAAAAACATTCAACGGACATTGCGGACATTGCGGACAAGCGTTAATTTGTGTCCGTTCATAAAAACGAAAAATAATAAAAAAGCCGCCGGATTACTCCGGCAGCCCTAACTATAATCTTTAAACTCTAAACTATAAAAAGGTCACTCTCCTCCGCCGCCGAGGGCGATGTAGAGGGCGATGACGGCACGGGCGCCGTCGTAGAGGTTGATGGCCTCGTTGAGCTGGGCACCCAGCAGACGCTCCTGCGCCGTGAGCACCTCAAGATAGCCGGCCTTGCCGGCATCCATCAGCTCGTGGGTGCCGCGATAAGCCTCGGTCAACACCTCCACCTGACGGCCGTAGAAGCCGTACTTCTCGCGGGCGTCCTGACAGTCGGCCATAGCCTCGTTGACCTCGTTGCCGGCCTCAATGACCGTCTGCACGTATTTCTTCTTGAGATCCTCCTCGGTCAGCTTGGCAATCTTGTGGGCAGCGCGTATCTTGCCGCGGGCAAAGACAGGCTGCAGGAGCTGTCCGGCAAAGTTGAGCAAGAGACCGGCAGGATCCATCACCACACCGCCGGCAGAATTGGTCCACCCCACAGTGCCCGAAAGGGTGACGCTGGGGAAGAAAGCGGCGCGGGCAGTCTGCGTGTTATAGAAAGCCTCCTCCATGGCGAAGTTGGCCATGCGGATGTCTGGACGCAACTCCAGCATCGTGGCGGGCACGCCGATCTTGAGATACTGCACGTCGAACATGCGCTGGCCGGCATCGCCCAAAGCCTCGGGATGGTGGAGCGCAGTGGTGCCCCAGTGGCCGCGCTCGATATGGCGCGGCGTGACGCCCAGCAGAAGGCAGATGGCATTCTCCACGGCTCGTATCTGGCGACGGGTGTCCACAATCTGCGTCTTCATGTCGAGATACGACGACTCCAGCTGGTTGACGGCGGTGCTGTAGGCCTTGCCGTTCTCCCAAAGGGCCTTCTGCGTCTCGAGTGAAGCACGCCAGAGGCTGTCGGTCTGAATGAGGATGTCGAGCTCGCGGTCGAGCAGCTGCAGCATATAGTATTGCTGCGCCGTGGCGGAGATGAGGTTGACGCGAACGGCCTCCTTCTGCATCTCAGCTTGCATGCGCACGGCAGCGGCGGCACGCTTCTTGTTGGTGATGGAGCCGAAGAAGTCGAGGTCAACAGAGATTTGCAGCGGCAGATTGTAGGTGCGCGCCCAAGGCAGGTCGTCGAAGCGGGAGAGGTTGCCCTGGGGGCCCAAATGAATGGAAGGCAGATAGGCCAGCTTGGCAGCTTTCAGGGAAGCCTGGCTCTTCTCCACCGCGATGCGGGCGGAGTTGAAGTCCGTGTTGCCGGCGAGCACAGAGTCGATGAGCTGTTGGAGCAGCGGATCGGTGAAGAACTCGCGCCATGTCATGGCGGAGATGGAAGTGTCGCCGGAGGCCGCCACGACGTCCTCGGTGGTGCCGAAGGGGTCGGCAGGCGCCTCCACCTTGTTCTCGTATTTCTTAAACAGACCGCAACCCGCAAGCAGGGAGCTCAGGGCCACGATGACAACAAATTTTAGAGAATGCATCATATTTTAAGTCAGTTTGGTTTACTGTTTTGTGCCGGGGATGGGCAGGATCTGCATCATCACGGTCAGCAGGTCGGAATAGGCCGCAGCGGTCTTGCCCACGGGCAGCGCCGTCTTGTGGTAAATCTCCACCAGATTGTCGTAGGTGGCGGCATCGACGACCTGCTTGAGCGGCGTGTAGTCCGAAGAACCGGCAAAGCGGAAGGCCGGCATCACGCAATAGGCCTCCTCGCCCTGCTCGCCGAGCAGCTTCATGGGGACGGGTTCCGTGTTGTCTTCACCGGCAATCACCATGAGCAGGCTTCCGTTGAGACGCTCAACACGACGGCTGAACTCCTCGGGCGCGAGCTCCTTGTCTTTGACGCCCTCCATGACATCCCTCAGGGCGGGCATAAAGTCGGCGCCGTCAGCAATAACGGACTCCACGGCCAGATTGCCCAGCACATCGGCAACGGCCTCGATACCCTCAGCGGCCTCGACGGCCTCACCGATGGAGTTAATGACGAAGTCCTCCGGCAGGGGAAGATCAACCGTCATGTCGAAAACGGTCCGACCGCCCTGCTCGTAGTCGCAGCCGAAGCTGAGCGTGTTGTTGGCATCCCTCATCGCCATGAGGTCAACGGCGCAGACACTCCGGTCGGGGTCGTCGGGCGTAAAGAAGTTCATCCGGCCGTCGAAGGCGAATGCTCCCAAAGCTATTGCTGCCATGCCGGCATAGTCGGACGCCATCACGATGTTGGCCGACGACTTGCTGAGCACACGCTCCCTGTCGCCGAACATACCGCTGAGCGTAACATTGAACAGTTCGGGGACGGCGTCCCAGTTTTTGTTGCTGGCAAAGGTCAACTTGTAGAGCGTCTTGGGATAGTCACCGATGGTGGCGGGGAAGATGAACTCCAACGAGCCGCCGGTGGTGCCGATGCGGTAGTTGGCAGCTTTCTCTCGGAGATGTTGCGGGCGGTGATCATGACCATCGCCGTCTGCATGTCGCGCATAAAGTAACGGCCCCGGCCCATCAGCGAGAGGAGCTGGCGGGTGGCATCCGACGTCGTCTCGATGGCGCTGAAGTCCAACTGGTCGGCCAGCACGGCGGCGTCCTTCTTAAGCTTCGCCGCAAGCACATCGCGGTCGGACGGAGGAACGGGCTGCGGATCCACGGGAGGATCCACGGGAACGGCAGGCGCGTCGTCGGAAGAGCAAGCCGAGAAGAGCGCCGCGGAGCATATCAACGTCAGGAAGAAAATCCTGCTGAGCAATCTTTTCATGGCTTACTTCTTGAATTTCTTACCGTTGACGATATAATATCCTCTCTCGGGCTCACCGCCGAGCTCACGACCCTGAAGGTCGAAATAGCGCTGTGAGCCGTCGGCCTCCACCGTGCGGACGGTGGTGATGCCGGTGACGTCGGGCAGACCCGGGAGGTCGCCGCTGAAAAGCTGGGCGGGGAAGCGCTTGAGACCGTCGTGCTCCACACCGTCATCGGCGGTACGGACTCTGCTCTGGGCGCTCTCGGGAGCGGTAGCCAGCGTCTGACGCGTCATCGGTCTGTAGCTCTCCTTGCCGGCCTCGTTCATCTTCATAAAGGCGCGGAAAGCGCGGAACGACAACTCGGGTGTCAGACGCGGAGCGAGGGGCTTCCAGTTGCCGTGGTCGTCCATAGCGTAAGCGCCCTCGGCACGCTCGTCACCCTCGGAGATGGCGTCGAAGTTGCCCTGCCAGGTGCCGACCACAGAGGGCTCGGCGGCGCCGTAGGCATAGACGTCGCTCGCCTTGAGCTCCTTGCTGAAGAGCGTCTCGACGGCGCTCAGGTTCACGAAGCCCTCATTGACCACCACCAGAGCGGCCGTGCCGGAGGGCAGGTTGCCGTCGGTCCTGGTGAAGACATATTCGCCGTAGAACTCATCCACAAAGTCGAGGCGGTAAACACCCACCTGAGCGCGGCTGTAGTAAGCGTTGAAGTTGAAGTCGTAGGGCAGGCTGACGGCATAGGCGCGGCTCTGCCACGTGCCGTCGGGAGCCTGTTCGGCAGAGAACTCACGGTCGTAGGTGACGTTGACCACCTTGCCGTCGTTCTCCTCGATGACAGCGCTGTTGTCGGCGCCGTCAATCAGAGCTACGGGCTCTGCGGGGAGCGTGAAGCCGAGGAAGTTGTCGAGCGAACCGGTGCCGGTGAACTTCAGGCGGTAAATGCCCGAGTAGGGCGCCTTGAAATAGACGGTCTCCGAACGCGCGAAGTAGTTGTAGAGGGTCCAGTCGCTGTCCACATCGCGACGGTAGTACATCATGAGCACGGAAGGATCGCCGCCGCTGAACGAACCCATCATGCCGGCCATGGCGTCTATCTCCACGTCGAAGGAGAGCACATCGCCCTGAAGGGCCTGCAGACGCGGGGTAATCAGCTCATATTCCTTGGAATCGGTGGTAGCCTGCCAGGACTTCGGAGCGCTGTCGCCGCCGCCGATCATGTCCATCATGCCGCCGCTGGGCTTGCTCACCTGCCAGCCGGTGGACTCCCACCCTTCAGGCAAGGGAAGCGGCTCGGACTCGTCTTCCACGACGTATTCGGGATCGAAGTCCTCAGACCAGGCCTCGTTGCTGATCTTGTAAGCCCTGAGGGCGATGTATTGGGGCGTCAGCACCTCGCTCTGTGGCGCAAACACCAGAACGGAGCTGTTCTCACCGCAGGGAGCGCTCTCGAAGAGGAACTCCACATCGACGTTGACGCTGGACGAAGCGGGAATGTCCAACACAGGGGTCTTCACATTGAAGAACTCACTGGTGGAAGCCAGATTGATCGTGATGGCGCCGGTGCCGGAATTATAGACCTTGAAGCTCTTGGTGACATTGCTCTTGCACAGGCCGTAGAAGACGTAGTTGACAGCCTTGTCTTCCTGCGTGATGTACATATCGGGCGCGTTCTCCTTGATTTGGAATCCGGCCACGGAATCGATGACGATGCTGTCGGAAGCCACAAAGCGGAAGCGGTAGTCACCCGGCTCGATGCCGGAAATCCACTTGACGCGGTAATCGCCCTCAAGACCTCCGATGACCTTGACCTTCTCCCACTTGTTGCTGCCGTAAACCGTCTTCTCCACGGTGATTGTGGGGCTGCTGCTGCCGCCGCCCATCATGCCGCCCATGCCGCCGCCGTCGTCACCGTCTTTCACGGAGAAAATCAGCGCTTGGGTGTTGCCGGCTACCGTGACGGGAGGAGTGGTGAGATAAAAAGCACTGCCGCCCATGCCGAACGCAGCACCGCCGGAAGGCTCGGTGACATGGGCCACACCCTTCTCGACCGTCCATCCGTCAATCACCCACGACTTGGGCTCGGCCTCGCCGTTGAAATCCTCCATCCACACGCCGGGCTCGGTGACGATGGCGTAGGTCATGATTTCGGCAGCCTCCACACGGGAGTCGGAGGGCTTGAACGAAGCCAGCGACTCGTTCTTGCCGGGCTGTCCGGCTGCAAACAGGAACTTGACGTCAACGTCCAGCGAATCGCCGCCGGCAATCTCCATCGAAGACTTGCTGAAGGAGAATTTCGCTGCTTCGGACATGCTGTTGTTCACGACAAGCTTGCCGGTGGCGGTGTTCACCACGAGCACCTGCTTGACGGAATCCTTATAGCAAAGGCTGAAATCGATCATCTTCACCGCACCGTGGGCGTCGCCGACGGTGTCGATCACGAGGATATCGGGAGCCTCCATGTCAATGGTGAAGCCGGCCACACTGTCGATCAGCACGGTGTTGCCCGAACGGAAACGGAAACGGTATTCACCGGCCTCGGTGCCCGAAACGGTGAAGGTCTTGTAGTCGGTCTCCATCTCGGTGGTGAAATCGGCAACCTGAATCCACTTGTGCTGTCCGTAGACGCATCGCTCAACCACGAAAGTGGAGTCCTTGCTGCCCATGAAGGAGTCCATACCCCCACCCCCGCTCTTCTTGGCGGAGAAGACCAGATTCTCACCGGCAGATACCTTCAGGGGAGGCGTCATCAGATAGGTGAAACCCTCATCGCTGTTACTGCCCGGCATGGAAAAACCGCTGGAAGAGGAGCCCTTCTGTGCGGCGCCGTCTTTCACGGTCCAACCGTCGGCATACCAGCCGTAGGGCACTTTACCGTCATTGAATCTCTCGTCCATCTGAGCCTTTAAAAGATTTGCTCCCATGAAGAGAAGCACGCCGCTCAGCAACAATGATTTTTTCATTTTGTTGATGTTTTTGTGATATTGTGTTAAAGATTAGTCCTTTCCCTGGAAACGCTCGTGGAGCCCCTGGAACACGATGAAGAAGGCAGGCACCACGAAGAGCAGCGCCACAGTGCCGACACTCATGCCGCCGATGACACCCAAAGCCAAAGCGCGGTTGCCGTTGGCACCGGCACCGCCCTCAATGACGAGGGGCACCATGCCGATGATCATCGTGGCCACCGTCATCAGAATGGGACGCGGCGCTCCTTGCAGGCCTCGAAGGCCGCCTCGGTGATGCCCAGACCCTGCTTGCGGCGCTCGCTGGCAAACTCCGTGATCAGGATGGCCGTCTTGGCCAGCAGACCGATGAGCATGATGACACCCGTCTGCAGATAGATGTTGTTGTCCATGCCGGGCAGCTTGAGCAGCGAACCCAGATAGGCAAAGATGAAGGCACCCATCAGACCGAAAGGTACACTCAGAAGCACGGCCCACGGCGTGAACCACGAATTGTAGAGCGAAGCCAGAATGAGGTAGATGAGCACGGCGCAGATGAGGTAGATGATGACGGTGGTGTTGGAACCGGCAGTTTCCTCCACCTCGCGCGACATGCCGCTGTATTCGAACGTGGCGGTCTTGGGCATCTCCTGGCGGAAGACCTCTTCGATGACCTTGTGCGCCTGACCCTCACTGACGCCGTTGGCGGCCGTCACCTGGCAGGTAATGCTCTGGAAGAGGTTGAAGTGCTCAATGCCGGAGGGACCGACAAACTCCTTCAGCGTGACAAACTCCGAGAGGGGCGACATCTTGCCGCCGGACACCTTCACGAAGATGTTGTTGAGCGAAGAGGGGTCGAGACGGTATTCGGGAGCGGCGCTCGCCATGATGCGGTACACCTTGCCGAACTGGTTGAAGTTGCCGATGTAGGCGCCGCTGCAGTAGTTGCCCAACGTGGTGAGCACCGTCTTGGGCGAGACGCCGGAGCGGTCGCACTGGGCGGCATCGACATAGACCTGATACTTCGGGAAGCGCTCGGAATAAGCCGACAGAGCCGAACTGATCTCCTTGCGCTCGGAGAGCTTGGCCAGGAAGCGGTCGGTCTGCTTGGCAAACTCGCTGAGGTTGCCGTCGGTGGGATCCTGCACCACGAGGTTCACGTTGCTGCTCGTGCCGTAGCCGGGAATCTGCGGCATCTGGAACGGCAGCACCTGCGCATTCTTAATCTCCTTGCAGGCATAATAGAAGCGACCCAGGACGAGGTCGATCATGTGGTTCATGCCCGGACGCTCCTCCCAATTCTTCAGGCGGACCACCAGAGTGGCGTAGCTGGAACCGTAGCCCGAAATCAGGCCGTAGCCGCACGATGTGGCGTAGCTCTCCAGCTCGGGGATCTCACGCACCTTCTCCTCCACCTGCTTCATCATCTCGTTGGTCTGCTGCAGGGTGAAACCCTCGGGAGCGCGCACCTCAGCCAGGAAGACGCCCTGGTCCTCCTGAGGCACAAGGCCGGAAGGCAGATTCTTCATGAAGAAGACCATCAGCACCACAGCCCCGGTCAGAATGAGCCACGAGAGCGCAGGGCGCTTGATGAACTTCTGCACGGCGCCGGAATATTTTCTGAGAACGGCGTTGTAGCCGGCCTCGTAGGCCTTCTTGGTGTAGTAGGTCAGACCCTTGCCCTCACCCGCATCGGACATCTTCAGCATGATGGCACAGAGGGCCGGGCACAGCGTCAGAGCCGACACGCACGAGAGGCCTACGGAAGAGGCAATCGTGATGCCGAACTGGGTGAAGAAAGTGCCGGAAGTGCCGCCCGTGAAGGTCACGGGAATGAACACGGCCATGAAGACCAGCGTACAGGAGATGACGGCCACCGTCACCTCGCTCATAGCCTGGCGAGTGGCTTCACGGGCATCCGTGACGCCGCCCTCCATCTTCGCCATCACCGCCTCGACCACCACAATGGCGTCGTCGACCACCGTACCGATGGCCAGCACAAGGGCGAAGAGCGTGAGGATGTTGAGCGAGAAGCCGGCCATCTGGACCACGGCAAACGTGCCCATCAGAGACACGATAATCGATATGGAAGGAATGATGGTGGCCTTAATGTTCTGCAGGAAGAAGAACACCACGAGAATCACCAGGATGATGGCGATGATGAGCGTCTCCACCACGTTGTGGATGGCGGCAAAGAGGAAGTCGTCGGAAGTCATCATCGTGACAAACTCCAAGCCGGCAGGCATCGTGGCACGCAGGTCGTCGCACGTCTTACGGATGCGTGCATTGACATCGGTGGCGTTGGCGCCCGGCGTTGGGAAAATCATGAGCATCGAGCTCGGCTTCTGGTTGATGTCGGAGATGAAGCTGTAGGTCTGGGCACCGATTTCCACCTCGGCAACGTCCTTCAGATAGAGCAGATGACCGCCGTCGTCGGAACCCTCATACTCCATCGTGTACTGATATTTGTTCGTGCTCAGCTCACCGAAAGAACCCGTCGGGGTGACAAAGCTCTGAGTGGTGATGGCGGCGAAAACATCGTCGGGAGAGAGGCCGTATTGCGCCATGACATCGGGCTTCATCCAGATACGCAAGGCATAGGTGTTGCCCAGATTCTGCACGTCGCCCACACCGGTGATACGCTTCAAACGCGGCACGACGTTGATGTCCACGTAGTTGGAAATGAAGTCGTCGCTGTATTTGCCGTCGTTGCTCTTCACACCGAGAATACAGAGGATGTTGCTCTGCTGCTTCTGCACCGTGATGCCCATCTTGAGCACATCGCTGGGCAGAGAGGACTGACCCTTGGAGACGCGGTTCTGCACGTTGACCGTCGCAATGTCGGGATCGGTGCCCTGCTCGAAGAAGACGTTGATGGTCACATTGCCCGTCGAAGTGGCCTTGGAGGTGATGTACATCATGCCGGGAACACCGTTGATTTCCTCCTCCAGGGGACGGATGACGGACTCCATAATCGTGCCGGGGTCGGCACCCGTATAAGTGGTCGAAACACTCACCTGAGGCGGTGCGATATTGGGATACTGCTCAACGGGCAGCGTGGACATCGAGATGAAGCCCACCATGGCGATCACGATGGAGATGGCACAGGCCATCACATATCTTTTGATGAAAATATTCTCTTTCATAATAATCGGATGTCAAATGTCGAATGTCGAATGTAAACCGGATTCTTCACTCTTCACTCTTCACTTCTTACCCTTTGCCTCCGGGAAGAGCACCTTCTGGCCCTCCGACACGTTGTTGGCACCCACGGTGACGATGCGATCGCCTTCGGAAAGGCCGCTCATAACGATGAAATCCTGACCGTTGCCGGCGTCAGCCGTCGTCACTTCGACAGCAGTGGCGGTGCTGTCGGGCTGCACCTTATAGACCTGCTGACGGTCCTGCAGCTTCACCACAGCCACCTGCGGAACCACCATCACGGCGTTCTCGGTCATCGGGAGCACCACAGTGCCCTGAATGCCGGAATAGAGATGACCGTCGGGATTGGGGAACGTGGCCTTACAAACCAGAGAACCCGTAGCCGCATTGACCACGCCGGTAAGGCTGGTGATGCGCCCCTTGAGAGGATACTCCGTGCCGTTCTTCATCACGAAAGACACATCGGGCAGTTGCTCCATATATTTCTCCTTGTCGCCCTTGCTCATACCTTCCTGCACCATGGTCTCGACGATGTTCTCCGTTACGGAGAATTCGGCATTCATCTCGTTGTTACCGCTCAGGATGGTGAGCTGCGTCATGGGTGACACCTGATCGCCCGAACGCACGGGAATCTCACCGATGATGCCGGCCACAGGCGCCGTGATGGTGCAAAAGCCCAGGTTGACCTTCGCACGGTTGACGGAAGCGCGGGCCTGAGCCACAGCAGCCTGAGCGCGCTTGTAGGAGTTCTCCGAATTGTCGAGCATGAAGCGGCTCACGATGTTTTTCTCAAAAAGGTTTTTGTTGGATTCGTACTCCAACTGGGCCGAACTCTCCGAAGCCAGAGCGGCCTCCAGATTGGCCTGAGCGGCCTCCAACTCGAGCTGGGCGTTGCGCGAATCGATAACGAAAAGCGTCTGACCCTTGTTCACACGGTCACCCTCAGTGACGCAAATCTGCATCAGCTGTCCGCTCACCTGGGGCGTGACGGTCACATCGGTCTTACCCTTCATCCTGGCACTGAACTTCACGGGCACCGTGATGTCCTGCTTCTTAATCGTGATAGTCTCAAACGACGACTGGGTTTCTTTGGGCATGTCGAGCCCGCAAGAGCCCAACATAAGCGCTGCGCTCAACAGGCAGCCCAACTCGGATAAATGCATTCTTTTCATTGAGTGTATGATATGTTTTCTTGTTTCAATGTTAATTATTCACAAAATCCAGTGCAAAATTATAGAAAATTTTCGATTGTCGGGACTATATTGAAAGAAAAATGAGAACAATATGCACAAAAAACCACTCATAGGCAGAAAAAAGAGAGAAAAAGAGCAGGCCGAATGAAAACTTTTCCGTACCTTTGCATCCGCTTTCGCGTAGGTCGCTGGCGAAAAAAAGAGTGGTTCGTTATGCCTGCGTCGATCGACACACAACCTTTAAAGTCAGTCAAACGATATGGCAGATTTCATTAAGATTGCTGAAGAAGCATTTGCTACGGGGAAACAGCACCCCGCCTTCAAGGCCGGTGACACCATCACTGTAGCTTACAAGATTGTCGAGGGTAACAAGGAGCGTATCCAGCTCTATCGTGGCGTGGTCATCAAGATCAGCGGTCACGGAGACAAGCGTCGCTTCACCGTGCGCAAGATGAGCGGCACCGTGGGTGTAGAGCGTATCTTCCCCATTGATTCGCCCAACATCGACAGCATTCAGATCAACAAAGTGGGTAAGGTGCGTCGCGCCAAGCTCTACTACCTGCGCAACCTCACAGGTAAAAAGGCCCGCATCGCTGAAAAGCGCATGAACGTGAAGGAGGAAGAGGCCTAAAAGCCTTTCTCCCCTTCTCTCCTTAGAGAAAGAACATCAGCCTCTCCTGCTTGGAGGGGCTGACTTCTTTTATATACCTAATATTATAATAAAGAACGGACTCAGACCACCAAGCCGTCGACAAGGCGAATGGTGCGGTCGGTCTGGCGCGAAAGGCTCTCGTCGTGAGTGACGATGACAAAAGTTTGATGCAGCTCGTCGCGCAGACGGGCAAAGAGCGCATGCAGCTCCTCCTTGTTGCGGCTGTCCAGACTGCCGGAGGGCTCGTCGGCTAGGACCACAGTGGGATTGTTGACCAGCGCACGCGCCACAGCCACACGCTGCTTCTCACCGCCGGAAAGCTCATTGGGGCGATGTGCCGCACGCTCAGTGAGCCCCATGAGGTCGAGCAGCTCCATAGCACGTGCAGAAGCCGCCTTGCGCTCGGCGCCACCTATGAGCGCCGGAATCATGACGTTCTCCAAAGCGGAAAACTCGGGCAGGAGCTGATGAAACTGAAAAACAAAACCGATGCGACTGTTGCGCAGACGGGCCAAACGCCGCTCCGAAAAGCGATTGACACACTCGCCGTCGATGAACACCTCGCCGCTGGTCGGCGCATCGAGCGTGCCCATAATCTGAAGCAATGTGGTCTTGCCGGCGCCACTGCTGCCGACGATGCTCACCAACTCGCTCTCGCCGATGGTGAGATCAATGCCCTTAAGCACTTCAAGAGAGCCGAAACTCTTGCGGATGTCTTTCAGTTGTATCATTGGCCTTGGTCGGGATAAATCATCATGATGTTGGTGTGAGAGAAATAGCGGCGAAGCTGCAAAGGCAAGCCGCTCATGGCGCCACGATAGGAAATGAAGCCCGGACGCGAGAGGACAAAGACCATGAGATCGTCTCGTCCGACTCGCTGCTGCAGCGACATGATACGCGTCCAGAGGGGCATTTCGTGATACTCGGCACGCAAGGACATGTGGTGCTGCCACAGATAGGAGCGCAGATGCGGCAAAGTGTCGGCATGGGCGTGAAATTCCATACGGGCGTCAATATTGGCCGCCACACGGCAGACATGCTCCACCCATTTGTAAAAGCCCACCTCCAACTCCGCTTTCTGCGGCATCGCCACCACAATGCGGCGCAACGTGGAAGGCGGAACCAAATTGTCGTAAGCCACCACCTCGAGAGAAGATGCGGCCACCAGTTTGGGGAGCAGAGAGTTCTGGGCAGCGGAAACATCATAAGACAACAAGACTTCGCCGCACTCATACTCGGTGGTGGCGTGCTGAATGCCGGAGACGACATTATTGCTCACACGCGACATGATGCGCATCACCACATCGGCAGAAGTGCAAAGCAGGCGGGCCCGCTCCAAGAGCGAATGTGCTGCGTGCTGCTGTTGCTCCGTAGCCTCATCTTCGAAGGTGACAGTGAGACCCATCACAGGTGTCGGAATGTCGTGATTGCAGAGCATGATGGAGAGCTGCGTCAGATCGTCCACAGTATCTTTCTTCTCGTAGAATGTGAGGCAGCGTCCGTGATAAGCGCCCCGGTTGTCCTCGGTGCGCGCTTCGCGGATGGCCAAACGACGTGCGCCCCGGTCGGTGGCGATGGAAGACACTATGCGAGCCCCACTTCCGGAGCAGCCGCGGTCATGACGATGGCCAATGCTCCGGCAGAATGAGCACTCGATAATCCGAAGGTGAGCAGACGCGTGGCACTGTTAGCCCGCATAATGCCTTGATGGAGCGCAGCGGCAATCCACTTGGACAGCAGCCCGACACTCACCATCACCACCGCCATCCAGAGAATCGCCTGAGAGGACAGGAACACATGAACGTCAATAAGCATGCCTACACCGATAAGGAAATAGGGCACAAAGAAAGCATTGGCAAAGAACTCAATGCGGTTCATCAGCGGCGACATGCGCGGAATGAGGCGATTAACCAACAGGCCGCACAAGAAAGCGCCCAAGAGCGGAGCAATGCCCGCCAAACGAGCCAAAGCCGCCGAGAGGAAAAGGAGCAGAAGCATAAAGATGAACTGCGTAACGGGCTCATCGTAGCGACGCAGGAACCATCGTCCCACACGGGGCACACAATAAAGCATCGCCCCGCCGTAGAGCACGATGCTCAAAGCCAGCCGGGAAAGATCCCACACAGAGCGGGCGTTTTCCATATCAATCACCACCGCCAGAATCAGCAGAGAGAGAAACGTGGTGAACGCCGTAGCCACCACGGAAACCACTACCTTGGGATGACGGGACAGGCTGTAACGCTGCACCACAGGATATGTGACCAGCGTGTGGGACGAGAAGATACAGGCCATCAGCATGGAAGTGGTCCACCCCAGACCCAACATCCAATAGGAGGTCGCCAAACCCATGAAGAAGGGCACGAGGAATGTGAGCACGCCGAAAAGCAGACCCTCGCGGCCATAGCGCTTCACGCTGCCCATATTGAGCCCCAGGCCCGCCATGAACATGATGAGATAGATGCCGACTTGGCCGAACATCTCGAAACTGCGGTCGCGCTCAATAAGACCCAAGCCGTGCTCTCCCAGTACTATGCCGGCCACAATGAGACCGATGATGCTGGGAATGCGCAAACGGCGCAACACGATGGGTGCCAGCAGGATGACTGCCAGCACCACCAAGAATATCCATGTGGGGTCTTTAATCACAAGGAAAGAATGTTAAGACGTTCAGGCGAAGCGCTTGTCGTTCTTCAGCAGCCACTCGGCGATCTGAACGGCGTTGAGAGCAGCACCCTTGCGAATCTGGTCGCTCACAAGCCAGAAAGTGATGCCGTTGGGGTTGGCCAAATCTTTACGCACACGACCAACATAGACATCGTCGCAACCTTCAAGGAAGAGGGGCATGGGATACTTCTTGTCGGCAGGCTCGTCCATCAGCTGAAGGCCATTGCCATGCTTAACGGCTTCCTGGAACTCGGCAACACTGACAGGACGCTCCGTCTCGGCCCAAACAGCCTCACTGTGACAACGCAGAGAAGGTACACGAACACACATGGCCGAACATTCGGCATCGGTGTGCATAATTTTCTTCGTCTCGTTGTACATCTTCATCTCCTCTTTGGTGTAACCGTTGTCCGTGAAGACGTCAATTTGAGGAATAACATTGAAAGCCAACTGATAGGCAAACTTCTCCACAGTGGGCTTCTCACCGGCCAACACCTGACGATATTGGATGTTCTCCAAAGCCTGAAGCGCAACCACCATCATGATGGTCGTGCAGTTGGGATTGGCTATGACGCCGCGGGGACGGTCAAGGGCATCCTTGGCATTACACTCAGGCACCACCAAGGGCACATCCTTGTCCATACGGAAAGCGGAAGAATTGTCGATCATCACACAGCCGTATTTCGTAATGGTCTGCTCGAATTCCTTCGATGTGCCGGCTCCGGCAGACGTGAAAGCGATGTCGATGTCTTTGAAGTCGTCGTTGTGCTGCAGGAGCTTCACCGTAAGCTCCTTGCCACAGAATGTGTATGTGCGGCCAGCGCTGCGTTCAGAACCGAAGAGCACCAGCTCGTCCATCGGAAAATTTCTCTCTGCCAACACACGCAGGAACTCCTGTCCTACGGCTCCGCTGGCCCCTACAATTGCTACTTTCATATATCTTTTTCCTTAAATTTAGTTTTAATTCCAATAGTCCCCTGCCCTACATGTCACCGGGAATACCGCTGCGACGCCACGACTGCATCCACACGAAAAATTGCAGTGTGGAATAAGCAGGAATAACTGTTTTATCCTCTGCACCGTAGCCAATGCCCTGAGGGATATAGACCATCCACATTTCACCGCTCTTCATATACTGAAGTGCAGTAGCGAACCCCTCGATATATTCACTCACGGGCGCCTCCACTATGCCAGCAGTCTTGGGATCGAAGTTGCCAAAGAAGGTCTGTGCAAATACAGTTTTTATCGGAGACAGAGTTTCATCATTATATACATAGTCCATACGCTCCATGAGCCAGCCTCGATAAGCCAAGCACACGGTGTCGGTGTAGGTGGGACTCAGCACGCCCTGCTCCTTAATAATGCCCAACTTCTTCATAACTACATAGTTGGAGTCGTTACCATTGGAAGCGTCGGTCTTAAGCAGCGTGCGGCGAATACGCCACACACTGTTGTCACCTTTGGCCGCAATGTCGGTGCGGGCAGAGTCGAGCACCTGAGCAAACCACTCGGCGTTGCGTGCCTTCCAATTGGCGTAACCGTCGTAACTGTCGTCCGTGTCCGAACAGGCCGCAAAAAGCACGCAGGCCAAAGCTATGGTCCAAAGCGATTTCATCAAAGCAAACGTTTCAACAGAGAAGTGATGCTCACCTGATCTTCGATAATACCACGCAACTCAGAAATCTTCACGCGGCGCTGCTCCATGGTGTCACGGTCGCGCAGGGTGACAGTATCGTCCTGCATCGTCTGCTGATCCACGGTGACACAATAGGGACAGCCAATGGCGTCCATACGGCGATAGCGCTTGCCGATCTGGTCTTTTTCCTCGTACTTACAATTGAAGTGGAAGCGGAGTTCGTTGATGATTTCCTGAGCCTTCTCGGGCATGCCGTCCTTCTTGGTGAGGGGGAATACGGCCAACTTCACGGGAGCCAACGCTGCAGGCAGATGCAAGACAGTGCGCGTCTCGCCATTTTCAAGTTTCTGTTCTTCGAAACTGTGACACATAATGGAGAGGAACATACGGTCCACACCAATAGACGTCTCAATGACGAAAGGCGTATAACTCTCGTTGGTTTCCGGATCGAAATATTCTATCTTTTTGCCGCTGTATTTGGCGTGGCTTGAAAGGTCAAAGTTGGTACGGGAATGAATACCCTCCACCTCCTTGAAGCCAAAAGGCATGCGGAACTCGATGTCGGTGGCAGCGTTGGCATAATGAGCCAGTTTGTCATGATCGTGGAAGCGGTAATTCTCTGCACCGAAGCCGAGGTTCTGATGCCACTTCATTCGCGTCTCCTTCCACTTTGAGAACCACTCCAATTCTGTGCCGGGCTTAACAAAGAACTGCATCTCCATCTGCTCGAACTCCCTCATGCGGAAGATGAACTGACGGGCCACAATCTCGTTACGGAAGGCCTTACCTATCTGGGCGATGCCGAAAGGCAGCTTCATGCGGCCGGTCTTCTGCACGTTGAGGTAATTGACAAAGATACCCTGAGCCGTCTCGGGACGCAGGTAGATGGTGGAGGCACCTTCTGCAGCTGCGCCCACCTCGGTTTTGAACATCAGATTGAACTGACGCACATCAGTCCAGTTGCGCGTGCCGGAGATTGGACATACAATCTCTTCGTCGAGGATGATTTGCTTCATGCCCTCAAGATCGATACCGCCGGGAGCATTCATCACCTGCTGGTAGCGCTCATGAAGAGCATCGCGCTTCTCCTGAGTCTCACGAACACGCTCCGAAGTCTCGCGATACTTAGCCTCGTCGAAACTGTCGCCGAAACGCTTACGAGCCTTCTCCACTTCCTTCTCAATCTTGTCGTCGTACTTGGCAATCTGCTCCTCGATGAGCACATCCGCACGATAACGCTTTTTGGAGTCGCGGTTGTCAATGAGAGGGTCGTTGAATGCATCCACGTGGCCGGAAGCCTTCCATGTTGTGGGATGCATGAAGATGGCAGCGTCGATGCCCACAATGTTCTCGTGAAGCAGCACCATAGACTGCCACCAATACTGCTTGATGTTGTTCTTCAACTCCACACCATTCTGACCGTAGTCATACACGGCGCCGAGACCGTCGTAAATATCACTCGAAGGAAAAACAAATCCGTATTCTTTACAATGCGAAACTATTTTCTTAAAAACGTCTTCTTGCTGTGCCATTTTATGTGATTTTATAATTATTCGGGCGCAAAATTACGAAAAAAAAAACAAATAAAGGGAAAAACCGCCCGACAACGAACAAGAAGTATCAACTTTTTTGTACCTTTGTGAAGATTTTGCGGATTGAAGCTGCGGTTGTGGTGGAATTGGTAGACACGCCAGACTTAGGATCTGGTGCTTTCGAGCGTGAAGGTTCGAGTCCTTTCAGCCGTACTTCAAGGGTCCGCATTTGTCTTTTTGAACAAACATACAGGCAAATATGGATAAAAAAACAAAACACATGAAGGAAGGCGAAGGGAGAAATTCGTTCAGCGGTTCTCTGGGCTTTGTGCTTGCCGCAGCAGGATCGGCTGTAGGCCTGGGAAACATTTGGCGCTTCCCTTATTTGGCCGCACGCGATGGCGGTGGTCTTTTTCTCATGATTTACATCATCTTAGCAGTGACTTTCGGCTTCACTCTGCTCATCACGGAAGTGGCCATCGGCCGACGCACGCAGCAAGGGCCTCTCACTGCCTATGGTGTCATCAATAAGCGCTGGGCCTTTCTCGGCTGGCTGGCTTTCGTTGTGCCCTACATCATCTACCCCTATTACTGTGTCATTGGCGGATGGGTGCTGAAGTATTTTGCCACCTACCTGGCCTTTGACGGAGGACTGGCTGCCGACGACTCCTTCTTCGGGGGGTTCATCACAGCGCAGTGGGAACCGCTGGTGTTCACTGTTTTCTTCTCGCTGATGTGTTTCTTTATCGTTTACCGGGGAGTGGAGAAAGGCATCGAAAAGTATTCCCGCATCATCATGCCTGCTCTTGTCGTTATGGTGGCGAGCATCTGCGTCTACAGTCTTTTCATTACCAACACCGATGCCAACGGAGAGACACGCACAGGTCTGGAAGGAGCTGCCGTTTATTTCATTCCCAATTTTGAGGGGCTGACGTTGCGCCGTTTTATGATGATTTGTCTTGACGCCATGGGCCAGCTCTTCTATTCACTATCCATAGCAATGGGTATCATGGTGGCCTACGGCTCTTACATGAAGAAGACGGTGAATCTCGGACAAGCCGTGGACCGCATTGAGATTTTCGACACCCTGATAGCCATCCTCGCAGGACTCATGATTATCCCCGTGGTGTATGTCTTTATGGGAACGGAGGGCATGAAGGCCGGCCCCGGATTGATGTTTATTGCTCTGCCAAAGGTCTTCGACAGTCTCGGTGTGTTTGGCATGGTGATAGGCATGGTGTTCTTCCTCATGGTGTTGTTCGCGGCTCTGACAAGTGCTGTTTCCATCCTGGAGGCCATCGTAACGAGTGTAAAAGACAAATTCGGGTGGACGCGCAGCAAGTCGGTCATCATCATGGCAGGAACAGGGTTTGTTTGGTCTATAGTGGTATGTTTGGGCTATAATGTGTGGTATTTCGAACTGCCCCTGCCCAATGGCGCTACAGCTCAGATTCTGGACATCTTCGACTATGTCAGCAATAATGTGTTCATGCCCGTGCTTGCAATCTTCACATGCATACTTATCGGATGGGTGGCAAAGCCCAAGCTTTTGGTGGGTGAGATGCGTCTCAACGGCTACAAGTTCCGTCGCAAGACTATGTATCTGGTCATGCTCAAATTCGTGGCTCCGATAATGTTAACGGTACTGCTCGTTTCTGCATTTTCTTCCTATAATTTCTCCAGTATTCTGCATGGCGTTTCAGATATTGCAGGATTTATAGGCGGAATTCCCCAACTTCTTTCCAGCATGTCTCCCACAACGGCGTTTGCTACTGTGGTAGCCTCTCTTTCCGTGACGATAACCCTCTTTGTGATGGTAGCGATAATGGCTCAACGCCGCAACCGGAATATAGCCGGCTGGCTGGCTTTGAGTCTCATCGGTAGCCCGTTGCTTATGGTGATCATACTTTTTGCGATAGGCAAGAATAAGCAGTAAGAACTGAGATTACAAGTATAAAGGTAATGACGCAAAAAGAGAGCGTGTCGGTTTCGACACGCTCTCTTTTGTATTCAATCGACGTGATTAGTATGCCTTGATACGATAAATGAGACTCAACTCAATACGGTCGCGATTGAAATCATCAAGAGCTGCATTGGTGTATTGCGTGGTCTTGCCGATGTAAGCTAAAGAGATGCGGGCATCCTGGGTGAGATCGGGAATCCACTGCACGGCAGCCTGATAACCGATATTGGTCCGATAGCCGGTGAAAGCAGGGTCGGCAGAGCTGGATGCGGTTTCATAACGCACACCGGCCGTCAGATTCCAGTGAGGCGTGGGCTGATAGCAACCGTCAAAAAGCACGCTGTGGTAGCGCGTATCACGAGCCAACGTGGTGGTGCCAAGCGCCTTTGTCATATCGGAAGACACTATCTTATGGTGATCCACATCTTCCCAGGCACCATAGTAGTCGAGAATCAATTGCCACTTCTTCATATTCAACTTCGTGCCCGTCATCACAAGATGACCGAGATTGTTCTGCACCTCACTGAGCAATGTGTAAGACCAAAGCGTCTGCAGCTTGCCACCAAAGAAACAGCCCGACCAACAGGCCGTTGCTCCCAAGGGAAAATGAGACGATTTAATTGTAGGATCCTCAAAATAATAAGCATTGGTGCGATCGTTGTTGGCATTGTGCAAGCTTAAATACATGGTGTGATCTTGGGTTATCTTACAACTGCCTTGCATACCCAAATGGAAGCCGTCGATGCCGGTCAACCAATCGCAAAACTCCAAAACCTGAATAGGGTTGTCATCATACTGATAACCACCGAGAGCCACGCCCTCTTTACCGGCAGTGAGTTCGAAACGATCGTTGAACTTGTAACGTATCATCATAAAGTCGATGTTGTTGCTAAAGTTGTCACTCTGCTGCACACCGGGACGGTTGAGACGATAACGGAAGCGGTAGCCCCAATGCTTAGTGATGTTGCCCAACATCTCAAAACGGAGCTGACGGCCGACAAAAGAGGCGCCCGAATCATCACCGTTGAAACGGTCCTGGAAAGACACATGAGTGTTGAAATAGATACTGATGGCCTCCGTCTTCTTCTCCAGTTTGAAGATGCGCTCTGCCAGTGAGAGCGTATTTTCCGAATCCGTACCCAAACCGAGGATATTACCTTGCGCCGCAACTTCCGTACAACACATCAAAGCAGAGAATACTGCTGTAACGACAAGATTTTTCTTCATTATTGTATCGCGATTATTTCGCATTATTTATTGGATTAAACAATATTTTTTATCACCATTTTTTCAAAGTGGGTTACAAAGATAGTTAATTTTCCTTAACCACCAAAATGTTTAAGCCAAAAAAGTAGATTGTACGCCTATTTTTCCCGATTGAGGTATAAAAAGTTACTCAATAAGCGTCAAAGCCGTCTCTATCATGGAATCTTTGCCCTCTTTGGCTTTTTCATCATCCAAAGAGCAGAAAATATCAGGGCTGATGCCATGCTCCACCACTTCTCCTTGAGCGTCATATTGAGGACAGGCCGAAAAGCGAACACCCCATCCGCAAGGCATTTCCGCATTGAAAGGCATGCCGCCTCCCCCACCCGTACGGTCTCCAGCTATGATGACGTAGGGAGCATGCTTCATGTTGCGCACGAAGGTATTGGCGGCAGAGTAACAGCTGCGGTTGGTCAACACAACAACGGGCCGTAGCCAACGGATATAATCGGGCGGTGTGATGTACTCGGGCTCCAATGACGAAAAATCATCCCATCCCTTGCCCGTTTTGTGGGACATATAGCCCACATGAGTCTTCGTCTCGAAGAAATGAGAAGACAGGATGTCACAGTTGTCCAATTTACCGCCTCCGTTGCCGCGAATATCCAAAATGATACCCTTACATTTAATAAAATAGTAGAGCACCTCGTTGATGCAACTGTGGCTGACAGCCGATGAGAACGATTCGTAGACCACATAGCCCACACTGTCCTTCACCGTCTGCCCTTCCCCGTCGACACGCTCCCGCTCCAGAATCCTGTATTTGAGACCGCCGGCAATTTTATACCTTGTGCCAAGATAACTCTCGCGCAACTCTATATCGAGATTCTTGGGATAGTCTTCCTTCCACGACCAGTTGCGCCCCACATCAGCCGTAGAATAGAGGTTCACATGTCCGTCCTTCAACTCCGAGAGCATCGCCGCACAATGGTCAAAAAGATTGTACGCATTCATCGTGTCCAACCTCGCGGCGAGATAGCGGCCCCTCACTTCCTTCCAGTCCACGCTGAGCGTCTGCTTCTTGTAGGTCAGGAAGCAGTAGTGTTCGTCAATCATCTGCCAAAGGGCTTCGACATTACCGACATAAGTATTCTCAAACGGCTCTTCGCTGACACAGCCCCCAAGAAGAAGTGTCAGACTCGTTATCCATATCTTCAGTCTTGCCTTCATCTGATTTTGACCAATGAAAATCTGCGTACGAAACCAATCATGCCCGTATGCCCCCAGTCATGCCACTTGAGGTCGTTAACCGACTGCTGACGTATGTCGCTGGCATAAGCCACGCGCAGATAGAAGTTCTTGAAAGGAATGTCGAGCGAGAGCTGCTGCCGCAGATTCAGTCCGTTGCCGAACCACAGAGGCTTGAAGCATCCGCTCATGCCGTACTCTGACATTTCGTAGTAGCTTTGTCCGTATTCCGGCGAAAAGAGCACGCCGATGACCGGGACATCAGCCTTATAATCCACACGCCAGGTGCGCCCCCAGAGAGGGAACGAATAACGCGCGCCTACAGTGGCGGAGAAACGGATATTGGCGTGTGCATTGGCAGGGTTGTTGGTGTTGTTCTCATTGTAGAGTACACCGGCATACAGACCACCCAAGGCGCCGAGCGTGAAACGCAGATTATCTACGGGGTGCCACTTGTAGTGCCATCCGGCATCCACACTCACACCGCCTCCGAGCATACGGGGCTTGGACATCACGGTGCCGACGGCGTTGGTTTTGGAGAACTGCCCCTGAACCTGACACAGAAAGCCGCTCTCGCGCTCCGTCATCCAAAACATCGACAACTGCCAGCCAGAGTATTTGAGCGGCGAGAGATAGGTGTCCTGCACACGGATGCCGCCGAAACCCAGCTGAAAAGTGTTCTCACGCACCTGTGAGCGGAGCGGAAGCACCGACAGCACACACAGGGCGAGGCACAATCCCTTTTTAATCAAAGTCGAGATGCATCTGGCCATTGAGCTCGTCTCTTACGTCCTCCTGACTCTCCGCGTCCTCGACATACTCAGCCTCTTCGTCGTCTTCAGCCTGGAATTCGGAGACCTGCGGCGCTTCCGGCACACGCAAAGGTTCCAACTCCTCCACGCGCGCCACCTTGAAGGTGGTGATGCGCTTGCCCTTCGCTTTCGTGCTCTTGACGGCGATGAAGGGCTCGGCCTCCAATTCAATAGGCTCTCGGAAGTCATCTGGCGCGCCCATAATCACCTTCAGACGGGCATACGGCGTGTCGGTCAGCAGGAGCAGACGGTTGTCCGGATTCTCTCCCATGAATGTCTGTTTCTTTTTCGTAGCTTCCAAAGCGAAGCGCTTAATATAGCAGAATCCGTTTTGCTCCTCATCGATGAGCACGGCCGTCCACACTTTACCCTCATCGTATTTCTCGATGCGGATGACATCGTCCTCGAAGTGCACATTCAGGTCGAAGCCGGAGAGATAGTACTCGCCGTTGGAGCGAATAACCAGAATCTGATCGTCGCTCTGGAATTCGCCAAGACACGTGCCCTGCTCGTCGTAGTTGAGACGGTTGACGTCCTTGTCGTACCACACTTTGCGACCGCCCAAAGTGCTGCCGCCCTGACTCTTGAGAAGAATGCGGGCGATGTCGTTCTTCGATAGCAGATTACCCTGCGAAGCGCGTCCTTTGATAGCCAGCTGCGAGAAGTCGTAGTCAAAGAACACCTTCTTCAGACGCGTATTGGGTTTGAGAATCACCTTGATGATTTCCGCCTCGCCGTTGGCGTTGCTGGTGAAGTAGTTCACGCGGCTCTTGGGCGTACCTTTCGTCACGTCGTATTCCTTGTCGCGCGTCACACCGGTGACGTTGAAACGCTTCACATAATAGTTGCCGCCCCGACCGTCGCGATAGACGCAGTTGTAGATGGTACGGGCGTCGTTTTTCTTGAACACAGCCACGTGGATGATCTCCGCCTTGCGGCCCTCGTTCTTCGACTTTTCAGTCTCGCCCACGAAGAGCTTGTCCTGCACGCGCACCACCTTGTAGGTGCCGTCGCGGTAGAAGAGAATCACATCGTCAATGTCGGAACAATTGCTGACGTATTCGTCCTTCTTCAGTCCGGTACCGATGAAACCCTCCTCGCGGTTGATGTAGAGCTTCTGGTTGGCCTCCACCACTTTGGCGGCAGAGATGGTGTCGAAGCTCTTGATCTCCGTCAGACGCGGATGGTCTTTGCCGTATTTCTCGCGTATGTAGTCGAACCACTCGCAGGTGACATCCACCATGTGGGCCAGTTCACGGTCTATCTTCTTGATTTCATCCTTGATGGCGGCTATGTGCTCCTCCGCCTTATCCTTGTTGAACTTGAGAATACGGGCCATACGGATTTCCATCAGGCGCAGAATGTCTTCCTTCGTCACCTCACGCACCATCTTCGGATACCAGGGCGTCAGGCGCTCGTCAATCCACTCACAGGCTTCGTCCATCGTCTTGGCCTGCTCAAACTGCCGGTCTTTGTAAATGCGTTCTTCGATGAAAATCTGCTCCAGGGAAGCGAAATGCAGTTGCTCTGTGAGTTCTCCCTTGCGGATGAGACGCTCCTGTTTGAGCAGATTGAACGTGTTGTCCACGCTGCGCTTGAGCACGTCGCTCACGGTGAGGAACATCGGTTTGCGTTCGTCGATGACACAGCAGTTGGGCGAGATGCTCTCTTCGCAGTCGGTGCAGGCATAGAGGGCATCGATGGTCTTGTCGCTTGAGGCGCCCGGTTGCAGATGCACCAGGATTTCCACCGATGCAGCCGTCATATCTTCCACCTTGCGCACCTTTATTTTACCCTTCTCCGCGGCCTTCAGTATGCTGTCAATGAAGGTGGAGGGCTTGGAAGCGGTGCCGGTGGTCTTGCCAAACGGCAGCTCCGTGATGGCCAGCGTCTTGTTGTCGCGCTTCTCTATCTTGGCACGCACTCTGACCACGCCGCCGCGCTGTCCATCGTTGTAGCGCGACACATCGATGGAGCCGCCCGTGGGAAAATCGGGATAGAGATGAAACTCCTCCCCACGCAGATATTTCACGGCAGCCTCGCAGATTTCGCCCAAATTGTGGGGCAGTATCTTGCACGACAGGCCTACGGCGATGCCTTCGGCGCCCTGCGCCAACAGCAACGGAAATTTCACCGGCAGCGCGATGGGCTCCTTGTTGCGGCCGTCGTAGGAGAGCTTCCACTCCGTCGTCTTTGGGTTGAACACCACGTCGAGCGCAAACTTCGACAGACGCGCCTCGATATAACGTGGGGCGGCAGCGTCGTCACCGGTGAGGATGTTGCCCCAGTTACCCTGACAGTCGATCAGCAAATCCTTCTGACCCAGCTGCACCAGCGCATCCTTGATGCTGGCGTCGCCGTGAGGATGAAACTGCATCGTGTGCCCCACGATGTTGGCCACTTTGTTGTAACGGCCGTCGTCCATTCGCTTCATCGAATGGAGGATGCGCCGCTGCACGGGCTTGAATCCGTCCTGAAGATGAGGCACCGCACGCTCCAGTATCACGTATGAAGCGTAGTCCAGAAACCAGTTCTGGTACATTTGGTTCAAATGGTGTGTCAGTCCGTCCTGTGGTTGCACGTTATCTGTCATATATCTGTCCTTTTCCCCGCAAAAATACGAATTTTCCGCGAAACGGCCAAAAATATCATCATTTTTGCTTTTCTCTTTTTCTGCTTTGCTCGCTTGCACTCGCTTTGCACCTTATATATTTATAACGGAAGAAGCCCCGCACCTGGCGGGACTTCCTCTTTAGAGCGTCTTTCGCTCCCCCGCTCCCGATGGAAGCGGAGGAGGAAAGTGATGAACACGTTTACTTCAGCTGGCCGTTTGCCTTGTACAGCTTGCCGTTCTTCACGACGATAATCTCACCCTTGATGAGGTACTTACCGTCCTTCAGAGCGCCTTCGCCGTTGTGACTCTTGGCAGCGCTGATAGCTGTTGCACTCTTCGTACCGTAACCGATGTAAGAGATGACAACAGGCGTCAGAGCATCAGCCTGAGTCAGGCCGAAGGTGGTGGTCCATCCTTCACCGCCGAGGAGATAACTCTTGCCAACGGGATTGATGTTTTCACCAATGTTGCCGCACTCACTGATCTTCCACTCGAGGATGATGGTGCCATCGGTCTCAGTAGCGGTCGAAGTGGGAGCAAACTGTGCGCCATTGTCATTCTTACCATTCAGCCACCAGAGATAGGAAGCACCGGTTTCGGTGCTGACACCCTTAGCCTTGATGACGAAGTAGTCAACATTCTCCACATAGTAGAGCTTGTTGGTCTTGAAGAGGAGACAAACATTGTTGTCACCGGTCTTGTCAACAGTGATGGTGCCCATGTCATCGTCAGCGACAACATTTTCGGGGCTGATGCGACCGGCATCACCGGCACCCCATTCGCTGGGAACGAACTCATAAGCCTCCTCTTCTACAGGCTCAGGAATAGTCTCCTGGAAGCCAATGTAGCTGATTACAGCAGGAACGTTTGCGTCAGCCAGCGTCATGCCGAAGGTTGTGGTCCACTCAGCTGTGCCGTTGAGTTCTGTCTCCTCAAGGCCAATAGTGCCGCCGATGCCGCTCGTGATAGCATCCCATGCAAAGACGGTTTCACCGTTCTCTACAAAGATGGCTGTAGGAACAATCTGACTGCCATTGTTGTTGTGGTTGAGCCACCAGAGATAGCTGTCAGTATCACCAGTGGCGAGACCGGTAGCCTTGATCACGAAGTAGCGCTGGCTTGCGCTGAGAACATACCTCTTTGTCGTGTGGAAGTTAAGGTTAACATTGTTTGCACCGGTCTTGTCCACAGTGATAGTTCCGGCAACGTCGTTGGCCACCACATTTTCAGGACTGATGCGACCGGGATCGCCTGCACCCCACTCGCTGGGAACGAACTGATAAGCAACCTTAGCCTGCTTGAAGGCAAGTACGACTGAAACGGGGCCTGCGGGCATCGTGAAGGTAGCAATGTTGTGCTCCATATCAATGCTCTCAAAGTCGTACTGCGTCTCGTTGTAGACGTAGTATCCATAATCAACCATGTAACCCTCATCGGGAGTTGCCGTAACCTTAACGGTTTCACCTGCAGCGGCAGTTACCTTGTCGGCAACGACGTTACCGTTTTCTGCGGGAGCTACGGTGATAGCGTATTCAGGCTGAGCGTCGCCCAGACGAGTGAGTTTCCAAGGACCGATTACAGTATAGTCACCGACTTCAGGTTGTGCTGTCTTCTCTATACCGATGGTCACCTCACCGTCAGCGGTCAGATTGAAGGTAACTTCGTTGACATACTGACCGGCATTGAACCATGCCTGTACGGCAGCACTACTGTTGGGCACATACTTCTCGTTGACGACAACAGAGCCGCTACCTGCAGCGTAGTCGGTCTCGGAAGCACCGTCGTAGCGGTTCTGAACCAACGTGCTGACAGTCTTCTCACCGATGGTGGCATACAGGCTGGCGAACTTCGTAGCCTGATTGCCCAGCATAGCGTCGTACTCACCCTGTTCGCTTCCGCTGAAGCGATAAGCAGCCTGAGCCTCCAACTTATACTTACCTGCGGGCAGATTGATGGTCTGTTTGAAGTTATACTGTGCACCGCTACTGGCCTTCACGATACCGCTGCCGTCGATAAACTTCGTACCGGTGTCATCGAATCCCTTCGGATCTGTGCCGGTCAGGTCGGCGTTCACGATATGATCGGTGTAGTCGGTCTTAGGAGCAGCAGCATCAACCACAGCCTGCAAACGGTCCTTGCAAGCGTTGAGCAAAGCAGGATCGCACTCATGCTCGTTGATATAGCCATAGGCTTCAGCAACA
>CACZUX010000019.1 GCA_902784475.1 uncultured Bacteroidales bacterium | reverse complement strand
ACGCACGGAATCCGTTTCATTAACGACTTTTATCGTACTCATTAATGAATTCGATCGTTTTCATTAATGAATTGCATCGATTTCATTAATGAACGGTTTTTCTCGGTTTTCTTTTAAAAAGATTTGTGCAGATTAGAGAGATTCGTGTTCGACTAATCAGAGCGTACATAAAACTTTACATCCAAACCCGCTTTCACGGTCTCTGGTCGAAGGAAGCGTGGTCTCTGCGGTGTATCTGATTGGGGGCTCGCAGAACAAGCAGACACTGATTATCAGGAATTTAGAGTTTTGTCGAAAGGCGCATTTCTTCGAGAATCCGTCGCCGAAAATTTGACAAAACGTATCCTTATATCCTGAACATAATGAAGAAAATCAGCAGGAAATTTGCAGGTTCGGAATAATTGTCGTACATTTGCGCCCGAATAATAACGAAATACCATGAAGAGAACCCTCATCACTCTGGCAGCAGGTCTCGCCTGCATGGCCGCCCTCGCACAAAGTGTCAACGTCAAATGGCCTCTGAGCGACAAGGACAACATCGCCGCCTGCGAAATCACCGGCTCCAACGCCGACGAAGGCTACACGCCCGTCAGCTACGAGCCCGCCTTCACCACCTTCACGCCTGCGACCCGCGTGACGGAAAAAACAACGGGACACTATGTGCGCCTCTACGTGACGCCCGCCAGCGGACATACGTTCTATCCCAAACGCATCTCCTTCGACGCCGCCAAAGTCGGCACCGACGGCGGCAACTTCGATGTGTACTACAAAGTGGGCAATGCCGGCGACGACCAGACACTCGCCGTCGGCCTTTCGCCCCTGCGCAACAAAATCGCCGCAGGCAACCCCACCGGCTACAGCCACTATGAGTACGATCTCAGCGGCCTCATGCCCTCCGACCAGATCTTCAACCTCTACCTTTATATTTATAACCTCAACGGCAAGGACCAGGACACCGAGGAGCAGACCCTCTCCAAGTCAATGGCCTTCCGCAACGTGGTGATTGAAGGCACCGTGGACGAAAAGATCTACCTGGTGAAGGACTTCGTCAGCAACATGAGCTGCTCGACGCTCGTCAATGCCGGAGAGCCCGACGAGACCCGCCTCGACTACGACCTGAGCGAGGCCGTGATGAACCTGAAGAACGGTGAAACCGCAGAATATGCCACCCGACTCTACGCCCATCCCGACCGCTTCACCGTCAACACCCTCGCGGGCTACACCTACAACGTGAGCTACAGCGACCAGACGGCCACCGTCGTCATCTACGAGGGCGACGCAGAGAGGCTGAGCTTCAAAGTGGGCTTCAACGTGAAGGAAGGGCCCTACAGCCCCAAGGGCAGACCCCTCAACAGAGGCCTGATGGCCCTGAGCCTCACCGGCGCCGGCATGGGCACGGGCAATCTGGTCTCCTGGCGCCACCGCGAGAGCGACGGCTACGGCGTGAAATACAAGCTCTATCGCGGCACCGAAGCCGCACAGACCACCGTGCTCAACAGCGGCAAATACATCATCAACCGCACCAATTTCCGCGACACGGGCGGCGGCGCCTCCTCGTTCTACAAGCTGGAAGTGTACAACGCCTACGGCCAGCTGCTTGAGACCGAAATCAGCCGCAAGACCTGGGACAACCAGACGATGGTCATCAAGACCAACCGGCCCGGCAACTCCATCCACGGCGCCACTTATACGCCCAACGACGCCGCCTTCTGCGACATGGACGGCGACGGCGAATACGAAATCATCCTGAAGTGGTCGCCCTCCGACGAGAAGGACGCCGCCTCCAGCGGCACCACCTCGGAGGCCATCTTCGACTGCTACAAGCTCGACGGCACGCAGCTCTGGCGCATCCGCACCGGCGACAACTTCTTCACCAGCGCCCACACCATCCAGTTCATCGCCTGGGACTTCAACGGCGACGGCTACGGCGAGTTCATGATGAAGACCGGCCCCGGCACCATCGACGGCGAGGGCAAATACGTCGTCATGGGCAGCGACGATCCTCATGCCAACTGGCTCAACAGCAGGGGCAAACAAGTCTCCGGACCGGAATACATCACGGTGTTCAACGGCACGACGGGCGCCGAGATCAGCACCATCCCCTACCACACGAAATACGGCGACGTGAGCACCAGCATCTGGGGCGACAGCAACCAGAACCGCTCCGAACGCTATCTGGCGGCCATCGCCTGGCTCGACGGCCCCGAAGGCAATCCCTCGCCCATCTTCGCCCGAGGCTACTACAGCGGCGCCTTTGTGGCGGCCTACGACTTCGACGGCACGACGCTCAAGGAGCGCTGGGTGAGTCGCAACACCACCAGTGGCAAGGGCCTCTGGGGTGAAGGCTGTCACTGGATCTCCGTAGGCGACTGCGACGGTGACAGCCGTCAGGAAATCATCTACGGATCGGGCGCTCTGGACGACGACGGCTCGCTGCTCTACCGCACGGGTCTCGGACACGGCGACGCGCTCCACTTGGGCGATTTCATCCCCGAAAGAGAGGGCATGGAGGTCTTCATGGTGCACGAAAAGAGCCCCTACGGCTACGACCTGCGCGATGCCAAAACCGGCGATTTCATCCATCATGTGACGGCCGGAGGCGACACCGGCAGAGGTCTGGCGGCCCACTTCGACTCCTCTTCGCCCCACGCGCAATTTATCTACAGCGCTTCGGGGGCGATCTTCGACTGCCAGACCGGACAGGAAATCGCCCCCTCATGGGCCATCGGCCAATCGGGCGCCGGCATCAACTGCCGCGTCTACTGGGACGGCGATCTCTACGACGAGTTCTTCGACAAGAGCATCATCGCCCATTGGAATCCGACGGGAAAATATTTTGACCGCTACAAGTTCAACAACGGCAACTACCTTTGGGGCAAACTAAACAACGGTTCCAAAAACAACCCCTGCATCCTAGGCGACATCCTGGGCGACTGGCGTGAAGAAATCGTGACATGGAACGAGGCCGACTGCTCGCTCAACATCTGCGCCACGAGCTACGAATCCTCCTACCGCATCCCCCACCTGATGGACGACCTCAACTATCGTGCCCAGGTCATCACGCAGAACGTCTGCTACAACCAACCGCCTCATCTGTCGTTCGACCCCGCCGTGAAATACAAAGGCAATCCCAATGTGGCCCAGCAGGAAGACCTGCCGGACCCAACGGGTGTGGACGAGGTGAAAGCTGTCGCCCCCGCAGGCGAAGACGTTATCTACGACCTCGCAGGACGACGCCTGACGGGCAAACCCTCAAAAGGCTTCTACATCCTCGGCGGCAAGACATATCTGGCACAATAGCCACAAAAAAGCGCGTATTTTTTGGCCATTCCGAAAAAAAAGCGTATCTTTGCGCCCTAGAACGCATAATACGCACGCGCAATGAACAAGAAATTTTCGATTTTACTGCTCTGTCTCTTCCTTTGCAGCGCCTTCATCAGCGCCCAGGAGAAGAGCAGTTTGCAACAACGCGCAGAGGCCGAACAGGCCAAGGGCAACCCCGCCGGAGCCCGTTCGCTCTATATCAAAGCCTTTGACGATTACGCCGCCAAGAAGCAGCTTGAGTCGGCCGTAGAATGCGGTGTGAAAGCCACTGCCATCTACCAGAAAGAAAACGCCTACAAGGAGGCCTTCGAATTCCTGCACACAGTGGACCAGGCCATCGGCGCCGAGAAGGACAAAGCCACACGCGCCGCTCTTCGCTACGAAGCCGCCAAAGGCCGTATGCAGCTCTACATGGGTCTGAGGAAGAAAGACCGCGTGGAGGACCAGCTCGAAAACATGGAGAAGCAGGCCGCCCAGTCGGGACGTGACGAGCTCGTGAACGACGCCCTCTACAACCGCGCCATCTTCCACTACAGTTTCGGACAGAGCGCTCAGGGCGACGCCGTCTTCAAGGAGCTGGCCGCCAAGCTGACCGCCCAAAAGGAATACGACAAGGTGGACAACGTCTACCAGACCCTCATCGCCAACGGACGCCGCAGCGACAACGCCCAGCTGGTGGCTCAGGCCTACACCAGCTACATCGCCTGGAAGGACTCCGTCGGCGCCATCAAGAGAGCGGACGAAATCGGCGCCCTCAAGAAGCAAATCGCCGACCACGAAGCCTCCATCGCGGAGAAAGACAGCGCCCTGTCCACCCGCTGGATCATCATCATCGGTCTGTGCATCCTGGCGGCTGCGCTGGCTGCGGTGCTGATTCTCGGCGCCGTCATCCTGCTGCGTTTCGTCGTGATCACGCAGAAGCAGAAGAAGACCATCCGTCTGGCCAACGAGACGAATGCCCTCAAGGCCAAGTTCATCAGCAACATCTCCAGCCAGTTGGAGCCCACGCTGCGCAAGCTGGACGGCACGCTGCCGGAAGTGAAAGCCATGCTGAGCTTCTCCGACCACATCCAGACGCTCTCCGACCTGGAGAACTCCGAAGACGAAGTGCTTCTGGAAGACACCCAGATACTGCCCTTTTGCGAGGCTTTGGTGGATGAAGTTCGCGGGCTCGTGAAGCCCGGCGTCACCCTGACGCTCAACGTGCCCAAGATGAACGCCAACATCAACCGCGAATACGTCACCCACATCCTCAAGCATCTCCTGGCCAACGCTGCGGAGTATACGCCCGCCGACGGCAAGATCTGGCTCGACTTCAAGAAGCGCAGCCCGCACAAATACCAGTTCCTGGTGTCGAACACGGGCGAAGCCATCCCCGAGGAGAAGCGCGAAGACGTCTTCAAGCCCTTCCTCGAGGTGCACGACCTCACCAAGGGCGACGGCCTCGGACTGCCCATCTGCCGCCAGATGGCCGTCAGGATGAAGGGCGACCTCTACATCGACCCCGAGTTCGTCAAGGGCACCCGATTTGCATTAGACCTGTTTGCTTAACCTCAGAAAACAATCACGAATATGAAAAATCTCGAAATGATATTTGCAACCAAGTTGCTCAAAGTGAAAGCCATCAAGCTGCAGCCCGCCAATCCCTTCACCTGGGCCAGCGGCTGGAAGTCACCCTTCTACTGCGACAACCGCAAGACGCTCTCCTACCCCGAGCTGAGAAGCTTCGTCAAGCTGGAGATTGCCCGCATCATCGTGGAGCAGTTCCCCGAAGTTGAAGCCATCGCCGGCGTAGCCACCGGCGCCATTCCCCAAGGGGCTCTGGTGGCCGACGTGCTCAACCTGCCCTTTGCCTACGTGCGCTCCAAACCCAAAGATCACGGCCTGGAGAACCTCATCGAAGGCGAGCTGAAGCCCGGCATGAAGGTGGTCGTTGTGGAGGACCTGATCTCCACCGGCGGCAGCAGCCTCAAGGCGGTTGACTCCATCCGCAACAACGCCTGCGACGTCATCGGCATGGTGGCCAGCTACACCTACGGCTTCAAAGTGGCGGAAGACGCCTTCAAGAAGGCTCAGGTGAAACTGGTGACGCTGACCAACTACGACGCCGTCGTGGAGCAGGCGCTCCAAAGCGGCTACATCAAGCAGAGCGACGTGGCTCTGCTCAACGAGTGGCGCAAAGACCCCGCCCACTGGAACGGCTGATGCCGACAAAAGAACAGGAGACAGACTATGGAAAAATACGTAAGCAGCGTGCACACCGCCTATGCCCCGATCGACAGGGTGTATGAAAAGCTGAGCGACCTCACCCATCTGCAAAGCATGCAGGAGCGGGTGGACGACCCCAACTTCGTCGAAGAGCTGAAAGCACGGGTGCCGGCAGACAAGATGCCCGACGAAGAGAAGCTGCAGCAGATACGCGATGCCGTGCGCCAGATGACGTTCACGACAGACAGCGTCACCATGCCGGCAGGCCCTCTGGGCACCGTGACGCTGCAGGTGGTGGAGCGCGAGGAGCAGAAGCTCGTCAAACTGGCCGTCAACGGTGCGCCCGTCGAGACCTGCATCTGGATTCAGATGCTGCCTTCGGCCGCGACGACGGCGCTCCGCGTGACCGTGGGCGCCGAGCTCAACTTCTTCATCCGCAAGATGGTGGAGTCGAAGCTGAAGCCCGCTCCCGACGCCATCGCGCAGATGCTGTGCGCCATCCCTTACTGACCCATAAGACAGACAACGACAATGGCAAAACTCTGGGAAAAGAATTTCGAGGTCAACGCAGAGATTGACCGATATACCGTAGGACGCGACCGCGAGCTGGATTTGTATCTGGCACAAGACGATGTGCTCGGCAGCATGGCCCACATCACCATGCTGGAGAGCATCGGACTCCTTAAGAAAGAAGAACTCGAGGTGCTGCTTGCGGAGCTGAAAAAGATTTACCGCACCGCACTCGACAAGACCTTCACCATCGAGGACGGCGTGGAAGACGTCCACTCGCAGGTGGAGTTGCTGCTGACGCAGCGCTTGGGCGATGTGGGCAAAAAAATTCACAGCGGACGCAGCCGCAACGACCAGGTGCTGGTGGACCTGAAGCTCTTCACACGCCGCCAACTGCGCCATATCGTGGAAGACGTGCACGCCCTCTTCACCGCCCTGCAGGAGCAGAGCGAGCGCTATAAGAACGTGCTCATGCCGGGCTACACCCATCTGCAGGTGGCCATGCCCTCCAGCTTCGGCCTGTGGTTCGGCGCCTATGCCGAGAGCCTGGTGGACGACCTCGTCATGGTGGAAGCCGCCTACCGTCAGACCAACCGCAACCCGTTGGGCTCCGCCGCCGGCTACGGCAGCAGTTTCCCGCTCAACCGCACGATGACCACGCGTCTGCTCGGCTTCGACTCGATGGACTACAATGTGGTCTATGCCCAGATGGGGCGCGGCAAGACGGAGCGCAACGTGGCCTTCGCCCTGGCTTCCGTCGCCGGCACGGTGAGCAAGCTGGCCTTTGACGCCTGCCTGTTCAATTCGCAGAACTTCGCCTTCGTGCGACTGCCGAAAGAGTGCACCACGGGATCGAGCATCATGCCCCACAAGAAGAATCCCGACGTCTTTGAGTTGACGCGCGCCAAATGCAACAAACTTCAGGCTCTGCCCCAGCAGATCATGATGATCATGAACAATCTGCCCTCCGGATATTTCCGCGACCTGCAGATCATCAAGGAAGTCTTCCTGCCCGCCTTCGACGAACTGCGCGACGTGCTGGAAATGACCACCTACATCATCCGTAAGATGGAGGTCAACGACCGCATCCTGGAAGACCCCCGCTACGACCTCATGTTCAGCGTGGAAGAGGTGAACCGTCTGGCCGCAGAGGGCATGCCCTTCCGCGACGCCTACAAGAAGGTCGGACTGGACATCGAAGCCGGTAAGTTCACCCCCTGCAAGGAGGTGCACCACACCCACGAAGGCAGCATCGGCAATTTGTGTAACCAGGAAATCAAAGCCCTCATGGACCAAACGCTGGAGAAATTCCATTTCGAACGCGTGGACGCCGCCGTTGAGGCATTGCTCTCATGAAAAAACTGATTGTCATCTTACTCACCGCCACCTTGGCCGCCTGCAGCGGCGACGAAGACGTGCAGACCAAATACTCCGGCTACACTGCCCGCTTCAGTTATTCCCCCGTGTCCGCATGCCCCTCGTTGCAACGGGCCTGCACCGGCATGGGCGAATTTTGCATCATTGACCGCCCGATAGATCCGCAACAACGCTTCCGCGTGCGGGACAACCACGGCAACGATCCCGATTGGATCAACCCGACCGCCATACAAAACTACACCAGCACCGTGTTGGGCATCGGTGGATCCCTCATCATCGGCCTCCCCAATCTCGCAGAAATGGGAGCCGACATGCCCACCGTCATCTGCTTCGACGGCATTTGCCCCAACTGTTACACCAACAGCCACATCACCAAGCAGGTCAGCCTCAAAGACGGACAGGCCACCTGCTCTGCCTGCCAACGGATTTACGACCTCAACAGTCAGGGCATCGTGATCACAGAACAGGGCGGTCACACACTCTACCGATATGCCGTGGGCTTCAACGGCACCGGCGTTTATGTCAGCAATAATTAAATCAACATGATCATACAAGAACAAATCAAAAATGCCGCCAAGGCTGCCGTACAGGCCCTCTACAATATGGAGGCCTCGGAGAAAATGGTCCAACTTCAGGAGACTCGCCCTGAATTTGAGGGACAGTTGACCCTGGTGGTCTTTCCGTTCGTCAAAGCCGCCCGAAAGGCTCCCGAGCAAGTGGGAGAAGAAATCGGCTCCTGGCTCAAAGAAAACTGCGCCGCGCTCGTGAGCGGCTACAACGTGGTCAAGGGCTTCCTCAACCTCTCCGTGGCTCCCGCCGCATGGATTGCATTTCTGGAAGACATCAGCAAGGACAGCCGCTACGGCTTCAAGCCCGTCACGGACGACGCCCCCCTGGTGATGATCGAATACTCTTCGCCCAACACCAACAAGCCCCTGCATCTGGGTCACGTGCGCAACAACCTGCTGGGCTGGGCGCTGGCACAGGTGATGACGGCTGCCGGACGCCGTGTGGTCAAGACCAACATCGTCAACGACCGAGGCATTCACATCTGCAAATCGATGCTCGCCTGGCTCAAATGGGGCAACGGCGAGACGCCCGAAAGCTCCGGCAAGAAGGGGGACCACCTCATCGGAGACTACTACGTGGCCTTTGACAAGCACTATCGCGAAGAGGTGAAGCAACTCATGAGCCAGGGCATGGACGAGGAAACGGCCAAGCAGGAGGCGCCCCTCATCAAAGAGGCCCACGAAATGCTGGTGAAATGGGAGCAGAACGACCCCGAAGTGCGCGCACTCTGGAAAAAGATGAACGAATGGGTGTATGCCGGCTTCGACGAGACTTACAAAGCTTTGGGTGTCTCCTTCGACAAGATCTACTACGAAAGCCAGACCTACCTCGAAGGCAAGGAGAAAGTGGAAGAAGGCCTGGCCAAAGGCCTCTTCTATCGCAGAGAAGACGGCTCCGTGTGGGCCAATCTCACGAAAGAGGGATTGGACGAGAAGTTGCTGCTCCGCTCCGACGGCACCTCCGTATACATGACTCAGGACATCGGCACGGCCAAGCTGCGTTTTCAGGACTACCCCATCGACCAGATGATTTATGTGGTGGGCAACGAGCAGAACTACCACTTCCAGGTGCTCAGCATCCTGCTGGACAAACTCGGCTTCAAATGGGGCAAGGATTTGGTACACTTCTCCTACGGCATGGTCGAGTTGCCCAACGGCAAGATGAAATCCCGCGAAGGCACCGTGGTGGATGCCGACGACCTGATAGAAGCTATGATTAAAGGCGCCAGGGAAATGTCGGCAGACAAGGTGAACCGCCTGGAAGGCCTCACCGAAGAGGAGGCGCAGGAGATCGCACGCATCGTCGGACTCGGCGCACTGAAATACTTCATCCTGAAGGTGGATGCACGCAAGAACATGCTCTTCAATCCCGAAGAAAGCATCGACTTCAACGGTAACACCGGCCCGTTCATCCAATACACCTACGCCCGCATCCGCTCCATCATGCGTAAGTCGGAAGGACTCTCTGCGGCCGATCTTTCGCAGGCCACCCTGTCGACCAAGGAGACGGAGCTCATCCAGCACTTGGGCGATCTGCCCGCCGTGATTGAGCAGGCTGCCGGCGACTACAATCCTTCATGCATCGCCACCTACTGCTACGAGCTGGCCAAAGAGTTCAACCAGTTCTACCACGACTACAGCATCCTGCACGAAGAGAACGCCGCCAACAGAGCCCTGCGCATAGAGCTCTCCAAGGCCGTAGCACAAAACCTCAAGAACGGCATGTCGCTGCTCGGCATCGAAATGCCCGAAAGAATGTAAACCGATAAAAAGAATAGCGAGATGAGCCCGTCGGACATCAAAGAAGCCCTCTGCGTTGACGCTGCATGCAGCGGCAATCCCGGAAAAATGGAATACCGGGGTGTGCATCTGCCTTCTGGGCGCATCGTATTCCATTTCGGACCCATCAAAGGCACCAATAATATCGGCGAATTTCTGGCCATCGTGCACGCCTTGGCCCTGCTGCAGCAAAAGGGACTGAAGATGCCTGTTTATTCCGACTCCGTGAGCGGTATGGCCTGGGTGCGCAACCGCAAGGCGAAGACCACGCTGGAGCGCACGGATGAAACGGCACAGGCTCTGGACATGGTGGCCCGGGCCGAAGCCTGGCTGAGAGGCCACCCTCAAACCAATCAGGTGCTGAAATGGCCTACGGAAGAATGGGGCGAAATCCCCGCAGACTTTGGAAGGAAATGAAACGGACAACTTATCTTATCACGCTTTTCTGCTATCTGCTGATGACAGCCGTCATCGGACGTCTGGCTTTCCTCTATTATAACAGAAGCCTGGCGTTCTTTACCGTCAAAGACGTCATCAAGACAGAGCTGCTCGGACTGCCGATGGATGCGGTGATTGCCTCCGCCGTCATTTTAGTGCCCGTCGTGTTGACCCTTCTGTCTTGCCTGTGGCCGCGACTGGCGGCACGCCGCATATTGGGCCCGTATCTTTGGCTCGCCATCTTCCTGGGCCTCTGCATCACCTGCGCCGATTTCATCATGTATGAGCACTGGAAGTTCAAATTGGACGCCTCCATATTTGCCTATATGAGCGAACCCGGCGAGATGTCGTCCAGCGAGCCGATGAGTTATCTGGTGTCCCGCATCGGCCTGTCCGTATTGGCCGCCTGTCTGGCCGGAGTTATTGCCATATTCCTGACGCCGAAGTCCTTCTCTCCCGGAAAGGCGTCCGGTGGAAAGAGAAGCGTCCAGAAAAAGGAGAACAAGTGGCTTCTCGCCATTGTTCCCGTCCTGTGCGTTCTTCCTCTTATTCTCGGCCTGACCGGCATTATCGGTGAAGGACTGGCCTTCCGAAAAGTGCAGATTGCCAACAAAAACTTCTCGGTGCACCACAACATCTTCCTTTCACATGCTGCCGTGAACCCCGTGCTCCATATGGTACACTCCATGTGGCTCTACCGACAGCCCGCCTCCGAACAGTTCCGTCTGATGGAGCGGAAGGAGGCCAAAGCTCTCTGCACCTCGCTTTTCCCCGTTGAGACCGAAGATCTCACCGACACACTTTTCACCACCACCCGCCCCAACATCCTCACACTTCAGATAGAAAGTATGGGCGCCGTCTTCGTAGAGTCGCTCGGCGGCGAGCAGGCCCAAGCCACGGGAAAGATGTCGGGAGAGCCGGAGACCGTCACGCCGGAAGTCTGCCGGTGGATGGCCCGAGGCCTTAATTTCACGAAGGCTTACGCCACCTCCTTCCGCACCGACCGGGGCACGGTGAGCGTAGTATCCGGACAACTCTCGTTCCCCACTGTGAGTCTGATGATGGAGGACTCCGTGCTCACCCTCATGGAGCAGGGAAAGGGACTTCCGGCGCTGCCCGCCACGCTGACAAAAGCCGGCTACACCACCTGCTACCTCTACGGCGGCAATCCCGACTTCATGAACAAGGGCCGCTATCTCTCCGCTGCCGGCTACCAGAAAATTCTCGGCATAGAAGACATTGATGTCAAGGAAGAGGAGCGCGACGGCTGGGGCGCCAACGACAGCATCGCCTTCGAACGTCTTTTTACCTACGTTACGGAGAAAAAGGCCAAGGAACAGCATCCCTGGTATGTCGGCTTCCAAACGATGTCGTCTCACGAGCCTTGGGATGTGCCTTATTCACGATTGTGGGAACAGATACCCAATGCCTTTGCCTACACCGACCACTGCCTGGGGCAGTTCCTGGACCGTCTGAGCCAGACAGAAGTGTGGGACAACCTGATTGTCGTCATCTTTGCCGATCACGGATATCCTTACCACCAGTTCTACGACAATCCTGAGTTCTTCCATATACCCCTGTTTATCGTAGGCGGCGCCCTGAAAAAGACCGGCGAAATCAACACGCTCATTTCACAGAGCGACATCGCCGCCACACTGCTCGCTCAGATGAACATCTCCCACCGTCATTTCCCCTGGTCCCGGAATGTATTTTCCGAGAACTACACCAAACCGTTTATCTACGCCAGTTATCCTTCCGGCGTAGTATTAAAAGATAACCGCGGCTTCTCCATGTATGACCTTCAGAGCGGCACGTTCACATCCAAGCCCGATGCCAAAAGGGAACAACAGCTGAAAGCCGTCTTACAAGACAGTTACGAAAACCTATGAATGAAAAAGTAGCAGCAACACTGAAATCTTCCGAAACGGAAGACTGGCTCGATTACCATTTTGTCCGTCCTTTGAGTTACTATTGGGCCGTATTCTTCGCCCGCCTGGACGTTCACCCCAACACCGTGACCATCATGTCGTATTTCATCGGTGTCAGCAGTGCCTATTTCTTTGCCTTCGGCAGTTTCTACTATGGCGGATGGCACGGCCTGATGATGAACATCGTGGCTCTTCTGCTGTTGTTCTGGGCAGACATCTTCGACTGCACCGACGGACAACTGGCCCGCATGACGGGCAAGAAGAGCCAGTTGGGGCGCATCCTCGACGGAGCCGCCGGCTTTGTCTGGTTCATCCCCATCTATCTGGCTTTGGTCTATCGTTTCTATTATCACCACAGCCTGGAATTCGGCTGGCTGGGCATCGACGATACGGAGAGAAACATCTGGATTGCCACGGCGGTGGCCTTCGTACTCTCCCTCATTTCCGGATTCGACGGCATCGGCGCACAGCAGCGTATGGCCGACTACTACATCCAGATCCATCTCCACTTCCTCAAGGGAAAGAAGGGCAGCGAGCTGGACAACTCCGCTCAACAGCAGAAAATCTATGATGAAACGCCCTGGGAGGGCAACTTCCTGTGGAAGACGTTCCTGCGCAGCTATGTGGACTATACGAAGAAACAAGAGGCCCGCACGCCTCAGTTCCAACGCCTGATGAAGGTCATTGCCGAACGCTACGGCGACGACATCCCCGAGCAGGTTCGCAGCGAAGTGCACCGCCGCTCTTTGGAGATTATTCCCCTCAACGGCATGCTGACGTTCAACTTCCGCACTGCCATGTTTGCCATCTTCTGCCTCCTGGACATCCCCGTACTCTACTTCATCTTCGAAGGCTTCGGCATGCGCCTTTTCACCAGTTATATCGTCTATCGTCACGAGCGTTTCTGCCGCGAGATTGCCGACAAGGTTGCCAACCACGAACTCTAAGCCTATGACCTGGACCAAACAACGTCTCAACAACCTGTTCTTCCTCCTCGGCCTGGCCGCAGTGGTGGTGATGCTCTTCACCTTCGACGTCAGCTTCGTCGAGCTTTGGAACCATCTCTGCCATGCCGGTTATTGGTTGATCCCTATCATCGGCATTTGGGTCGTGGTCTATGCCATCAACGCTCTTTCCTGGCAGGCCATCATACACGGCAACGCAGACCCCGACGAGCGCCCTTCCTTTTGGCGCATCTACCGCCTGACCATCACGGGCTATGCACTCAACTACGCCACACCCGTCGGAGGGCTCGGAGGCGAGCCCTACCGCATCATGGAACTCTCCCGCGACATGACCAAACAACACGCCACCTCTTCGGTGATTCTGTATGCCATGATGCACATCTTCGCCCATTTCTGGTTCTGGTTTACCTCAGTCTTCCTCTATCTGGGTCTTGTGCTTGTGGGCGATCTGCCCCTCACACCGGCCATGGGCATTGCCCTGGGACTGATTATTGTCTTTTGTCTCGTGGCTTTTTATCTTTTCTCCCGGGGCTATCGCAACGGGCTGGTCGTGAAAGTCATCCGCTGGGTGGGCAAGATTCCCGGACTGAAAGATTGGAGCAAGCGCTTCACAGAAGCCCATCGGGAAGCCTTGGAAAACGTTGACCGTCAGATCGGCGCTCTGCACCGCCAGGACAAACGCGCCTTCTACTCGGCGCTGCTACTGGAATATCTTTCACGCATCGTGCAGTCCATGGAAGTGCTCTTCATGCTCCTGCTCTTCGGCATCGACTGCGGAGGCGGCTTTGAGGGCATCCTGCTCACAGCGCTTCACTCCATACTCATTGTGGCACTGACCACCCTGCTGGCCAACCTGATCGGCTTCCTGCCCATGCAGCTCGGCGTGCAGGAAGGCGGCTTCGTCATCTCCATCGCAGCACTCGGACTCTCCGCCGCCTTAGGCATCTTCGTCAGCCTCATCTGCCGCGTGAGGGAAATCGTTTGGATATTTATCGGCATCGCCTTGATGAAGTTGCCGGAAAAACAAGAATAAACAACACTACAAAATAACAACACTATGAACTATCTTGACCGAAACGAGTTCAACTTTGAGCCCAGTCAGAAAGTACTGGACGCAGTGAAAAACTTCGACCCGAAAGACCTTTGCTTCTACACCCGCATCTACGATCAGGGCAAGAAGAGCGTCATCAGCGTGCGCGTCAGTGAAATCTACGGCGTGCCCGAGGAGCAGGTGCTGCTGGCCTACGGCGGCGAGGAGATTCTGAAGAACGCCATCCACTACTTCCTCATGAAGGGAGACAACAAGAAGATACTCATCCCCGAGTTCTCCTGGTGGTACTACAACCGTGTAGCCTCCGAATGCGGCGGCACTTTCGAGATGTATCCCCTCTATGAGAAGGAAGACACCTTCGCCTACGATGTGGACGAGGTGATTGAATACACCAACCGCATCCACCCCCGCATGCTGCTCCTGGCGTCTCCCAACAACCCCACGGGCAACAGCCTCACTTCCGAGGAGATTGGCCGTATCATGGAGAATATCCCCTCAGACACGATGGTGCTCGTCGACGAGGCATACGCCAGCTTCATCACCACTGACGTGGACTACATCGCTCCGCTGGTGAACAAGTATGCCAACCTCATCATCTCGCGCACGCTGTCCAAGTTCTACGGCCTGCCCGGCCTGCGCTGCGGCTTCGGCTTTATTGGCAAGGGCCACGACCAGTTCCTGAGCTACTCCAACAAATATCTCGGCTTCAACCGCTTCTCCGAAGCTGTGGCTCTGGCCGCTCTCGACAGCGACGAGCACTACCGTAAGGTGGCCGACGAAATGGAATGGGACCGTCAGCTCTTCAAGAAGGAGTTGGGCGATAAGCCCGGCTTCAAGGTGTACAAGAGCGTGGCCAACTTCATCCTCATCAAATACCCCACGGCCATCAAGGAGCGCCTGCAGAAGGCTCTTGCCGACCAGGACTACAAGATTAAGTTTATGGGCGACAAGGGTCTTGAAGACTGCCTGCGCATCACCCTCGGACGCCGCGAGCAGATTCAGGTCGTTGTGGACACCATCAAGTCGTGTCTCGCTTAATCTTCGCGACATATGTCTGTTAAAGCCATCATCCTCGCCGCCGGCACCGCATCGCGTCTGCGTCCTCTCACCTCCGACCGGCCCAAGTGCCTCTTGAAGATTGGGGAGCGCACGCTCCTGGAGCGCAGCATGGACGCCCTCATTGCCGCCGGCGTTTCGGAGTTCTGCATCGTCACCGGCTATCTGCACAACCTGATTGAGGACTTTGTATCCACCCGCTATCCCGGCCTCAAGGTGACCTTCATCCACAACGAGGTGTACGACTCGACCAACAACATCTACTCGCTCTATCTGGCCCGCCCTGTGGCCGAAGGCAGCGAGGTGTTGCTGCTCGACAGCGATCTCGTCTACGATCCCGAGATTGTCCGTCTTGTGGTGTCTGCCACCGATGACAACGTGCTCACCCTCATCCGCCACGACCTGGGCGAAGAAGAGATGAAGGTGGTGACCGACGCACAGGGACAAATCACGGAAATCAGCAAGACCTGCTCTCCCGCTCAGGCCGCCGGCGAAAGCCTCGGCATTGAGAAGATGGGCCCCGCGTACACACGTGCATTATATAAGGAATTGGAGGTGATGATGAACGGGGAGCACTTGGAGAACAAGTTCTACGAGCTGGCCTTCGAGCGCTTGATTCCACAGGGTCACTCTTTCCGCATTCTCGACGTCACGAACCTTTTCTCCTGCGAACTGGACACCGTGGAGGATTTCGAGAACGCCAAGAGTCTCATCCCTGCATCGCTCTTCTAAAGTTTCTCCCTACACAATAAAAAACCGGGGGCGCCTCATCAAAAGGCGCCCCTGATTTTTATCTAACCCAGTCTCAGGTGTTTACACCAGGAAAGTAGCCACAAGTGCCAAAATGGCGTAGAACTCGGGCAGAGCGGCGTAGATCATCGTCTGCGTCTGCACGTCGTAGCCCTGAGCCATACCCTGAATACCGGAGGCGCAGATCTTGCCCTGACGGATGCCGGAGAGCAGACAGGCCAGGCCCACGCCGATGCCGATGCCGAAGAGCAACAGGCCGTCTTGAGCGATGTCGCGACCCGACATCATCATGAAAGCGATGAAGCCGTAGAGACCCTGCGTGGCAGGCAGGGCGCAGAGTACCATGTAACCGGAAGCCTTGGAGGGATCCTTCTTGAGCGCACCTTCAGCAGCCTGACCGGCGATGGTGGTACCGTAGCTGCTGCCAATACCGGCCAAGCCCAACATGAGGCCGAGACCGAGATAACCGAGTAATTGTTCCATAGTTTTTTATTTTTATTGTTTAACTTTTTGTTTGATATCAATGATTATCTTCTGTCATTTCAGAGGTTCATAGCCCGTTCCGCGCCCCTCGTATCCGGAGTTCTTGAAATACTCCACGAAGTTCAGACGCAAAGGATGTACGAAGGCCGAGATGGCCGACAGCAGCAGGTTAAGCACGTGACCGATGAAATAAACAAGAGCCGCACCGCCAATCCACACACTGCCGTTGGCGGCAATCATGTCGCCGATGGTGTTGAAGGCGCTGCCCAGAGCGCCGCCGGCCAAACAGAGGGCGTACAGACGCACGTAGGAGAGCACGTCGCCCAGGAGTCCTGAAGCCATGTTGTAGGTGTCGTAGAGTCCGGCCAGGGGATTGACGATCAGGCCCTGGATGAAGGACGACTTCAGACGCGCCACATTGTTGAGAAGGTAGATGCCCAAAGCACTTACAATGCCGATGACAATGATGACATTGCGTGTGGCCTCAAACGAGAGGGTACCCACCATGTAGAGCACACCCACGATGATGCCGCCGATGAGCAGCAGATTCCAAGCCCATGTGCTGAGTGTCGCGGCCAGACCGTTCTTCTTGGTGTAAAGAATGGCTTTCACCATCATGGCGATGCACAGGTGCACCACACCGATGATGATGGCGGAGGCCATCTGGAAGGAGTAGGTCGTTCCCGGGAATTTGCCGCCCACCACTTCATAATAGTGGTGCAGGGGCGTGCCCGAAGGCACATAGTCTATCAGCGACAGGCCGAAGAACGTGCCCAAGGCCAGGCCCACCAATGTCGTCGCCACACCGAGGGCGAACACCATGTCGCCGCATCCGTGAAGCATCTCACCCACAATCGGCGTCTTACGCGCCTTTCCGGCAATCTCCAGGAGGCCGTAGAGGGCAATGATGATGCCATAGCCGGCGTCGCCCATACAGATGGCAAAGAAGAGGGTGAAGAAGGGTGCCACGATGGGCGTGGGATCCCACTCGTTGTAGCACGGGAAACCGTACATCTTGGTCAAGCGCTCAAACATGCGGTTGAAACGGTTGTTGCGCAAGCGGATGGGCACATCGTCCGTAGCCACCGGATCGCGCATCTCGTAGTAGGCCTGCTCTTTGGCCAGGAATCCCGAGATGGCCGGCTCCTCACGCACGGGAAACCATCCCTCCATCACCACCACAAAATTGCCGGCGGCGCTCTGTGTCTTGAGTGTGGCCTCTTCGCGAGCGATGGCGCTGTCGATTTCCGCCTGCAGGGCGATGATGTCACCGAGGTTGTCCTCGGCCATCTTCTGCAGCTCAAACTCCAGGTTTTCTTTCCTGGCCCTAAGTTCCGCTATCTCGCGCTCCACGTCCTCCAGCGCCCTTTCGGGCAACTTGAGCGACTGGGCGGGGACGGGCTCTTTCTCCTGCCCTTCAATGTCGAAGGAGAGGAAATAGACGAACTTGCTGTCGCGGCTCACCTCCAGCCCGGCGTAGTCGGGAAATTTCTCAGCAAAGCGCTTCACTGAGGCGATGCGGTAGCGCTCCTGCACTCCGGCCTCATGGAGTTTTTCCAGTAATGCGCGGTCGACGGTGCCCCAGGGGCGCAACACCCTGGCGTCGTTCTCCAGCGAAAGGATGCGGGGCGAGAGCGCCGTCAGCGTGGTCTGTATCTCCTGAGCCCGCCGCACCAGTTTCATGGCCTGTGAGGTCTCGATGCTCTCACCCACTCCGGCGTTGCCTGCGGGCACCTCGTCCAAAAACGCTCCGGAGAGCGGCTGCAGCTGAGCCAACACCTGCGCCACGTCGGCCCTTTGCCGGCGCAGTCGGCGCAGCGTCTCAGGCTCGGCCAAAGTCTGGTCCCCCGACTTCTGGATGTGCATCACGCCCAACGTCTGCAGATCGCGAAGGAAGCGGTCGTATTCCTTGTGATAGACAAGGAACGTGAGTTTTCTCATTTTCTCTATCATACGGCTTCCTCCATTTCTTTTTCTGCAGCGCGCTTCTGCTGCAGCGACTTCAAGATCTTCTGCGACGATTTGGAGAGATTCTCCTCGTCTTCCATGAAGCGCTTGATCTTGCGTACGGCTTCCTGGAATCCCGGAATCTGCACCTTCTCGAAGAGGTTTACCTTCTGCGTGGTCTTCTTGCGGGCGTGGTCAAGCAGCGTCAGCTTGGCCATCACAAATTCACGCTCAACGGCGGTTTTGGCCAAACCTTCGAGCAGTTTGATACCGTCAAAATACCACTTCGGTGCAGAAAACAGGCCGAAAGGCTTCACCTCCAGCCGTATGGCCGAAAGGATGGGCACGCGCACGCCTGCTATCTTCTTGACGTCTAGCTCCACATCTTTGAGCGAAACCAACGAGGCATCGAATTCGCCCCACAGGGCATACATCGATTCGTAGCCGGCAATCTGCTCCTGGAGTTTGCGCTCCAGGGCATCGGCTTCCTCCTTGCATTTCTTCACCTCGAGGCGCAGCGCCGTCTCCTTGCTTTTGATGATGGGCAGGGTGCGTTGTCGCATCTTGAGGTTTTTCTCAAGCTGTTGGAGCGATGTCTTGTTATACTGAAACTTTATCGCCATGGATTATTTCCAATACATATCCGTGAATTCTTTCTTAATGTTGACTTCCTCCAGCTTGAAGTATTTTCGGAAGAGGCCCCAGGTCACGTCGAGCATCTCCTCGGTGTTGAGGTTGACGTCGATGGCCAACAACTTGTCGGCATACTCCTTGGCGAAGTCCAGACAGCGGTTGTCGTAGTCCGTCAGGTCGAAGCCGTTCTCCAACTTGGTCTTGGCGTTGGCCGCGTCGGCATAGAGTCGGATGGCAGCGTTCATCACCTGCGAATGGTCCTTGCGGGTCTTCTTTCCGGCCACCAGCTGCTTCAGACGCGAGAGCGAACGGAAGGGGTCCACGATGACTTTGCCGATGTCAGAATCGCGGCGCAGATAGAGCTGACCCTCGGTAATATAGCCCGTGTTGTCGGGCACGGCGTGCGTAATGTCGCCACCCGAGAGGGTGGTCACGGCGATGATGGTGATGGAGCCGCCGCCCACGCTTTCGGGGAACTGCACGGCCTTCTCATATATCTTAGCCAGGTCGGAGTAGAGCGAACCGGGCATGGAGTCCTTCGAGGGAATCTGGTCCATACGGTTGCTCACGATCGAGAGCGAGTCGGCATACGAGGTCATATCGGTCAGCAGCACGAGCACCGTCTCATGCTTCTCCACAGCGAAATACTCTGCCGCCGTCAGCGCCATATCGGGCACGAGGAGGCGCTCCACAGCGGGGTCTTCCGTCGTGTTGATGAAGGAGATGATGCGGTCCAGCGCACCGGCGCCGGCAAAGGTGTTGCGGAAGAAGTAGTAGTCGTCGTTGGTCATACCCATGCCGCCCAGGATGATCTTGTCAGCCTTGGCGCGCATGGCCACCAGCGCCATCACCTCGTTGAAGGGCTGGTCGGGGTCGGCGAAGAAGGGAATCTTTTGTCCGGACACCAGCGTGTTGTTGAGGTCGATGCCGGCAATGCCGGTAGCAATCAGTTCGGAGGGCTGCTTGCGGCGCACAGGGTTCACCGAGGGGCCGCCGATGGGCACTTCCTTGCCCTCGATTTCCGGTCCGCCGTCGATGGGCTGTCCATAGGCGTTGAAGAAACGTCCGGCCAGTTGGTCGCTGACCTTCAGCGTGGGTGACTTGCCAAGGAAGGTCACTTCGGCGTTGGTGGGGATGCTGCCGGTGCCTTCAAACACCTGCAGCGTGACCTCATCGCCCATGATTTTCACCACCTGAGCCAGACGACCATTGATGGTGGCCAGCTCATCGTAGCCCACGCCCTTGGCTTTCAGCGAACAGGTGGCCTTCGTGATCTGGCTGATCTTTGTATATACTTTTTGGAATGCTTGTGCCATAGTCTTATGCATTAATCAAATCGTCGATTTGCTTGATGTAGCTGTAGTATTGCTCACTCTTGAACGCCGAATAGTTCATCTGCTTGCACAGGTTGATCATCTTCTTGAAGTAGTCCACCACGTCGAGGAAGGTGTCAAACCTGTAGTCATCCTTGTCACAGATGCGGGTCACCAGGTTGAGGATCTCCTCTTGGCGCTCCAGGGGCGTCACGGCGTCCACTTCGTCGAAGGCATCCTGCTGCAGGATGACAAAGTCAATGATCTCCGACTTCCAGAACGTCACGTGATATTCCACAGGCACGCCGTCGTCGCCCAGGATGTTGATCTGTTCGGCGATTTCCTTACCGCGCTGCATACGCGTTTTGAGCTTCTGCACCTTCGGAATCCACTCCCCGTTGATGTGCTCCTTGATGTAGTCGGCAAACTCGGGGTATTCCAGGTATTTGGAGTAGGAATCGATGGGGTTCACGGCCGGATAGCGCTTCTTGTCGGCGCGATCCTGCTCCAGGGCATAGAAGCATCGGGCCACCTTCTTGGTGTTCTCCGTCACGGGTTCCTTCAGGTTACCGCCTGCAGGCGACACCGTGCCCAGGAAGGTGACGCTGCCCACCTTGCCGTTGTTGAGATATACATAACCGGCACGGCCGTAGAAGTTGGCCACGAGGGCGCCGAGGTCCATGGGGAAGGCATCGGGGCCGGGCAGCTCCTCCATGCGGTTGGACATCTCGCGAAGGGCCTGTGCCCAACGGCTCGTCGAGTCAGCCATAAGGAGCACACGCAGACCCATCGAGCGGTAGTATTCGGCCATCGTCATGGCGGTGTAAACAGAGGCCTCACGGGCAGCCACCGGCATGTTGGAGGTGTTGGCGATGATGATGGTGCGCTCCATCAGCTTGCGGCCCGTGTGGGGATCCACCAGCTCGGGGAATTCGGTGAAGATCTCCACCACCTCGTTGGCACGCTCGCCACAGGCGGCAATGATCACGATGTCGGCCTCGGCCTGCTTCGAGATGGCGTGCTGGAGCACCGTCTTACCCGTGCCGAAGGGGCCGGGGATGAATCCCGTGCCGCCCTCCACGATGGGATTGAAGGTGTCGATGGTGCGCACGCCCGTCTCCAGCAGCTTGAAGGGACGGGGCTTCTGCTTGTAGTTGGTCATGGCAAACTTTACAGGCCAGTGCTGCACCATATCCACCCGGATGTCCTCTCCCTTCTCGGTGGTGAGCACGGCGATGGTGTCGTGTATCTTATACTTGCCGGCGGGCTGTATGCTCTTCACGGTAGCCACGCCCTCCATCTGGAAGGGCGCCATGATTTTCAGGGGCTGATGATTTTCCTCCACCTGGCCCAGCCAGTCACTCCCGACGACACGGTCACCGGCCTTCACCAGCGGCTCGAAGTCCCATTCGCGCTCAGCGTCGAGAGGCTCGGTGTACTGTCCGCGCTTGAGGAACACGCCCTCCATCTTGTCCAGGTCGTTCTGCAGACCGTCGTAGTTTTTGCTCAGCATGCCGGGGCCCAACTGGATTTCCAGGGGATGCCCCGTAAATTCGGCTTCGGCACCCACCTTCAGGCCTCTCGTGCTTTCGAAGACCTGAACATAGACATCGCTGCCAATAATCTTGATGACCTCGGCCATGAGGCGGTCACCTCCGGTGGTGATGTAGCATATCTCACCCTGCAGCACAGGGCCGTCCACGCTCAGTGTGACCATGTTGCTCACCACGCCGCTTACTGTTCCTTTTGTCATATCTGTTCTTTTGTTTTATCTTTCGTTCTTGTTATACGAGCCCTCGCTCCTGCTGTCAAAGTCCCCGCTGGCGGGCATATAGACGGTGAACTCCTGAGGCACGGTAGCCTCCCGGCGCAGGCTCTCTATCAGCTCCCTGAATCGCGCCTTGCCCTGCTCGGGGTCGAGCAACGCCCAGCGCTCCAGCATGCCGGCCTTCAGCAGATAGGCAAAGAGGGCATTCACGCTGAAGGGTTCCATGAAGGTCTCGTCTTCGAGCCACACCCACTTCAGGGCGTCGATTCGGCGCTCTTTGCGGACGGGGTCGCTGTCGGCGGCAATGTCTCTGAGCTGAGCCAGCAGCACGGGGTCCACCTCCGCCTCGTCGTAGCCGTAGGTGTACTGCTCCGCCGCCCATCCCTGCTTCTCGCAGATGAGGGCCGTCAATGTGTTGGCGATGTCCAGGTTGAGGGCCGCCCAGCGCTTCACCAGGCCGGTGCCCTGCTCCTCAAGATACTTCCAATAGCGCAGCATCAGACGGTCCTCGGGGAAGTATCCGGGCATTTCCTTCTGCTCGAAATATTCCCGCACAAAGTCGGCCATGAAGGGCGGGAAGCGGGGGTCGTCTTCGAACTCGTCTTCCAACGCGTCGGCGATCATCTCCTGCAGCTCCGTCTTGCTCCAGTTACCGCCGTAGGGCAGCTCCGCCAGATTGTCCTCCAGCAGCAGGAGCAGGTTTCTGCAGTCGCCCGTCAAAAAGAAGAGTCCAATGAGCCGCCTGTCGCGCGCAGTCACGCCATCTTGCTCCGCTATCATCTCGTGGAGTTCACGGGTGGTTACGCTCTCCTTCGTATCCTCCAGTTTGAGGTCGGGCAGTCCGGACAACAGATAATAATACTCTGCCATATTGCTTTCCGTGTTGCTTAAAAGAGCATGTCCACGAGCTCCGGACGGAGGAAGTTCTTGAAGTAGGCCTCAAACTGCGCCTCGCCGAAGTCCACGCGGTAGCTCCCGTCTTTGGGACTCACGCTGATCACGGTGTCCTTGCCGTTGACCTTCTCGATGCTCACGCCCTTGTCCAGCAGCGCCTTGGCTTTCTTGGCGAAATAGGCTTTGAGGGCGTCGGCATCGGCGGCGGAAATCACCACCGGCTCGTCACTCACCCACTTCTCGGCCAACGCCACGGCAAACTGCCCCAGGAAGTCCTTGTCGCCGGCCAGGGCCGAGGCGGCTTCCTTGGTGATTTTGTCGGTCAGGATGTTGGTGATTTCGCTCTTGAGTGCATTCAGGGCCTGGGCCGTGTAGAGCTTCAGCTCGTTGCGTGTGTTCTTGTCCAGCTCCTCGGCGGCCTTACGTCCGGCCGCCTCGGTCTCGGCGGCCTTCGTCTCGGCTTCGGCCACGATTTTGGCGGCTTCGGCTTTGGCCTCCTCCACGAGCCGGGCGGCTTCGGCCCGTCCCTTCTCCACACCTTCGCGATAAATCTTCTCGGTGAGTTCTTGCAATTTTTCCATAGGAATGATATATTTTTTTATGATATTAGTCTTACTCGCGCACAAATGTATAAAAAATAAGGGAGTTCGGGTGTGAGCGTTCCCGTTTTTCTTTGCCAATTGGCTTTTTTTTCCTATTTTTGCATCAGACAAGCAATTTCTTCCGCTCGGCGACGGACGCACGGTGCTCGAACACTGCATCCGGGCCTTCCACGCCTCTCCGCTCATCGACCGCATCGTCATCGCGGTGCGTCAGGACTATGTCGCTGAGGTTCAGCGCATGGCGGAGCCCTACCCCAAGGTGAGCAACGTCGTCTGCGGCGGTCGCGAGCGCTACGAAAGCAGCACCCATGCCCTTGAGGTTTGCACCGGGGACGACGATTTGCTACTCTTCCACGATGCCGTACGCCCCTTCGTCACGGCCGACCTCATCCGCCGCCTCACGGAGGCCGCGGAGGGCGGACGCTGCGTGGCGGCTGCCATGCCGGCCACAGACACCATTGTGCGGGCCGATGGCGAGGGTCGCCTCGTGGAGACGTTGCGCCGCAGCGAACTCTGGTGCATGCAGACGCCGCAGTGCTTCCCCCGCCGCATCATTGCCGAGGCTTACAGGCTCGGACTTCAGGACCACGACTTCGCCCCTACCGATGACTGCGGCGTGGTGCGCCGCTATCTGCCCGAGGTTCCCGTCCTCCTTGTTCCAGGCGAGGCTGCCAACATCAAAATCACCTACCCCGAAGACCTGCGATGAACGTCCTGATGCTCTTCTTCAACCGCCCCGACCATTTCGCCCGCGTGTGGGCTGAGGTGCGGCGTGCGCGCCCCGAGCGCCTTTTCCTTTATCAGGACGGACCGCGTGAGGGCCGCGACGACATGCCAGGCATCCTGGCCTGCCGCGCGCTCGTCAGCGACGATCAAATCGACTGGCCCTGCCGTGTGGAGCGCCTCTATCAGGAGCGCAACTGGGGTTGCGACCCCTCCGAATACCTCTCCCAGAAGTGGGCATTTTCCATCGTCGATCGTTGCATCGTGCTTGAAGATGACGATGTACCATCGCAATCGTTTTTCCGTTTTGCCGAGGAGATGCTGGAGCGCTACAAGAACGATGAGCGCATCACCCTTATCTCCGGTTTCAATACTGATGAAGACAGCCGACACTATCCCTCCTTCACTGATTACTGTGGCAATAGCGACTATTTCTTCACGCGGGCCTTCTCCATTTGGGGCTGGGCCTCGTGGGCCCGTGTGGTCAACAATTGGGACGGCGACTACGGCTTCGTTCACGACCCCGCCCGTTTTGCGCTGCTTCGGGAAAAGGTGCGCCTATACCACCAGCGCCGTGATATGCCAAGTATGTGTCAGGCTCACGCGGATTCTGGCAAACAGTATTACGAGAGTATCTTCTGGGCGTACATGCTTCTACACGATGGACTCGCCATCATGCCGCGACTCAATCTCATAAATAATATTGGTATGGAAGCCGGCGCCCATTATTCCACACAGCTCGACCTGCTGCCCCGCCGTCTGCGCCGTCAGTTCACGATGCAGCGGCACGAAATCGACTTCCCGCTTATTCACCCCCTGAAGGTGGAGGAATATCCCGACTACCAGCGCCGCTGGTATCTGCGCAACGCCTGGGACGCCCCCTGGCGCAAGCTGCAGTATTCCCTTGAGGAGCTCGTCCTCAACCTGCGTCACGGCCAGTGGCGCCGCATCTCCTCCGCCCTCGTCAACCGCATCAAGAAGACATGTCATCTATCCTCTTACAGCTGAACCGCCTGCGTCTGGCGCTGCTCAAGCGCACGGGCCTGGCCCAGAAAAGCGGGCGCACCTATGCCGCCTGGCAAGCCAAAGGTCACCTGGAGCATCCGCTCGTCTCCTTCGTCATCCAGAGCCACAACAAGAGCCTGGAGGTCTGCCACATCCTCTCCCGCCTGCGTCAGACGCCCGAGGCCGAAATCATCGTCATCGACGACGGCAGCAGCCTCTCCCACACGCTGCGTCTGGCCCGCGCCCTCACCGGCGCCAACGAGTATCTTCTGCGCGCCAACGACCTCTATGAGAACATCACTTACGACCGCTGTCTCCACATGGTGCGCGGCCGCTATGTCTGCCTCCTGCAGGACGATGACGACATGCCCGACCCCTCTTGGGTGCTGCGTGCCCTCGAACTCTTCCGGGAGCATCCCGATATGGCCATCTTGGGCGGCTGTGAGGGGCGCGACATCAACTTCACAAAGAAAGACGGGCGCAAGACCTACGAAGCCCGCAATGCGATGCAGGGCACGTTCTGCTTCGCCATGTCGGTCAACCGTGCACCCATGTGGGTGGACCGTATCTGGTTCACGGAGCGCCTCCACCACATCGACTACCGCTTCGCCCCCTTCCAAAGCGACGACTACGAGCTCTGTCTGCGTGCCTGGTCGGAAGGCCTCCAGGTGGGTTGGTACGATGCCGGTTTTACCAGCCTCTCCGCCGGCGGCATGCGCCTCTACAACAACGCCTTCACGCGCGAGATGACGGAGCGTAACGCCCCCCTGCTCTACGACCTCTACGTCCACCGCGTCGATGACATCCGCCGTAAGGTCTCCGAGCTGAACGCCGGACTTTAATTTGCACGAAATTTACTCACGCAAATACGCAAATTGCGAGCAAATTGTCGTTCCCTAAAAAAAGTTGAATATAAACCAACGTTTTTCAAGGTTAGACACGGCGCGCACGATGTTGAGCGCCGACTTGCTGCGCGAGACAGGCGCCGCGTAAGTGGCCGAATCCTGATGGTGGCTCTGCTGCAGCACCTCGTCGGCCTTTCACGTCTGAGCAAAAATGCTGTCGAGCTACTCGGAGAGATAGCGCGCTCCGTTGTAGGTACAGAGGACCACGGAGACCTTCATCGACGGAGGAATCGGAGAATTTCAAGGAATATTTCGTCGCGACGCGCCCACATCAGCGCTCCGTAGAGCGCGGCGGCCAGGACGATACGCACAGGCAAAAGCACCCAGAAGGGCGACTGCTCCAGCGGCTCGGTGAGGCCCCAAGTGAGCCCCGTGGTCAGCAGCGAAGAGAGGAGGTAGGGCATGACGTCGCCCACGACGCTCGTCCAGCGCAGCGCGCTGATGCGCCCCGCAGCCCACTGCCAAGGCAGGAGCCAAAGCACCTGCACGGCGCTGTAGGCCGCCACCATCGTCATGACGCCACGGGGCGCCAGCACAAGGGCCGCCGCCAGCAGCAGCGCCACCTGACCCACGTTGAGCCAAAGGTAGGCACGGCCGCGTCCGTGGGAGATGAGCAGATTCTGATAGAGGGCATAGAGCGGCATGAAGGCTCCACCCAAAGCCAGGACGCGCAGGAGCGGCGCCGAAGGCCCCCATTGGGGCCCGAGGACAGCCGTCACCTCGCGGGCCACAAGCGCCAGACCGAGCATGGCCGGCATCGAGACGAAGGCCGTGAAGCGCAGCATCTTGCGCCACACACGTTCCTCGCGCTCGCGGTCGTCGCCGACCTCCACGAAGACGGCCTGCGCCAGCTGGTTGACGGTGTTGGTGACAAGCTGGTGACCCATGTTGTTCCACATGTTGGCACGCGTGTAGAATCCCGTGACGGCCTTCGAGAAGATACGGCCGAAGATCACGGTGAAAAGGTTCTGCGAGAGGGTGTTGACGACGTTGGTCAGGAAGACGTTCACGCCGAAGCGCATCATGCCCCTCACGGGGGCGAACTCCCACGAGAAGGACGGACGCCAGGGACAGCAGACGAAGCGCCCCAGCGTGATGATGCCGATGTAGGAGAGCTGCAGCACGACGAGCGCCCAATGGCGGCCGCCGGCGAAGGCTACGGCGATACCCGCCGCACCCGAGAGCGTCAGCGCCGTGATGCCGATGAGGGCGATCTCACGGTTGCAGAGGTTCTTCTTGAGCCACGCGCCGGAGGGGATGCTCAGAGCGGCGATGAAGAAGCCCAGAAAGAGGACGCGCGAGAGCGGCACCAGCTCTTCGGCCCGATAGAAGGCCGCTATGAGAGGTGCTGCGGCGAAGAGCAGCAGATAGAGGCAGAGGCTCACGGCGGCGGAAAACCAGAAGACGCTGTTGTAGTCGCGCGCCTCGGGCCGCTTGAGGTTGATGAGACTCTGGGTGAAGCCCGCGTCCTGCAGATTGCCCGCCAGCGCCGAGAAGATGGCCAGGACGCCCACGATGCCGTAATCGCCCGGAGAGAGCAGACGCGCCAGAAAGACGCCGATGACGAGGTTGAGCAGCTGCGTCATGCCGCTGTTGACGCCGCTCCAGGCCAGTCCGCGCGTGGTGCGCTCTTTAAGGTCTCGGGGCTCGCTCATGCAAAAGAGAGTTGGTCAGGGCGATGGTTCTGCTGTTCCTCCTTGGGGATGACGCGCCGCAGGTTGCGGTAGTGGCGCCTGAGGTAGGTCTCCAGATCGCTGGGAGCCCACACCGTGAGCGGGCCGAAGGGCCGCTGCTCGGGATGCTCTATGGCGGCGACGGCGATGTGGTCTTTGGGCATGAGCACCATGTTGTAGAAAGTGGCACTTTTAAGCCCGTTGAACATCGACTGCGACCAGCGCAAGAGACGGTAGACGGCGCGCTTGGAGAGCGGCGTCTGCACGAGGCGCTGCACAAGGCAGGGCCAAAAGCCCCTGTCGGTGGGATGATCGATTTCGCAGCGGCCGCAGTGCTTCCACTGCCACACCTCCTTGCCCATGAAGCAGCAGTTGAAGAAGTTGGCGAGTGTGCGCTGCGCCTTCTGCAGACGCGGTGAATCCGGCACTTTGTCAAAGGGGAAGATGTCGATATAGATGCCCTGATGGATGGGCAGATGGCGGTAGTTGTGCTCGAGGAACACGGTGCCGTTGCGCCTCATCTTGGCGAAATAAAAGGGCGTGTGGGGGTCGGTGCCGAGCCACTGGAGGAAGTAGCGCTCACGGTCCATCACGGCGGGGGCCTCGCGCAGGAAGCGCTCGTAGTCGGCCCGCGTCATGCCGATGTCGATGTCGTCGTCCCAGGGCAGGATAGCCTGCTCGAAGAAGGCGCCGATGGCGGTGCCGCCCTGAATGAAGTACGGAATGCGGAGCACGTCACACACGCGGATGATTTCCGCCAGGATTTCGTAGAGCGTCTCGTGGAGGCGGTGGAGCTCGTCGTCGGTGTATTCGCCTATCATGTCGGGGTCAGGATTTGGGTTCGCCGGAGGGTTTGCTCTTGAAGCGTCCGCTGAGCCAGGGCACGCGCTCCACGAAGGGCACGATCCAGAAGCAGAAGACGAACGAGAGCAGCGTGAGGATGATCATGTCGTCCCAGTGGCCGCGCAGACTGCGTACGAAGCTGCTGCGCAGCATCTGGTAGAAGGTGAGCAGCGGATAGTGGGCCACGAAGAACACCATCGAGTGCTCGCCGATGTAGCCCAGGAGGGGGATGCGGGGCACGTTGAGCAGAAGAAACACGCCCGAGAAACCGCACAGGGCGCAAAGCGTCTTGAGCAGCGTGGCGGGATAGTAGCCCGTCCAGAGGTTGGTGCTCATGGTGTACTCGCCGCCGTCGGCGATGTTGAGCGCGATGAAGACGGCCACCATCACCGCCGAGAGGGTCATCATCTGGGGCTTGCTGTACTGCTCCAGACATTCGCGCCAGAGACGGCCCAGCAGGAAGAGGAAGATGCCCCAGAAGACGTTGTTCAGATTGAACCACAGGGGGTTGCCCGCCTCGCAGAGCTTGTAGCTGATGAGGGGGAAGAGGAGCACGATCCACGAGAGGCGCAGATACCGCGTGCGCGCCTCCAACCAGAGGTCGGCCTTGCCGATGAGGTGCATCGCCACGTAGGCCATGAAGAAGCTCATGAGGAACCACACGGGACCGTTGCCGAAGAAGCTGCTCGTCTGCCAGAGGTGCTCCCAGGTGACGTTTTTCACCATCGTATTGTTCGAGGGCAGCACCAGACAGGCGAAGCCCAGATAGACCACCGCCCCGAGCACGCCCCACACGGTATAGGGCACGATGAGCTGCTTGGTCTTCTTGACGAGGAAGGCGCGCGTGTCGCCCCCGACGGTCTTGTTGAAGTAGCCGGCTTTGAAGAAGAAGAACGACATGAAGAAGTAGGTCCAGTGCATGACCTCCATCCACCAGTCCTGCTGCTGCATCTGGCAGAACGACATCACGTGGAGCATCATCATGCGCACGATGCAGATGCCGCAGAGAAAGTCGAAGGCGTGGTTGCGTTGTTTCATGAGGCGTCTTTAGTCTGTTTCACCCCGAAGAGGTGCTCCTGGAAGAGAGGGCTGATGCGCAGCAGGCTGCTGGTAATGAGACAGAAGGCTATGACCAGCAGGGCCACGACCACACAGAGCGCGGTGCCGGTGACGAAGTCGGGCCTGTTCTCGTTGAGCCACACCCCCACGGCAGGGATTCGGGGCAGGAAGATGTAGTGGAGCAGATAGATGTCGAGCGTGCGGGTGCCGATGTACTGCAGCGTGCGCCCGAGTCGGGATTCCTTCGTGAACGAGGCCTGATAACGACGAAAGAAGAGCATGCACAGGAGCATCGTCATATACATGGCCAGCGTGCGGGGCAGATTGGCCCAGGTCAGACGCAGCGTGTGCCAGCGCAGATAGTCCGAGGCGCAGAAGAAGGCCACGACGACCACCAGGGGCACGAACCACTTCGAGTCGAAGATGCGCTCGGCCGTCTTCCAGTAGCGGCGTACGATGTTACCCATGAGGAAGAACTGGAAGAAATAGACCAGCTGTATGAGGCTGCTCACGCGCCAGAAGGGATCTTTGGGATAAGAGAACACCTTGGGCATATAGGCCGTCTCATAGACCGCCACACTCGCCACCCACAGCAGCGTGATCGGCACCCAGTGCCACGAGCGCTCCCGCCAGCGGAAATGCTGCTCGACGAAGGCGAAGAGGTAGTAGAGGATGAACATGTAGAGCAGCACCAGCGTGAACCAGTAGCCCCCCTTGGTCGGACTCTGGAGCATGCGCTCCATGGCCGGCAGGAACGACTTGCAGCGGATCACGGCGAAGGCGCACATGAAGAGCGCCGTGGGCAGCAGCTGCACGCGGAACTTCTTCCAGAGTTGCTGCAAAGTGCTCGCCGCCGTCCAGATGAACTTCGGGCGAAAGGCCAGATAGCCGCTCACGAAGAAGAACAGGGGCATGCGGAAGAGCACCAGCAGCGACATCGAGGCCGACTGTCGGGCACTCTCGCCGAAGGTGATGAGCCCCACGTGGTAGGCCACCACCATCACCATCGTGAAGCCGCGCATAGCGTCGAGCCACTCTATCCTGTTTTTGCTTTTTTCCATCACGTTCCGTGCGCAAAAGTATAAAAAAATGTTGATAATACGCGCTTATGCACACGCGAAAATGGCCTATTTGTGTTTTTTTTCTTACTTTTGCGGCATGAAAGTGCTGCTCCTCTCCACAGCCGAATGCACCGGCGGCGGCGCCATTGCCGCCAAACGCCTGCTCGGAGCCCTTCGCGCCGAAGGGGTAGATGTGCGCATGCTGGTGCGCGACCGTCAGACCACAGATCCCCTCGTCACGACCGTTGGAAGCACGTGGCCGAAGGTCATGGAACGCCTGTGCCTCATGTGGCGGCTGCATCTGCCCCTCTCGCGCACCTGGCCCTACGACCTCATGAGCGACGGCGTGGACATTCTCTCCACCAAAGAATACCGCGAGGCCGACGTCGTGCATCTGCATTGGGTGAATCAGGGCCTGCTCTCGCTGGGCCAGCTCCGGGAGATGGTGGCTTCGGGCAAAAAAGTCTTTTGGACGCTCCACGACGAGTGGCCTTATCTGGGTTTGGAGCACTACCGCGACGACGTGCCTTCGGGAGCGACACCCTTTCTCGACCGCATGGGCATTCCGTCCAAAAAAATCCATTTCATCGGCTGCAGCGAGTGGATCACGGAGCGCGCCCGCCAGGCGATGCCCGAGGCCCGCGTGACCCACATCAACAACTGCATCCCCCAGGAGCTCTTCCGACCCATCCCCCGCGCCGAAGCCCGGCGGACTTTGAACCTAGACCTTGACCTTAACCAAAAGGTGGTGCTCTTCTGCGCACAGAACGTCCGCGACGAACGCAAGGGTTTCCGTTATCTGGAGGAGGCCCTGAAGCTTCTGCCCCGTGTCCGGCCCGTCGTCATCGGGCGCGGGGGTCTCTCGCTGCCGCCCGAGAAGATGCCGCTGGCCTACGCCGCGGCCGACGTCTTCGTTACGCCCTCTCTGGGCGACAACCTGCCCAACACCGTGGCCGAAGCCCTCTCCTGCGGCACCCCCTGCGTGGCCTTCGCCGTGGGCGGCATTCCCGAGATGATTGAGCACGGCAAGACGGGTTATCTGGCCCGCCCCCGCAGCAGCGAAGATCTGGCCGAAGGCATCCGCAACGTGCTCGCCCATCCAGAGTACAACGAAGAGGCCGCACTCTCGGCACGGTGTCTCTTCTCACCCGAAAAAGTCGCAAAAGCCCATCTGGAGCTCTACCGCATGTAGAGCGCCCTCAGGCAAAACCAAAGATGCATCACGGCGGTCGTGCCCCATCCGTAGTGGCGGCACATCACGCGCCAGCGCTCCAAGAGTGAGGCGCGGTGGTTCTGCGTGGTCATGCCCTCCTGGAGATAGTCCGTAAGGACGGCGTGCGTGTTGACCACGGGCAGACGCCTCCGTCCCACGTATTTGAGCAGACGCACACACCAGTCGAAGTCGGCCGAGTAGCGATAGCGCAGGTCAAAGGGCGTGGCCAGCGCCAGGTCGCGGCGCACGTAGAAACTCTGATGGCACACCCTCATGCCCTCGCGGAAGCTGCGCCAGGTGAGGCGCTCCGGAGTCTTGAGGCGACGGTGGCGGACGAAGCGGCCTTCGGCGTCCACGATGTCGGTCTCACCGTAGGCGATGGCGGTGCTGCGCAGGTCGCCCCGGGCCCAGTCCAGCGCGGCGGCCACGCGCGCGAGGCAGTCCTCATCGTGCAACGTATCGCCCGCGTTGAGGAAGACGATGTAGTCGCCCGAGGCCTGGCGTATGCCCTTGTTCATGGCGTCGTAGAGGCCCGCATCGGGCTCTCTGACCACACGCACGCTGTAGGGCATTCCGCGCTCCACATAGCGTTGGATTCGGGCAAAAGTGCCGTCCGTGCTGCAGCCGTCCACCAGCAGATGCTCCACGCGGGGATAGGTCTGCCGGGCCACACTGCGGAGCGTGCGCTCCAGCGTGGCGGCGGCGTTGTAGGTGCAGGTGATGACGCTTATGAGCGGCGACGTTTCCACAGGCTTCTGACTGAGATGGAGACCACAATGAGGAGAAGCACCGAGAGCGCGCCGTAGGCCACGGCCTCCGTCAGCTTCACCGTCTTGGGGTCGAAGGTGAGCACGACGTCATGGCGTCCCTCGGGCACGCGTATGGCGCGCAATATATAGTTCACGCGAAAGACCTCCGTCTCCTCCCCGTCCACGGTGGCCGTCCAGCCGGGATACCAGATTTCGGAGAAGACCACGGTGCCGCCCTTCGGGCTTTCCGTTTCGTAAGTGAGGCGGTTGGCTTCGTAGGATGTCAGGCGGCAGCGGCCTTCGCCCCCGCCGGTGAGGTCGCTCTGCGTCACGGCCGTCTCGCGCAGGTTGACGCGCGAGAGGGCGGCGAGCTCTTCGTCGGCGTTGGGCACTTTGCGTACTTCACGCACAAACCAGGCGTTGCCCATGGCCCAGGGGTTCTCCACGGCGACCTTCCGCCCCTCGCCGGCCGACATGAGCACATACTTCGCATTGAGCATGTCGAGCACGGGCCAGAGCGAGTCGCCCCGAACCTCGTCGAGCCGTCCGCCGGTCGCAGTGGCGGCGTCGCCCAGCCGCTTCATCTCGCCGTGGAGATGGGCCTCGATGACCTCCTGATAGCGGCGCAGCTTGGCGGCGTGATAGCCGCCGACGGACTTGTGCCAGTAGCCCGCGTCGTTGCTGTTGAAGGTGGAGCAGGTCAGGTCGAGCGTGCGGTAGTAGAGGTCGGGGTCAGAGAGGATGTATTCGTCGGCCTCGGTCTTGGGGAAGAGGCGTTCGGCGGTGAATTTCCGCTGGAACATGCCGTCGTTGAGGTAGCGCTTGTCCACGCCCCACATGTCCACCAGACAGAGCAGGGCAATCAGCACGACGCCCCACTGCTCCCTGAGGCGCCCCTTCATCGTGGCCCAGAGCAGGGCGGTGCCGGCGATGATGAAGCCCAGCGAACGCAGGCAGTCGGCACGGAACACGGCGCGGCGCATGTCGCTGAGGTTCTGCAGGATGTCTGCCACGGGCCATCCGTACTGCGCCAGCGAGAGGATGCCCTCGCGCTCCTGCTCCGAGACATAGTTTCCGAAGAACACGTCGGGCAGCAGCCAGAAGAGGCCGCAGAGACCGGCCGTCAGGGCGAAGGCAATCCAGAGCGCCTTCTCGGGCTTGACGTCAAACATCTCCCTCCGCCCCCTGTTCTCCAGGAGCGCCCTCAGACCCAGCAGCCCGAGGAAGGGGATGGTGAACTCGGCGATGACCAGTATGGAGGCCACCGTGCGGAACTTGTCGTACATGGGGAAGTGGTCGAGGAAGAAGTCGGTGAAACCCATCATATTGCGGCCCCAGGAGAGGGCGATGGAGAGCATCGTCACCACGAGCAGACACCAGGGCAGCGGTCCCTTCACCAGCAGCAGCCCCAGCACGAAGAGCATGCAGACGAAGGCGCCGACATAGACGGGACCCGAGGTGCCGGGCTGCTCGCCCCAATACTGCCCCAGCTGCTGATAGAGGGGCATGTAGTCGTTCTTGGCCAGCGACATGGCTTTCTCGCTGCGCGTCAGGGGCACGGAGGCGCCGCCCTTGGTGTTGGGCACGAGCAGCGTCCAAGTCTCCCCGATGCCGTAGCTCCACATGGTGATGTAGCTGCGCTCCAGGCCGCTGGAGGTCTGGTCGGCGGGGTCTTTGCTCACGTGCGTCAGCTCCGACTTGCTGCGCATGCTCTCGCGGGAGTATTCCCAGGTGTGGTAGAGGTTGCTGATGTTCATCATGACGCCCAGGATGCAGCCCGCAGCGAAGGCGAGCGTCCCCCGGAGCCAGCGCCCGAGTGCGGCCGTTCTTTCAGAGGATTCCTTCATGAGCGCCTCCAGGAGCCAGGCCAGCGCCAGCGCGGCGATGACGAAGCCGAAGTAGTAGCTCATCTGCACGTGGTTGCTCAGGATCTGCAGGCCCATGAAGAGCGCCGTGAGGACCGTGCCCCAGGCGTAGCGTCCGCGGTAGCAGAGCGCCATGCCGCCGATGGTGGGCGGGATGAAGGCCAGCGTGAGCACCTTCCAGATGTGGCCCGCGCCGATGATGATGAAGTAGTAGCTGGAGAAGGCCCACAAGACGGCGCCCAGCGAAGCCATCCACCAGCGGAAGTCGAAGCAGCGCATCATGATGTAGAAGCCCAGGAGCAGGATGAAGACCCAGGCGGCCACATCGGGCAGACCGAGCATATAGACCTTCTTCACGGCGGCCAGCGTGTCGGTCGAGTCGTAGGAGGGCGCCATCTGATAGGTGGGCATGCCCGAGAAGAGGGTGTTGGTCCAGCGGGTGCGGGCCCCGTGGTGCGCCTTGCGGTAGAGCTCCATCTCCTGTCCGGCCCCCACGCCGCCCGTGTGGTCGTGTCCGCCCAGCACGAGGCCGTCCCTGAGGGGCACCATGAAGTAGAGCACGCTGATCATCACAAAGACCGCCACGGCGGCGGCATCGCCCAGATATTTTTTCATCGTTCGTCGCTTTTTGGGTGCAAAATTAGCAAAAAAACACACAAATCATGAAAAAAAGCCCCAACTTTAAACTCTAAACTCCCAACTCTCAACTATTTTTCGTACCTTTGCACCCGCATTTGTGAGTACAGTGCCGTGAAGCGTGCGGAGGAGCTGCTCAACAAACAAGTTTACTTTAAACCATTACAACAATGTATTTGGATTCAGCTAAGAAAGAAGAGATCTTTGGCAAATTCGGCCAAGGCGTGAAGGACACCGGCAGTGCAGAGAGTCAGATTGCTCTCTTCAGCTACCGCATCAGTCACCTCACCGAGCACATGAAGCAGAACCGCAAGGACCACAGCACCGAGCGTGCCCTCACCGGTCTTGTCGGCAAGCGCCGCGCCCTCCTGAACTACCTCAAGAGCCGCGACATCAACCGCTACCGTGCCATCGTCAAGGCTCTCGGTCTGAGAAAGTAAAGCAAACAAAGCCCCGAAGCCTCCGCCTCTCAGTCGGAGGCTTCTTTTTTTCAATCCCAAGCTCATGGATATCAGAAATATCGCCATCATCGCGCACGTGGACCACGGCAAGACCACTCTGGTGGACAAGATGCTGCTGGCCGGCAACCTCTTCCGCGACAACCAGCAGACGGGCGAGCTCATGCTCGACAACAACGAGCTGGAGCGCGAGCGCGGCATCACCATCCTCTCCAAGAACGTGTCCATCCAGTACAAGGGCACCAAGATCAACATCATCGACACCCCGGGCCACAGCGACTTCGGCGGCGAGGTGGAGCGCGTGCTCAACATGGCCGACGGCTGCCTGCTGCTGGTCGACGCCTTCGAAGGCCCCATGCCCCAGACGCGCTTCGTCCTGCAGAAGGCCCTTGAGATCGGCCTCAAGCCCGTCGTGGTGGTCAACAAGGTGGACAAGCCCAACTGCCGCCCCGAGGAGGTCTACGAGATGGTCTTCGACCTTATGTGCGACCTCGACGCCACCGAGGAGCAGCTCGACTTCCCCGTCATCTACGGCAGCGCCAAGAACGGCTGGATGGGCCCCGACTGGGCCGCGCCCACCGAGGACATCACCTATCTTCTGGACGCCATCATCGAGCACATCCCCGCCCCCACCGTCTTGGAGGGCACGCCGCAGATGCTCATCACCTCGCTCGACTACAGCAACTACACGGGACGCATCGCCGTGGGCCGCGTCCACCGCGGCACGCTGCGCGAAGGCATGAACATCACCGTCTGCCATCGCGACGGCTCCATGGAGAAGACCAAGATCAAGGAGCTCCACACCTTCACCGGCATGGGCCGCCAGAAGACGCAGGAGGTCACCTCGGGCGACATCTGCGCCATCGTCGGCCTGGAGCACTTCGAGATCGGCGACACGCTCTGCGACTACGACAATCCCGAGGCCCTGCCGCCCATCTCCATCGACGAGCCCACCATGTCGATGCTCTTCACCATCAACGACTCGCCCTTCTTCGGCAAGGAAGGCAAGTTCTGCACCTCGCGCCACATCAGCGAGCGCCTGGACAAGGAGCTGGAGAAGAACCTCGCCCTGCGCGTCTCCCTCGTGGACGGCTACACCGACCGCTGGCTGGTGGCCGGCCGCGGCGTGCTCCATCTCTCGGTGCTCATCGAGACGATGCGCCGCGAGGGCTACGAGCTGCAGGTGGGCCAGCCTCAGGTCATCTACAAGGAGATCGACGGCGAGCGCTGCGAGCCGATCGAGGAGCTCACCATCAACGTCCCCGAGGAGTTCTCCTCCAAGATGATTGACATGGTCACGCGCCGCAAGGGCGAGATGACGTCGATGGAGAGCCAGGGCGACCGCATCAACATAGAGTTCCTGATCCCCTCGCGCGGCATCATCGGCCTGCGCACCAACCTGCTCACCGCCTCCCAGGGCGAGGCCATCATGGCGCATCGCTTCAAGGAGTACCAGCCCTACAAGGGCGACATACAGCGCCGCACCAACGGCTCCATGATTTCCATGGAGACGGGCACGGCTTTCGCCTATTCCATCAACAACCTGCAGGACCGCGGCCGCTTCTTCATCGAGCCCCAGGAGCAGGTCTATGCCGGCCAGGTGGTGGGTGAGCACGTCCACGACAACGACCTGGTGGTCAATGTCACGAAGGCCAAGCAGCTGACCAACATGCGTGCCTCGGGCTCCGACGAGAAGGCGCGCATCATTCCGGCCACCATCTTCTCTCTGGAGGAAGCTCTGGAGTATATCAAGGAAGACGAATACGTGGAGGTCACGCCCAAGTCGATGAGGATGCGCAAGATCATCCTGGACCACCTGGAGCGCAAACGCTCCGGACGATCCAAAGAAGAGTAACCCATGTTGGTTAAAACCTTCTCCGCCAGTGTTCAGGGACTGAATGCCCAACAGGTTACCATTGAGGTCAATCTGGCTCGCGGCATTCGTTTCTGCATGGTCGGACTTCCCGACAATGCCGTCAAGGAGAGTCACGAACGCATCGTGGCTGCCGTAGAAAACAGCGGCTACAAATTTCCTGCCAAGCAGATTACAATTAATCTCGCTCCCGCCGACATCCGTAAGGAAGGCAGCGGCTACGACCTGCCCATTGCCATCGGCATTATGGCTGCGGAAAAAGAGGTTGAGACCACGCTGCTGGAACGTACCATGCTAGTGGGAGAACTTTCTTTGGACGGCAGTCTGCAACCCGTCAAGGGTGTACTGCCCATTGCCATTAAAGCCCGAGAGCTGGGCTACGAGAATCTCATCGTGCCCAACCAAAACGTCCGTGAAGCCGCCGTCGTCAACCGAGTCAAAGTGTATGGTCTCAACCACATCTCCGAGGTGGTGAATTTTCTCAATGGCAAAGACACGCCCGTACCTTATGACATGGACACGCGTAAGGAGTTTTTCGAACAACAGTGCGACAGCGCCTACGATATGGCCGACGTCAAGGGGCAGGAATCAGTGAAGCGGGCGCTCGAAGTGGCGGCGGCCGGCGGCCACAACCTCATCATGGTAGGCCCCCCGGGCAGCGGCAAGAGCATGATGGCCAAGCGCCTGCCCTCCATCCTGCCACCTCTCTCTCTGTCCGAAAGCTTGGAGACCACTCAGATTCACTCCGTCGCCGGCAAACTGGGTAAAGACTCTGCACTCATTGCCACACGACCCTTCCGCTCGCCTCACCACACAATCTCTCAAGTGGCGCTTGTAGGCGGCGGCGCCAATGCCGCTCCGGGAGAGATTTCTCTGGCCCACAACGGGGTGCTCTTTTGCGATGAATTGCCGGAATTTCAGCGCCAGACACTTGAAGTGCTGCGTCAGCCTTTGGAGGACCGCACTATCAATGTCTCACGCGCCAAATATACGGTGGATTACCCTTGCAGCTTCATGTTCGTGGCTTCGATGAATCCGTGCCCATGCGGCTATTTCGGCGATCCACACCATCGATGCGTATGCACTCCGGGACAAATCGGCCGCTATCTCTCCAAAATCAGCGGTCCTCTGCTCGACCGCATTGACATCCATTGCGAGATACAAGCTGTGCCTTTTGCCCAACTCTCTCAGATGAAGCCCGGCGAACCGTCGTCCGCAATCCGCGAACGCGTGGTGAAGGCGCGAGCCATTCAAGAGGAACGTTTTAAGAACGACAAAAACATCCACTGTAACGCTCAAATGACAGAAAAGATGCTCCACCGCTACGCCGAGCCCGACACTCAAGGCCTTGAGATGCTGCGTTTGGCGATGGAACGGTTGAAACTATCGGCCCGCGCCTACAGCCGCATCCTCAAAGTGGCACGCACCATTGCCGATTTGGCCGGTAGCGAAAAAGTGGAAACGGCCCACATAGCAGAAGCCATCGGCTACCGCAACCTTGATCGCGGCGACTGGGCCGAGCGAGGACTTTGATTATTCTACCATGAAAAAGGCACTCTGCATCACCGGCGGTATCGTCTTCGCATTGTTTGTCCTTCTCGCTACCGTCAGCACCTACATGCTTCATTTCGCTCTGGCCTCTGACCCCAACCGGGCCGACAGCGACTCCTGCTACCGGCAGCTCTTCGCCGCCTATCCCGAGACACGCGAATGGGTGGACAGCCTCCGCGCCGCCGGCGCCCTCAGAGACAGCTTCGTCACCATGCCCACGGGGGAGCGCCACCACGCCCTCTACATAGACCGGGGCGCAGGGAAGACCGCCATCCTCATCCACGGATGGCGCGACTGCGCCGTGAAGTTCCTCTGGCTGGGACGACTCTACGAGAGGGAGCTGGGCTACAACGTGGTGATGCCCGAGCTGCACGCCTGCGGAGAGAGCGAGGGGCGATGGATCCGGATGGGCTGGCGGGACCGCCTCGACGTGAAGCACTGGATGGAGGTCTTCCGGACGGACACGATGGCCGTGCATGGCGTGTCGATGGGCGCCGCCACCGCAATGATGCTCTCGGGCGAAGAGATGCCCGAAGGCCTGCGGAGCCTGCGCTTCGTGGCGGACTGCGGCTACACGAGCGTGTGGGACGAGTTCGAGGGGGAGATAAAGGCGCAGTTCGGCCTGCCGCCCTTCCCCCTGATGTACACGTCGAGCCTGCTGTGCAAGGCGCTCTGCGGCTGGAGCTTCGGGGAAGCCTCGGCGCAGAAACAGGTGGCGCACTGCCCCTACCCCATGCTCTTCATCCACGGCGGGAGCGACACCTTCGTGCCCACAGGGATGGTTTACAAGCTCTACGGGGCGAAGCCGGAGCCCAAGGCGCTCTGGGTGGCGTCGGGCTCGGGGCACGCCGCCTCTTACCGCGACCATAAAGAGGAGTATGCGCACCGCGTGCGCGAGTTCCTCGCCCGCTGACGCCACGCCCCTCAGAAGCCGATGCGCCTCTGGGGTCGCGGCAGCTCCAGAGCGGGGATGTCGTCCTCGATGATCGCCAGGAGCATCTCGGGCTCGTCAAACTCATCCGGCAAGCAGCGCTTGGCGTGGCGCACGTAGATGCGCTCCAGCATGTTGGCCACGGCGCGTGCGTTGCCCCAGCTGCGGGGGTCGCGCCGGCGCCAGGCCTCGGCGAGCTGACGGCGGTATTTCTCCCAGGCCGCCTCGGTGAAGGTGTAGCCGTATTCGTCGACGCGGCTGAGGGTGATCTGCTCCAGCTGCTCGGGCGTGAAGTCGGGGAAGTCGAAGCGGTTGGGGAAGCGGGAGTCGAGGCCGGGGTTCGTCTCCAGCAGCTTGAGCATCGGCTCGCGGTAGCCGCAGAGCGCCACGGCGATGTCGCGCCGGGACTCGTCGGCCAGCAGCGTCATCAGCTGCGGCAGCACCGAGCGGGCGGGGTCGCGGTCGTCCGTGCCGTGGAGCAGATAGGCCTCGTCGATCATCAGCACGCCGCCGCGGGCCTGCTCCACGATGCCCTCCACGGCACGCTCGGTGTCGCCCCAGAGGGTGCCTATGAAGCTGCTGCGGTCGCACACGACGACGTGGCCCAGGGAGAGCGCGCCGGCCTCGCGCAGGAGCGCGCCGAAGATCTTGCAGACGGTCGTCTTGCCCGTGCCGGGATTGCCCAGGAAGACGCTGTGGAGGGAGACGGCGTGGGGCTTGGCGCCGGGCATGAGGCGCATGAGCTTGCGGTTGAAGGCCGTGAGGGCGACGAGCTCGTCGATGCGCGCCTTGATGTCGGCGCAGCCCTCCAGACGCTCGAGCGCCTGGCGCGGATGGGGCTCGGGGTACAGGATGCGCAGCTGGATCTTCGCGTGGTCGTTGAGCTCCACCTCGCCGTCGGGGTAATCGTCCCACTCCCAGTCATCCTCGTCTTCGTCTTTCGTATTTCGTTCTTCGTCTTTCGTCTCTCCCTCGATAAAATCGTTTAAGAGTTCGTCAAAGGGCTTCTCGTCTTTTTGGAGTATCTTCTTCATAGTCGTATCGTTTTTAGGAAATCACTTATTGTCAAAACACATCTCATGAAACATCTCTCATGCGTCTCCATTCCGAAGAAAAGAGGATGAAGACACACACGTAAAGCCGCAGGGGTGCGGCGCCCCTACGCAAAAGGGCACAGCAATCCCCTGACGGGAAATAGCATTGAAAGGAAAAAGAGGGAGTCTGAAGTCTGTCAGCTCCGCCACATCACTTCGTACAATTGTAGCAACAAGTCAAAGAGCGCTGCTCTGCCGGGAAGATACACTAACCCCTGCAACGCGGACTGATCGCCTGCCGGCGGTCCGCTCTGTCGGTTGCGTTCGGGAGGGGTTCAAGTGTTCATACCTGCTTTGCGCTGTGCTAAAATTGTGAAATAAATGATGTGAACGGAATCTTGTGATTTCCGGCCGCAAAAGTACTACATTTTTTGGTAGCCTCCAAATGTTTTCATGATTTTTTTTAATTTTTCGGTCCCGTGCGCGCTGTTTTCTAGAAAAACAGCCGCAATATGCAAAAAAAATGAGGACAAAAGGGGCCTGCCCCGATTTTTTGGTGTAACTTTACGCGGCATTATAGGCATATGTGTGCCCGCGCCGCGCAGGCAGACACACACGAAGAGAGACATTGGACGACATTTCACTCATAAGCTACTACTTCAACGTGCTGGCGAGCTACGCCAGCTACTACTGGGCGTATTACCGGGACTCGTTCCGCGACTACCCCTATGAGGTGCAGACGGCCGTCGTCATCATACAGTGGTCGTCCATCGCCGTCGTCTTTCTCATCGCCCTGATCGAAAAGAAAGGCCACCACCGGCGCCTCAAAGAGCGCATCATAGAAATGCTGGAGGAGCACTACGGAGAGGCCATCGACTACGTGTTTGACCGCGAGCACAACTGGCCCATGTCGCGCGACGAGATCTACGGCCGCTTCGACGTGGACGAGCAGCAGGCGGCCAAAAAGGGACTGCTGCGCAACAAGCTGCAGAAGCAGATGATGTGCATGATCATCTATCAGCACCTCATCGCCAGCGGCAACTCCTGGACCAACCGACGCAAGAACGTGCACCTGATGCTGAACATCTTCGCCCTGCCCGCCTTCCTGGAGCAGGAGGTGGCCTTCGCCAACCTCTTCATCAAGATGAAAGCGCTGGCCGTGGTGCGCGCCTTCAAGCTGCCCGTGAGCCCCTGGGTCATCAACATGCTGATGGCCTCGAAAAAGACCCGCGTCAAGCGCGTGGCCATGTATCTCTCCGTGGCCGGCAGCGCCGACAGCGAGCTGGACTACTTCGAGACCGACTTCTTCGACAAGAACTCGTGCATCTACGACGAAATCGAGCTGGGCTACATGCTCAACCGGCGCCGCGACGCCGGCATGAAGCTGCCCAATCTGGCCCACTGGGCCCGACTGCAGAAGAGAGACGAGACGAAGTGCATGTTCGTCAGACTGATGCGCCGCTTCGACCAGAAGGAATACTGCTACCAGCTGGAAGACCTCTTCAAGACCAGCAAGCACAAGAAGCTCATCGAGGAGATTGCCCGCACCTGGGGCTACCTCAACTACACGGCGGGAGAACAGCAGCTGATCGACATCATGCTGACCCAGCCCGACGATACGAAAGTGGCCATCATGCACGCCGTCACGCGCATGTCATCGGGCAAGAGCCTCACCCTGCTGCTCGACGGCTACCGCAACTCCACGAACCCCCACGTGCGCTTCGAGGCCCTGCGCTGCATGTACAACTACAATGACGACGGCTGGAGGATGCTCGACGAGCTGGAGGCCGAAGCCACGGAAGAGGAGAAGCACTTCTTCGAATTCTTCCACAACCCCATCACTATATCCCGCCTTGACCTCGACCACGAGCAGGCCTACCACCCGTCCGTGGAAACCGTATTCAACCTGTCCAACTAAAGAGAGAAAAAGCACCTATGTCCACCTGGTTAGCGATATACTACTTCTTCAGCTACATCGTGTTCGGCTACACGCTGGCCATCATGGCGAGCTATCTCCTCTTCGTCTTCCTGAGCTGGAGCATGCAGCTCAGGCTCAAGGTGGACATCCCCGACGACGAGGTGATCAAGTATCAGCTGCAGGGCTCGCCCCTGACGCCCGCCGTCTCGATCATCGCACCGGCCTACAACGAGGAAGTGACCATCATCGACAACGTCAACTCGCTGATGCAGATCGACTATCCCGACTACGAGATCATCATCGTGAACGACGCCTCGAGCGACCGCACGCTGGAGCTGCTCATCGAGACCTTCGAGATGGTGGAGGTGCCCTACGACATCACCATGCGCGTGCCCTCGAAGCCCATCAAGCGCGTCTTCAAGAGCACCAACCCGGAATTCTCGAAACTCGTCGTGGTGGACAAGGAGCGCGGCGGCCGCAAGAGCGACGGCTCCAACGCCGGCATCAACGTGTGCTCCAACCGCTACTTCGTCTGCACCGACGTGGACTGCATCATCGAACCGATGGCGCTCTACCGCATGATGTGGACGGTGATCAACAGCCACGTGCCCGTCATCGGCGTGTCGGCCACGATGCTCATGAGCAACGCCTGCGTGGTGGAGGACGGACGCGTGGTCGAGGCCCATGTGCCCTGGAGTTTCTTTCCCATGTTCCAGCAGCTGGAGTATCTGCGCTCGTTCCTCATCAGCAAGCTGGGCTGGAGCCGCATCAACGCCCTGCCCAACATCTCGGGCGGCTTCGGCCTGTTTGACCTCGACGTGGTGGTCAAGTCGGGCGGCTACGACAACACCTCGATGGCCGAGGACGTGGACATGCTGCTGCGCATGGTGACCTATATGCGCAACACGGGCCAGAAATACCGCGTCGTGCAGGTGCCGAAGGTCTGCTGCTGGACGGAAGGACCCTCCTCCATGAGAGCCCTCTACCGACAGCGCATCCGCTGGGCGCGCGGCCTCTACGAGATCGTGGTCAACCACCGCAAACTCTTCTTCAACCCCCACTACGGCCCCATCGGCGCCTTCACGCTGCCCTTCATCTTCCTCTTCGAGTTCATCGCCCCCATGCTGGAACTCAGCGGCATCGGCTTCATGGTGTGGCTGATCTTCGCCGGCGGCGTGAACTGGGGCACGGCAGCGCTGCTCTTCGCCATGATCTACCTCTTCTCGGTGCTCATGTGCTTCATCCTGCTCTTCTTCGACTACAACATGGACGCCGTCAACTGGCACAACCGGCGGCGCAGCTACATACACCTGGCTTTCGCCGCCTTCATCGAACCCATCGTCTATCACCCCATCATCACCTATTGCTCCAACATCGGCTACTTCCAGTATCTCAGCGGACAGGCCGCCATCTGGAAGCCCATCCAGCGCAAGGGCGTGAAGAAGAGGGATAATGCACAAAAACCTACCGGCAATGAAACAAAACCGACGACATAAGCTGCTGCTCTGCATGCTCTCGGCCCTGCTGGCCCTTACGGCGGCGGCTCAGGACGACCTGCACACGACGCGCTACTACGTGGACCGCATCCGCGAATTCGCCCGCATCAACGCCTGGGGCGAAGCCCGTCACGAGCTCGACGAGGCCCTCAGCATCTATCCCAACGACCCCGACCTGCGCTACTACAACGGCCGGTACTACTACGCCGTGGGCGACATGAACCGCGCCCGCTACAATCTGGTCAGGGCCGCGCAGGAGGACGAGCTGCACTTCCGCGCCAAACGCCTGCTGGTCGATGTGGAAGACACGCTGCAGCATCTCTCCAGCGCCATCTGCTACATCAACGAGCTGCTGGAGTTTCAGCCCTACGACCGCGACATGTGGCGCCGCAAGATCAGCCTCTACCGCAAGATGGGCAACGAGGTGGAAGCCGACGCCTCACTGCGGCGTCTGGCCCAGATCTACCCCAACGACAGCACCATCGCCGCCGAAGTGCGCAAGCGCAACCGCGCCTCGTGGAACGAAGTGCTCAAGCGCAGCAACACCGCCGAGGCCATCCACAACCTGGAGCAGTGGCTCGACCTGGACCCGGAGAACCTCGAATACTACCTTGAGCTCATCAACCTCTATGAGCGCATCGGCGAATACGACCACGCCCTGGGCACCGTCAACCGCGCGCTGATACACTTCCCCGGCAGCAGCCTCTTCGTCAACAAGGGCATCGGCATCCTCACCGGACAGGGGCTCTACGCTCAGGCCGTCGTGTTCGCCCAAAGCCACGGACAGAAGCATCTCACCGACGAACTGCTGCAGGATCTGGCCGCACACGCCCGCATGAACGACCCCTATGAGGCCAACGGACGCCTCTACGCCGCCACCGGCGACCGCGACGCGCTCAACTATCTCATCAACACCGCCCTCACGCGGGGCTACCACGACGACGCCTACATCTATCTCAGCGAAGCCATGCGTCTGGAGGGCCGCACGGCACCGCTGCTGCTGAAGCTCTACGGACTCCACACGAAGACGGGCAACCAGCAAGCCGCCTATCGCGTCCTGGAAGAACTCTACACGGTCAATCCCGACGACGGAGACATCACGGAGGAATACGCCTCGCTGATGCTCCGCATGGGCACACACGCCATGGAGACGCAGCAGTGGTCCGAGGCCAACATGTATCTGCAGCGGGCGCTCGACCTGATGACGCCCGACCACGAACAGTGGGCCGCCACGGTGTCGAGAGAGATCACCGTGCTGGGTCATCTGGGCCAGTTCGCCACCGCACGCGACCTCTACCGGCGCAGCGCCATGGTGGCCGGTGCGGACGACGCCCGACGCTTCGCCTCCGCTTATGAAGACATGGCGGCCAACCGGCTGCGCCTGCTCGTGGAGGAGGAGCGCTACGAAGAAGCCCTCGAAGAGGCTCAGGCGCTGCTCGAAGTGGTGCCCGGCAGCGAAGTCGCTCTGCGCTGCTGCATCAACATGAGCCAGACGCTCAAGCGCGACGAGCTCTTCCGGCGCTACGCCCGACAGGGCTACGAGACTTATCCCGACAAGCCGTATTTCGTCATCAAGCAGGCCGTTGCGCTGCAGCAGCAGGGACGCCCCTCGGAGGCGCTCGCACTGGTGCACCCGAGCCACGGCGACAGCGAATGGACCGCACCGCAATACACGGCCGCCTTCTCCGGCATCTCCACCGAATGGGCCCAGCAGCTCCTCAAGGAGCGCATGGCCGACATCGCACTCGAAGTGGTCGACACCGCGCTGGTCTACGACCCGCTCAACAAGGAACTGCTCTACACCAAAGGCCTGGCCCACGAACAGCTCAAGCAGTGGCCCCAGGCCTACGAGTTGCAGCGCCGCAACTACAATCCCAGCAACGCTGAGCAGCAGGAGTGGTATGAGCACATGCGCTACCTCGGATTCCGCAGCTTCAAGAACCGCGTGGACCTGAACTACACCGGCGCCTTCTACGACACGAAGGCGGCCAATCTGGCCTCCGTCGGGCACCTCTACTCCATCGCCTCGGTGGCCTACAGCCGCCTCGGCAAGCGCGACACCTGGACGGGGCAGATCAGCTACAAGGGCATCGACGGATACCACAGCGAAGAGGAGAACGAATCGGGCGGCGTGGGCCTGGAATTCATGGCCCAGTGGGAACACCAGTTCAGCAGCCGCTGGAGCGGCATGGCCAACGCCGCCGTCTCCACGCGCTACTTCAACAAAGTGGGCGTCAACGTCTCCGCCTCTTACGCCGCCTCGCGCGGATGGACCCCCACGCTGAAGCTGGGCTATCGCCGCACGCCCGAGTCGTATCTCTTCCTGAGTGCAGGCGACGCCGTGACGGCCAACAAAGACGAATACAACCTCTGGCTCTTCAACCCCTCGGTGGAGAAGGCCTGGGAGCGCTTCAGAGTCAGCGGCGGCGCCGACCTGGTGGTGATGGCCTCGAACTTCTACTACAACATCATGCTCAAGGGCAAACTCTTCTTCAACGACGACAACGTGTCCTCTGTCTCGCTGACGACGGGCTTCGGCTCATTCCCCGAACTCTCGTTCTTCGACCAGACGTCGCTGCGCAACCTCTCTCACACCAATGGCATGGTGGGCATCGACTTCCAGTATCTCTGCACGCGCCATCTCGCTCTCGGACTGGCGGGCAACTGGAACACCTGCTTCAACCCCTACCGCACCCCGGAAGGCACCCTGAAGGACTCCTACCGCAACATATTCAGCATCACATTCCAAGTACATACTGCATTCTGAACCCCGAATATTAACATCAAAACATACCGTTATGAAACGCATCTGCCGTCCCGTTTTATTCCTCCTGACGATGGCCGTCATCTATGCCTGCCACCGGATGCCGGCCACGGCCAACGACGAGACGTTTGACTACCGCGAGATTTATCTGCCCTACAGCTTCATGTGCGACGAAAAGGAGCTGGGGCTCAACTGTGTGGACCGCGACTGGGCCATCTGGGGGCACAACCTCTCCAGGGTGGTGCCCGAACACCACTCCAACAGCATCTACGCCAACGTCGGCGGCAACACCGTCAAGAAGCAGTTCTGCTTCTCCTCGCCGCAGCTGCTGATCTACATCTCCAAGTTTATCGACGAGGAGTACGGCGCAAACAACCCGCAGCGCTTTGCCATCCTGCCCAACGACAACGACATCGTCTGCCAGTGCGCGCGCTGCCGCGAGCTGGGATGCACCCCGACCGACGCCTCGCCCGCCGTGTTTGCCCTTCTGGACAAACTCGCCGGGAACTATCCCAAGCACACGTTCTTCACCTCGTATTACCTCACCACAAAGCAGCTGCCGAAGGCGCCCCTTCCCGACAACGTCGGCGTGCTCGTCAGCGCGATGGACTATCCGCTCTCTGCCGCCGAGACGCCTCAGGAGCAGAAGTTTGAGCAGCTTCTGAAGGACTGGAGCAGCATGTGCCGCAACGTCTATGTGTGGGACTACATCAACAACTTCGACGACTACTACACACCCTTCCCCATCTACACCGTCATGCAACGCCGTCTGCAACTCTATGCCCGCTCGGGCGTGAACGGTGTTTTCCTCAACGGCAGCGGCCACGACTACAGCACCTACAACCGCATCAACACCTACGTGCTGGCCGCCCTGCTCTCTTCGCCCGACGCCGATTGGCGTGAAGTGCTCACAGAGACCTGCCGCCGACTGTTCCCCAATGCGGGAGAGACGCTGGCGCACTTCCGGATGGAGCAGGAAGACTACGTTGTCTCCACCGGCCGCATCCTGCCCCTATACGACGGTGTGGCAGCCGCCGATTTCTACGGCAAGATGGAGCGACTGGCCGCCTCGACCACAGGCAGCGAATGCTCCGGCGTCAACCGCATCCTGCGCGCCGTCACGCTGACGCGACTCGAACTGATGCGTCTGGAGGGCATCACGCCGGAGGAAGTTGACAAAGCACGCGCGCTGCTGGCGCGCCTCGACAGCATCGACGACGTCTCCGTCGTCAACATGAACGGCAAGATCTGGAAGACCCGCATCTACAGCGAGTCGTATTGGACGGTGGACAGCTACATCAGCGACTACAAGCAGATGCTCGACCTCTGCTCCGGGCAGAAGGGCAACCTCCTGCTCCACCAGCCGCTCACGGCCCTCAGCCGACTGGACGAGGACTATAGCGATCTGTCCGTGCTCACCGACGGCATGGCCGGACTGCCTAGCAACTACCATTGCGGCCAGCTGCTCTCCTCGGCCGACCCCTCGCTCAACATCGCGCTGCCTGCAGGCCGTCGCTACCGCCGCGTGCGTGTGGGCCTCACGACCAACATCCAGTTCCGCATCGCCCTGCCTCTGCGCGTCACCCTGTCCTCGGGCGGACGCGAGATTGCCAGCATGGTGCCCTCGCCCGTCCTGGCGCCCTCGGGACGCACCACGGTGGAGTTCGACGTGCCCGCCTGGGCCGAACACGGCACGCTGGTCTTGCGTTTCTTCCGCAACCCCGAAGTTCACACTATGGCCATCGATGAAATCGAGGCCTATTAAACCGACTGCTTATACCTCCGCTCCCCATGATCCGTCTTGTCCGTTTCACCGCCTTCCTTCTTGTGGCGCTTGTGGCGCTCTCCGCGTGCAAGAAGCAGCTGCATCCCGTCTCCGTCATCGTTACGGACCCTGTCCGCCACTACTACCCCGTGATTCAGGGCGAAATGATGGGCGTCACCTATGAGGTGGAAAACGTCTCCAAGCACCCGCTCTTCATTCAGGAGATACAGACCTCCTGCGGCTGTCTGGTGCCCCGCGACGAGCTGCCCATCGTGGTTCTGCCCCACAAGAAAGGCTTCGTCCATCTGGAGTTTAACACCATCAAAAATACGGGCTACGTCCACCACTACGTCTATTGCTACGGCAACTTCGCCGACAGTTCGTGCATCGAGATGCAGTTCGACACCAACGTGGTGCCCAGCGCCGACTACAACCACGACTACGAAGAGCTGTGGCACCATCAGAACGAGAAGGGCATCACTGCACGCGACTACGTTGACGGCCTCTCCTCACAGAAGGGCTACTACACGGAAGATCCCGGGGAGTCACAGCAACAGAAGGCCAAAGACGAAATTCAGGAGGCGATAGACCATCACGCCCTGTAAAAACACTGCAAGATGAAGATAAAACTGCCCTCCATGCCGAAAAGCGACAAACTGAGCGTCCTGCTCATCATGACGGTCATCATCGTGGCCCTGGGGGTGCAATATTTCATCGAAGTCAGTAAAGACGAGGATGTGGCGCACCAGCTGATGCAGCGCGAGCTTCGCATCGTGGAGCAGCAACTCTTCTTCGAACTCTACGACGCCGGGAACGCAGCCAACGTGCTGAGGCCCGCCGTCCTGCGCATGCTGCACCACCCCGACAGCCTCACCGTTCTCACCCGCGGCATGCTGAAGAACTACCCCAACGTGATGGCCGTCTGCATCGCCTTCGAGCCGGACTATTTCCCAGAGAAGGGCCATTGGTTTGAACTCGTCAGCCATCGCGTCGGCGACAAGATTGTCGACGAACAGGCCGGGGGCCCACAACACGACTATTTCAAGCTGGAATGGTATCGCGAGGGCATCATCGCCGACAGAAATCGCGGCCGATGGGTCCGCCCGTATTACGTTGAGGAATACGGGGGACGCTATGTGAGCACATTCTCCCTGCCGATTCACGATGACGAGGACCGCCCCGTCGGCGTGATTGCCATAGACGTCACGCTGGACTGGCTGGAAGGCATCCTCAAGGAGGCGGAGCCTTACAAGGGCAGCGTGTGCCGTCTGATTGACGTGGCCGGCAACGTGCTGGTGACCTCCGGCACATCGCTTGCCATCCCCGATAATTGCTTCACCGACAGCATGAAGGTCGGCAACTACAACATGCAGGTGATACTCTCCTGCCCCCAAAGCGCCATCTACGGCGAGACGCTGCTGGTGGATGTCGTCATGTTCATCCTGTTGCTGATTTGCATCGTGCTGATTCTCTACATCGTGCGGCGCAACATCCGCGACATGTCCCGCCTGGACGAGGCGGAGGAAAACCAGCGCATGATACAGAGCGAGATGAAGGTGGCCCACAACATCCAGATGGGCATCCTGCGCACCGACTTCCCCGAGGGCCTCTCCGCCCGCCTCATGCCCATGAAGGATGTGGGCGGCGACCTCTACGACTTCTTCGAGAAGGACGGCATGCTCTGGTTCATCGTGGGCGACGTGTCGGGCAAGGGCGTCTCGGCCGCCATGATGATGGGCACCACCGTCACGCTCTTCCGCAGCGCCGTACGCCGCTGCAGCGCGCCCGATGAAATCGTCGGCGAGCTCAACAGCCTGCTCTCCGAACACAATCCCGGCATGATGTTTGTCACCGCCTTCGTGGGCCGGCTCGATCGCCGTCACGGGCTGCTGAGCTACTGCTGTGCCGGCCACAATCCTCCGCTGCTCGACGGCCGCGTGATGGATATTGAGCCCGACATCCCCATCGGATTCCAGGCGGACTACCGCTTCCACCGCCACAGCTGCCTCTTCCCCGAGGGCTCGTCTCTGGTGCTCTACACCGACGGCATCACCGAGGCGCGCAGTGCGCAGCACCAGCTGATGGGCCTCCAGCGCCTGCACGACATCGTTGCGGAGCGCTCCGGCGAGACGGCGGCCGACACGGCCAACCGCATCCTCGAGGCCACCTGCCGCTTCGCTGAGGGACAGGCTCAGGCCGACGACATGGCCGTGATGTGCGTCACCAACAACGCACCGGCGCAGCATCCTTCCCTCACCCTCTCCAACACGCTCTCCGAACTGACACGGGCCAAGACGCTGCTGGGCGAATACTGTGATGCCATCGGCCTCACTTCCAAGCAGACACGCGAGATGAATCTGGCTCTGGAGGAGGCGCTGGTCAACGTCATCAACTACGCCTATCCCGAAGGCACCAGCGGCCTCATCACGCTGAACATCACGGCCTCCAGCGACGCCGACGGGCGTCACATCGCGCTGACACTCAGCGACAGCGGCGCGCCCTTCGACCCGACAGCCCGGCCCGAGGCCGACGTCAGCGGCAGCATCGATGCACGCCGCGAGGGCGGACTGGGCATCTACTTTTACACAAATCTGATGGACGACGTCAGCTACCGTCGCAGCGACGACGGGCAGAACATCCTGAGCATGACCAAAACATACACAATCTAAACCAACACAAGCAACATGAAAATCAACATCCAGACACACGACGATGGGGCCACGGTGGCCCTCATCGGCGAATTCGACACCTTAGCCACCACCGAAATGAGCGACCACCTGAACGAAATCGTTGCTTTGACCGATCGCCCCGTCACCGTGGACTGCAGCGAGCTGGAGTACATCAGCTCCTCGGGCCTGCGCTTCTTCATGCAGCTCAAGCGCAACAGCGAGCAGCACGGCGGCGCCGTGACCATCACGCATCTGCGCGAAGACGTGAAGGAGATCTTCCGCCTGAGCGGCTTCTGCAACCTCTTCGACATAGAGTGATGAAAAAGAAGAATGTCTGCAGCGCCTCCCGGCGACGCAGACATTCCTGAAACAAGAGTCAAACAGACGGCCGGTCAGAGAGGATAGTCCTCGAAAGCATAGAGCACGGTAGAGAGATAGCGCTCGCCCGTGTCGGGCAGAAGCACCACGACCTTCTTCCCCTTGTTTTCCGGATGCCTGGCAATTTCGGCGGCAGCAAAAGCGGCTGCTCCGGCCGAAATGCCCACCAGCAGGCCTTCACTCTTGGCCAGCTGACGTCCCGTGCGGATGGCGTCGTCATTTTCTACATCAAACACCTCGTCCACCACGCCGGCATTGTAGGTGGCGGGCACGAAGCCGGCACCGATGCCCTGTATCTTGTGGGGGCCGCTCTGTCCGCCGTTGAGCACGGGGGAGGACTTGGGCTCCACGGCAATCACCCTGACGCCAGGCTTCTTTTCCTTGAGATATTTACCCACACCGCTGACGGTGCCGCCGGTGCCTACGCCAGCCACGAAGATGTCCACCTCGCCGCCGGTCTGCTCCCAGATTTCGGGGCCGGTGGTGGCATAGTGACGTGCGGGGTTGGCGGCGTTCTCAAACTGCTGCAGGATGATGCTGCCGGGGATGCTCTCCTTGAGCTCCTTGGCGGCGCGGATGGCGCCGGGCATGCCGTCCTTGCCGGAGGTCAGACGCACCTCTGCGCCGTAGGCCTTCACCAGGTTGCGACGCTCCACGCTCATCGTCTCGGGCATCGTGAGGATGAGCTTGTAGCCCTTCACGGCCGACACCAGAGCCAAACCCACACCGGTGTTGCCGCTGGTGGGCTCGATGATGGTGGCACCGGGCTTGAGGAGCCCCTTCTTCTCAGCGTCCTCGATCATGGACAGAGCGATGCGGTCTTTCACGCTGCCGCCGGGGTTGAAATACTCTACTTTAGCGATGACGGGCGTCTCGAGACCCTTCTCCTGTGAATACTTGCCGAGCTCCAAGAGCGGCGTATTGCCGACGAGCTCAGTCAGTTTTTTTGCAATCTTTGCCATAGTCGTTTTCCTGTTATAATTTAATTGTCAATTTTCAATTATCAATTATCAATTATCAAATTTTGTCCAGCGCCTGCTTCAGGTCGTCGATGATGTCGTCGATGTGCTCCGTGCCGATGGAGAGGCGCACGGTGGCGGGGGTGATGTGCTGCTCGGCAAGCTCCTCGGGCGACAGCTGCGAGTGGGTCGTCGTGTAGGGGTGAATCACCAGGCTCTTCACGTCGGCCACGTTGGCCAGCAGCGAGAAGATCTGCAGCGCGTCGATAAACTTCCAGGCCTCTTCCTGTCCGCCCTTAATCTCGAAGGTGAAGATGGAACCGGCACCCTTGGGGAAGTATTTCGTGTAGAGCGCGTGGTCATGGTGCGAGGCCAGTGCGGGATGGTTGACGCGGGCCACCTTGGGGTGCTTGGAGAGGAAGTCCACCACCTTGAGGGCGTTCTCCACGTGACGCTCCACGCGCAGGCTCAGCGTCTCCACACCCTGCAGCAGGATGAAGGCGTTGAAGGGCGAGATGGCGGCACCGGTGTCGCGCAGCAACACCGCACGAATGCGGGTAACGTAGGCGGCAGCACCGACGGCGTCGGCAAACACGATGCCGTGATACGAGGGATCGGGCTTGGCCAGCGTGGGGAACTTGTCGGCGTTGGCCTTCCAGTCGAACTTGCCGCCGTCCACGATGACGCCGCCCAGTGAGGTGCCGTGACCGCCGAGGAACTTGGTGGCGGAGTGCACCACAATGTCGGCGCCGTGCTCCAGGGGTCGGATGACGTAGGGCGTGCCGAACGTGTTGTCCACGATGAGGGGCAGGCCGTGACGGTGGGCTACGGCGGCGACGCCTTCGATATCGAGCACGTCGCTGTTGGGGTTGCCGAAGGTCTCGGCGAAGACGGCCTTCGTCTCGGGCCGGATGGCGGCTTCGAGGGCCTTGAGGTCGTTCACGTTGACGATGGAGTTGCTCACACCCTGACCCGAGAGCGTGTGGGTGATGAGGTTGTAGCTGCCGCCGTAGAGGTTGTCGGCAGCCACGAGGTGGTCTCCGGCCTGCAGGATGTTCTGCAGCGCATAAGTGATGGCAGCGGCGCCGCTGGCAACGGCCAGACCGGCCACACCGCCTTCGAGGGCGGCCACGCGGTCTTCGAAGACGCCCTGCGTGGAGTTGGTCAGACGGCCGTAGATGTTGCCGGCGTCACGCAGGCCGAAACGGTCGGCGGCGTGCTGCGAGTTTCGGAACACGTAGCTGGTGGTCTGATAGATGGGCACCGCACGGGCGTCGGAGGGCAGATCGTGATTGGGCTGCCCCACATGGAGCTGAAGAGTCTCGAATCGGTAGTTGTTTTGTGTGCTCATAGCTTGTCTCCTTTCTTTAATGATTTGGTTTTTGTTGTTTTTCGGGTGCAAAGGTACGGCAATTGGAGATTTTCTCCAAATTTCTTGCTCGATTCGGAATTTATCACTAATTTTGCAGCCGTAACAGAAAATATTACCTCCTCGGGGGTCCAAAACGCCCCTCCTGTAGAATAACATTCCGAAAAACGCTATGGAAAAACTGGATGAGACTGATTTGCAGATACTCCGCACGCTGCAACGCAACGCAAAATTGACCACAAAAGAGCTGGCCGAGGCCGTCAACCTCTCGCCCACGCCCGTCTTCGAGCGCCAAAAGCGCCTGGAGCGCAAGGGCTACATCCGCAAGTACGTCGCCGTGCTCGACCCCGAGAAACTGGGGCAGGGCCTGCTGGTTTTCTGCAAGGTGAAGCTCAAGCAGATCAACCACGAACTGGCCGACGCCTTCACGCGGCGCATCATGCACATCCCCGAGGTGACGGAGTGCTACAACACCTCGGGCGCGTACGATTATTTACTTAAGGTACGCGCGAAGGACATGAAACAGTATCAGGAGTTTGTCCTCACCAAACTGGGCGACATCGAGACGGTGGCCTCCATCGAGAGCACCTTCGTCATGAGCGAGGTGAAGCAGATCTACGGCATCAACCTCTTATAGCGCCTTGCCGCCCGAGGAGCGGGGTCCGCTGACCACTTCGTGACCGAAGGGGGTGAGGATGAGCACAGCCAGCTTGAAGTGCTGCAGGCCGAAGGGGATGCCGATGATGGTGATGGAGAAGACGAGGCCGAGGAATGCGTGGCCGACGGCGAGCCAGAAGCCGCCGATGATGATCCAGAGCAGGTTCATCAGCAGGGACAGACATCCCGTGCCCTGTTCTTTTTGCCGCACCTCCTTGCCGAAGGGCCACAGGGCCAGAGCGGAGAGTTTGAAGAGCTGCCATCCGAAGGGGATGCCGACGACGGTGAGGCAGAGCAGCGCGCCGCTGAAGATGTAGCCCAGCGCCAGTTCGATGCCGCCGAAGACGAGCCAAATGATGTTGCCTAAGAGTTTCATGGGAGCAGATTGGGGCGTTTTTTTACTTTTTTCGCTACAAAGGTATGAAAAAAAGCAAGATAAAGGAGATTTTTTTGTTTTCTCGTATGGTTGTTTCGCCAAAATGCCGTACTTTTGTGGCGGTTTTAGAACAAAAAGATTGTTTCACAGTATAAAAAAAGCAGAAAAATGAAAAAGATTGCATTGATTTTCGCCGCTGTAGTGGCTGTTTCTTTCGCTTCCTGCTGCGGCAACAAGTGCGGCAAGGGCGAGTGTGCAGATTCCTGCCAGGTTGACAGCGCTTGCGCTGCTGCTTGTGCCTGCCCCGACAGCGCCGTTTGCGACAGCGCCTGCGCCGACAGCGCCGCTTGCGTTTGCCCCGCCGAGTAAATTCCGACTCTCACACAACAACAACCGAAGACTCGCCTCACCCGGCGGGTCTTTTTTTTACTCCCTAACTAGAGAAAATTTGCGCGCCAGTTAGAGAGCCCGTTTTTGAACACTCTGGGAACAGTCTGACAACAGTCTGGCGACCCCCAGACAACCCTTCAACGGACATTGCGGACAAGCGTTAATTGTGTCCGTTCGCTGTTGCAAGAAAGCGCCCGAAGAACATTCTCCGCAGGCGCGAAGTTATTATTTATGACCTTGCAACAAAAAATTCCCTTTTGTGTATCGGAAACTGTTTGTTGTTTCAGTAAGAATCCGTATCTTTGCAGCGAAAAACCTAAATTACCATACTATGATTATCACCAGTATTGCGTTCGCAGCCTTGTTTCTTATCCTAGCTATCGTCTTCATAATGGGCAAGGGCGACATGTTGATTGCCGGTTACAACACGGCCGACGAAGAGGATAAGAAGAAGTACGACATCAAACGCCTGCGTATCATTATGGCCGTCATTTCCGTGATAACAGCCGGATTTATAGCCATACTGCCCGTTTTTGGCGACAATAAGGACGCGCAGCTCGGTTCCGGAGCAGTTTTCATACTGATCGTAATCGTTTTCGCCATCCTGGCCAACACATGGGCGAAAAATAAATAAAATAAAAAAGGACAGACCATGAAAAAGCTTTTCTTCACCTTATTTATCATGCTCATTGCAGCAGGAGCCGCAGCGCAGACAGAAAATCCGCGCGGCATCTACAAGATGGTGTCGCTCGAAGGCAAGACACCGCTCGTCAACGCTCCTTTCGACCAATATAAGATCGCCACCGAAGACCTCACGCTGACGCTCTTCGTGCAGCCCAACGGCATATTCACGCTCGAGGACACCGACAAACAACCGCTCAACTACACGGGCAGCGAACCCAAGACGGCAGACGATCACAGCATGCTGGTGTACGATAGCAACGCTAAAGGCTTTAAACTCAAATGGTGGAGCACAACACGCGGCCATGTGTATTTCCCCGAAGGCGGATGGGTGACGGAATACTATGAGAGCGGCAAGTTCTCCGACAACGGGCGCATGATCTTCGACGCCATGCTGCAGAAGTTCCAGAACGATTCCGCACAGCCTCTCGTCGGCACCTGGCGACAGCTGGGCTGGATGGACGAGCTGCGCGACACGAAAAAGGCAGTGGCTGCTTTGGAGAAAAACTACGCCACGAGTCCGTACGACGGCAACGTGATGACCATTCTGCCTGCCGGTGCCGTCTTCTACACGATTCATGGCGAAGGAGCCTTTCGTGTGCAGGGCAGACTGCAAAAGGACTATTCTGTTCTCAATCGCAACACCATCAAGGCCGGCAACGATCTGATTAAAGTCATTTGGCTGAACAAAAACACCATCGCCATAGAGGTGAAAGCCAACGAATGGCGCACCGACTACAACATCTATCAGCGCATTGAATCGACAGCCGCTTTGATGAGTTTCTCCAACTGAAACGTATGTGATGAAAGAGCAAATCTTCGCCGGAATCCTGCGAGGTGGAGTATGGCGCTTTTGAGAATTATCCCAAGGTGGAAGTCATACGCGCTACTGTTCATTGATGCGGCATAATGTACGGAATCCGTTTCATTAACGACTTTTATCGCACTCATTAATGAATTCGATCGTTTTCATTAATGAATTGCATCGATTTCATTAATGAACGGTTTTAAGAGGCATTTTCGACTGCCGTAATTTGTCTTACCCTGTCTAAAAATATAGTCCTGCAGAAAAATCAGGCTTTGAAGGACAGAAATTCATGACCGAAGCGGCAATGCAAGCAACGGCGCCGGTCGCAGTATTCGCGCTTCAGCTGGATTAACGCCTGAGAGTCTGCAGCAGAGGACACACTCAGACCGCAGGCTTTCCATTGGCGCATGATATAGTTTTCCTCTGTCGGTAACGCCTCAAGAAAGGCTATCGCCTTATCCCTCAAGCCCTCATCGCGATGCTGAATGCCATAGGCGTAGAGCACGGGAACAACGGTGTTGATAACAAGCAGACGGCAGGTGGCCTCCGTGATGCCGCACGGGCGAAGCGTCCCGGCAAAGGCGGAGACATCATTCACCTCCAGAAAACGGTGCAACGAACATCGGTCCTCATGAAACAGACGTGCAAGGTGCAGGATGCGCACCTCCGGGAAATTCTGCGGACGGATGCGCATGTGGCGCCACACGGACGGTGACATCGTCTCCGACAATTGGAACTTCGCACTCAGAAAGCGCCACTCCCTCTGCAACACATCAGGGGTCAGTTGCGACGCAGCGGGATTAGAGGGACAACGCTCCAGCAATCCCGCCATACCGAGGAAGATGGCCGCCACCTGTTCCAAGTGGTCGCGATGTTTGCCGACGGCCTGCAAGGGAACATGCTCCGCCCAGCGTTCGAAAGCATCACCATTGAGACCGAAACCGAATGTGCGGGCCAGAGTGATGAACGTCGCCCTCTCCCAATCGCCCCGGAACCGCTCCACCCTCCCGAGCACCTTTTCGCTGCGCTCCATCAGTCGCTCGACCAGGAGCGCATCCAGCCAGGCATGCGTCTTCAGCGGTTCCAACCCGCGCACCAGACGATGACAACGCGGGTAGTCCATCGTACGCCTCAGTTCATCGTAGCGTTCGCGAATGCCATCCGGTATCGTCAACACATACTGTGCCGGCGACAGTCCGTTACTGGTCAATGCCTGCGCATCGTCAACAGCAATGACATGTAATACGGTGTTGTCGTAGAAGGAATCCTTGTCATGTCCGTGACGGAACCAGTCACCGGACTTTTCGTGTATCTCCACATTGCCGACCCACAACGTGCCGTCCAACCGGATTTTTGCGTTGAAGAAATCTGAACCCTGGTCGCGGTTGTGCTGCCCCACATCCAAGACTTCCAACAGACGTCCGTCCGTGGTGTGCATTTCTGTCGCCGGAAAGATCCTGTTGGCCCAAATGTAGTGAAGCAGTCCTTCCATTGTCTCGCTCTCCAGCTCTATTCGCAAAGCTTACAGCCCTCGCACTTCGAGAGTTCGCCCTTGAGTCTGCGGTCCACCAGCACCTGGAGCCTGTCGCGCAGCGACGCCAGGGGGATACACTCCACAACCTCCGTGATGAAGGCCGACTTCAAGAGCAGCCTGGCCTCGGCCTCCGAGATGCCGCGCTGGCGCATGTAGAAGAGGGCGTCCTCGTTCATCTGGCCCACCGTGCTGCCGTGGCTGCACTTGACATCGTCGGCATAGATCTCCAGCATCGGCTGCGTGAACATACGCGCCGTCTTCGTGGCGCAGAGATTGGCGTTGGTCTCCTGCGAAGAGGTCTTTTGGGCACCCTCGCGCACCAGGATGCGGCCGGCAAAGGCACCGACGGCGCTGTCGTCGAGGACGTATTTGTAGAGCTGGCGGCTGTCGCAATGGGGCACGCGGTGGTCGATGAGCGTGTTGCAGTCGGTGTGCTGCATCTTGTCGGCAATGACGCAGCCGTTCATCACCACCTCGCTGTACTCCCCGCACAGGGCCACATCGGTGCGGTTGCGCGAATGGCCGTTGAAGAGCGTCAGCGACGTGTGGTGGACGCTGCAGCCGCGCCCCAACTGCATGAAGAGGCTGCTGTAGCGCGTACACAGCAGATGCGTCTCCTCTATCTCATAGAGGTTCAGGCGGGCGCCGTCGGCCACAAAGACCTCGATGACCTGATTGGTGAGGAAAGACTGCTTGGAGACGGCACGGTCCGTGATGATGACGTCGGCCTCGGCGCCCTCCTCGACGATGATCATCAGGCGGCGGCACACCATCTCGGGATGCTCCCCGCGCAGCATGTTGGTGATCTGTATGGGGTGCTCCGGGCGCTCGCCGCGGCCGATGCGCACCACGCGGCACGACATGGCGAGCATCGTGTTGAGCGCCACAACGGGGTCGGAGGCGTCGGCCAGCGTGCCGTACTCTTCGGGGCAGGGTGCGGCGTCCTCCGCCGGCGTGAGGCTGATGCCGTAGTCGGGGGCGAAATCGCGCGCCACGTCGGTGTAGCGGTAGCGCTCCTCCTTCATCGTGGGGAAGCCCTTCCGCTCGAGCAGGGCGCAGGCCCCGTCGCGCAGGGCGTTGAGGCGCTCGTCGCTGCGGGCGAAGATCGTGTCGCGCTCCGCACGGTAAAAGTCGATATACTGCTGCTCAGACATCAGAGACCCACCTCCTCTTTTATCCAGTCGAATCCGCGGCGCTCAATCTCTCCGGCCAGCTCGGGGCCGCCGGTCTTGACGATGCGTCCGTCGATGAGCACGTGGACCACGTCGGGCTTGAGGTAGTCCAGGAGGCGCTGGTAGTGCGTGATGACGATGGCCGAAGTGTCTGCCCGGCGCAGGCTGTTGAAGCCCTCGGCCACGATGCGCAGCGCGTCCACGTCGAGGCCGGAATCCGTCTCGTCGAGGATGCAGAACGACGGTTCGAGCATGGCCATCTGGAAGATCTCGTTGCGCTTCTTCTCGCCGCCGGAGAAGCCCTCGTTGACGGAGCGCGACGTCAGCTTGGCGTCCAGTTCCACAATCTTGCGCTTCTCGCGCATCAGCTTGAGGAAGTCGCCGGCAGAGAGCGGTTCTTTGCCCTGCGCCTTGCGGCGGGCGTTGACGGCGGCGCGCATGAAGTTGGTCATCGACACGCCGGGAATCTCCGTGGGCGCCTGAAACGACATGAAGATGCCGGCCTGGGCCCGCTCCTCGGTGGACATGGCCAGGAGGTCGCGCCCGTTGAAGAGGATGCTGCCATCGGTGACCTCGTAGGCCGGATGGCCGACGATGACGTTGGACAGCGTGGACTTGCCGGCGCCGTTGGTGCCCATCACGGCGTGAATCTCTCCGTCGGCCACCGTGAGGTTGATGCCCTTGAGGATTTCCTTGCCCGCGATGCCGGCATGCAGATTATTGATTTCTAACATGAGCTTGTGTGTTTATTCTTATCCTACCGCACCCTCCAGCGAGACATTGAGCAATTTCTGCGCTTCCACCGCAAACTCCATGGGCAGCTTGTTGAGCACGTCCTTGGCATAGCCGTTGACGATCAGGCCGACGGCATCCTCGGTGGCGATGCCGCGCTGGTTGCAGTAGAAGAGCTGGTCCTCGGAGATCTTGGAGGTCGTGGCCTCGTGCTCCACCACGGCCGTGTCGTTTTGCACGTCGATATAAGGGAAGGTGTGGGCGCCGCAGTGGGAGCCCAGCAGGAGGCTGTCGCACGAAGAGTAGTTGCGTGCACCGTCGGCCTTGCGGCCCACCTTGACCAGACCGCGATACGAGTTCTGCGAACGGCCGGCGGAGATGCCCTTGGAGATGATGGTGCTCTTGGTGTTGCGTCCCAAATGAATCATCTTGGTGCCCGTGTCGGCCTGCTGGAAGTTGTTGGTCACGGCCACGGAGTAGAACTCCGCCTGGCTGCGGTCGCCCTGCAAGACGCAGGAGGGATATTTCCAGGTGACGGCGCTGCCGGTCTCCACCTGGGTCCACGACAGACGGCTGTCGTCGCCCTTGAGCAGGCCGCGCTTGGTGACCAGATTCAAGACGCCGCCGCGGCCCTCGCTGTCGCCGGGATACCAGTTCTGCACCGTGGAGTATTTCACCTCGGCGCGCGCCCCCACCACGATCTCCACGATGGCGGCGTGGAGCTGGTTCTCGTCGCGCATGGGCGCCGTGCAGCCCTCCAGATAGGAGACGTAGGCGTCGTCGTCGCACACGATGAGCGTGCGCTCGAACTGCCCCGTGCCGCGCGCATTGATGCGGAAATAGGTGGAGAGCTCCATCGGGCAGCGCACCCCCTTGGGGATGTAGACGAAGCTGCCGTCGGAGAAAACGGCCGAATTGAGCGCGGCGAAGTAGTTGTCGCGATAGGGCACCACGGAGCCCAGATGCGTGCGCACCAGGTCGGGATGCTCCTTCACCGCCTCGGAGATGGAGCAGAAGATGATGCCCTTCTCGGCCAGACGTTCGCGGAAGGTGGTCTTGACGCTCACGGAGTCCATCACGGCGTCCACCGCCGTGCCCGACAGGGCCAGGCGCTCCTCCAGGGGAATGCCCAGCTTGTCGAAGGTCTTCATGAGCTCGGGGTCGATCTCCTTGCTGCCGTCCGTCGCACTCTTGCGGGTGGGGTCGGCGTAGTAGGAGATGGCCTGATAGTCGATCTCGGGCAGCGTGAGGTGGCCCCAGGAGGGCTGCTTCTGCGACTGCCAATAGCGGAAGGCTTCCAGGCGAAAGTCGAGCAGCCACCCGGGCTCGCCCTTCTTCCGGGAAATCAGGCGCACGACATCCTCCGAGAGGCCTTTTTCGAGAATCTCCGTATCGACCTCCGTCTCGAAGCCGTACTCGTATTTCTTCTCGGCAACCTCCTTCAGAAAAGCGTTTTCAGCCATTCTATCACCTCCGTGTATTTCAGCGCCACGTAGAGCCCCAGAATGAAGCCTGCGGCCAGACAGAGGAACTTCAGCAGTCCGCTCGTCAGCATCTTCAGCACCACCAGTCCGATGAGGACAAGGGCGGCCATCTTCAGGGTTTCGGGGCTCATCAGCGAATGCATGTCCATAGGCTCGGGTCTTCTCTGTTAAGGCTTAGAGCTTGGCTTTCACCTCAACCTCGGCAAAGGTCTCGATCATGTCGCCTTCGCGCAGGTCGTTGTAGTTCACCAGAGAGATGCCGCACTCGAAGTTGGTGGACACCTCCTTGACGTCATCCTTGAAGCGCTTGAGGGCGTTGATCTCGCCGGTGAACACGACGATGCCGTCGCGGATGACGCGGGCCTTGTTGGTGCGGCTGACCTTGCCCTCGATGACGTAGGCGCCGGCCACGGTGCCCACCTTCGAGATGTGGTAAACCTGACGCACCTCCACCTGAGCCGTGACCTCCTCCTTGATCTCGGGAGAGAGCATGCCCTCCATGGCTTCGCGGACCTCCTCGATGGCGTCGTAGATGACCGAATAGGTGCGGATGTCCACACCCTCCTGCTCGGCCAGACGGCGTGCCTGCGAAGAAGGACGCACCTGGAAGGCCACGATGATGGCGTCGGAAGCGGCGGCCAGAGTGACGTCGCTCTCGGAAATCTGTCCGACGGCCTTGTGGATGACGTTGACCTGAATCTTCTCCGTGGAGAGCTTGAGCAACGAGTCGGACAGGGCCTCGATGGAGCCATCCACGTCGCCCTTGATGATGAGGTTGAGCTCGTGGTAGTCGCCCAGGGCGATGTTGTGAGCCAACTCCTCCAGGCCCTTGCGCTTCATCGTGCGCAGACCCTGTTCGCGGGCCAGCTGCTCGCGCTTCGAAGCAATCTCGCGGGCCTCCTGGTCGCTGTCCATCACGTGGAAGGTGTCGCCGGCCGTCGGGGCGCCGTTCAGACCCAGGATGGTGGCCGCCTGAGAGGGGCCGATGGACTGGATGCGCTTGCCGCGCTCGTCGAGCATGGCCTTGACGCGGCCGTAGCTGGTGCCGGCCAGCATCATGTCGCCCACATGCAGGGTGCCGTTGGACACCAGCACGGTGGCCACATAGCCGCGGCCCTTGTCCAGCGAAGACTCGATGATGGAGCCGGTGGCCTTACGGTTGGGGTTGGCCTTGAGGTCGAGCATCTCGGCCTCCAGGAGCACCTTCTCGAGCAGCTCCTTCACACCCGTGCCCTTCTTGGCACTGATGTCCTGGCTCTGGTATTTGCCGCCCCATTCCTCCACGAGGAAGTTCATGGCAGCCAGGCCCTCCTTGATCTTGTCGGGATTGGCGGCGGGCTTGTCTATCTTGTTGATGGCGAAGACGATGGGCACACCGGCTGCGGTGGCATGGGCCAGAGCCTCCTTCGTCTGGGGCATGATGTCGTCGTCGGCAGCCACGATGATGATGGCGATATCCGTCACCTGGGCACCGCGGGCACGCATGGCGGTGAAGGCCTCGTGACCGGGGGTGTCGAGGAAGGTGACGTGGCGGCCGTCCTCCAGCTTCACGTTGTAGGCACCGATGTGCTGCGTGATGCCGCCGGCCTCGCCGGCAATGACGTTGGTCTGACGGATATAGTCGAGCAGAGAGGTCTTACCGTGGTCGACATGACCCATCACCGTGACGATGGGGGCGCGGGGCTCGAGATCGGCCTCGTCGTCCTCCGCCTCCACAATGGCTTCCGACACTTCTGCCGAAACGTATTGGGTCTCGAAGCCGAACTCCTCGGCCACCAGGTTGATGGTCTCGGCGTCCATGCGCTGGTTGATGCTGACCATCACGCCGATCTGCATACAGGTGGCGATGATCTTGGTGACGGGCACGTTCATCATGGTGGCCAGTTCGTTGGCCGTCACGAACTCCGTCAGCTTGAGTACCTTGCTCTCAGCCTGCTGCTGCTCCAGCTCCTCCTCCATGCCCTGACGCACGGCTTCACGCTTCTCGCGACGGTGCTTGGCGCCGGAGCCGAACTGCTGGTTCTTGCCGGTGAGACGGGCGAGCGTCTCGCGCACCTGCTTGGCTACCTCCTCTTCGCTGACTTCTGCAACCTGAGGCTGGTTTTTCTTGCCTTTCTTCGCCTTGCCCTGGGACTGATTCTGGGGCTGGTTGTTCTTCCTGCCGGCATTCTGGGGGCGGTTTTCACCGGCCACCTGGCTGATGTCCACACGTTCGCCGATGCGGGCGCGCTTGTTGCGCTGGGCCTGAGCCTGCTGGCGCTCCTTGTTCTTCTCCTCCTTGGTCTTCTTCTTGGGGCGGGTGCTCTGATTGAGAGAAGCCAGGTCGATGTGGCCCTTCACCGTGAGTCCCTGGGGCTGAGGTGCAGAGGACTGCACCTTGTAGATGCCGTTCTCCTCCGTCAGTGTCACCTCCTTGTTGCTCACCGTGTGGGGCATCTCCTCTTCGGCGGGCTCTGCCTCCGTTTCCGCTTCGGGAGCTTCTGCAACGGGTGCTTCCACGGGTGCTGCGGGCTCTGTGGCGGGTTCGGACTTCTTGGCGGGAGCCTCAACGGGCTGCTCCTTCACTTCGGGCGTTTCCACCGGCTTTTCTTCGGGCACGGCGGGAGCGGGCTCTTCGACGGGTTCCTCCGCCTTGGGCGCGGGCTTCTTGTCGAGGTCGATCTTGCCCACGACTTTGAAGGCCGGCTTCTGAGCCTCCACCGTGGCGGCCTCGCGAGCGGCAGCTTCGGCGGCAGCTTTGGCCGCACGGGCCTCTTCGCGGGCCTGCTCCTTGGCGGCGCGGGCCTCCTTCTGCTGCTGCAGCATCAGGTTGGCCTGATTCTTCAGCACGCTGTCGGGCTTGAACTCCTTGAGCAGTTCCTGATATTGTTCGTCGGAAATCTTGGCGTTGAGATCCTCCTCAACGTCCGTGAAGCCCTTCTTCTGAAGAAACTCCACAGCGGTCTGCAATCCGACGTTGCATTCCTTGATGGCTTTATTCAGTCTGATACTCATTCTGCAGTCTCCTCCTCGTCAAATTCAGATGCCAGCACACGGATGATTTCGTCCACGGTCTCCTCCTCCAAGTCAATATTCTTGATGAGATAGTCGCGCGAAGTGCCGAGCACCTGGCGTGCTGTGGTCAAACCGTTCTTCTTCAATTCATCGATGATCCAGGGGTCGATGGCGTCCTTGAACTCGTCCAGAGCCACGTCGTCCTCCTCGGGCTGTTCGCCCTCCTGCACGTCGCGGAACACGTCGATGGTGTAGCCGCAAAGCATGGAGGCCAGTTTGATGTTGGCGCCGCCCTTACCGATGGCCAGAGACACCTGGTCGGGATCGAGATAGACCTCGGCCTTCTTGTTTTCGGTGTCCAGGTTCACGGTGTTGACGCGGGCCGGAGAAAGGGCGCGGGCAATCATGATCTGGTCGTTGGCGCTCCAGGGCAACACGTCGATGTTCTCGCCGTGCAGCTCGCGCACGATGCCGTGGACACGGCTGCCCTTGACGCCGACACAGGCGCCGACGGGATCGATGCGGTCGTCGTAGCTCTCTACGGCCACCTTGGCGCGCTCGCCGGGGATGCGGGCCACCTTGTGGATGGTAATCAGACCGTCCTGAATCTCAGGCACTTCGTTCTCCATCATCTTCTGCAGGAACATGGGGTCGGTGCGCGAAATGAAAATCTTGGGATTGCCGTTGGTGTTGTCCACGCGCTGGATGACGGCGCGCAGCGTCTCACCCTTGCGGAAATAGTCGCCGGGCACCTGCTCCTGTTTGGGCAGAATCAGTTCGGTGTTGTTGTCGTCGATGACCAGCGTCTCGCGCTTCCAGCTCTGATATACCTCGCCGCTGATGACCTCGCCCACACGGTCCTTGTAGGCATTGTAGAGCGTGTCGTGCTCCAGGTCGAGAATGCGGGAAGCCAAAGTCTGGCGCAGGGTCAGGATGGCGCGACGACCAAAGTCGGAGAACTCCACCTTCTGGCTCACTTCCTCGCCCTCTTCGTAGTCGGGGTCGATCTTTTGGGCCTCGGAGAGCGAAATCTCCATGTTGTCGTCCCGCACTTCTCCGTCTTTCACTACCGTACGGTTGCGGTAGATCTCGAAGTCGCCTTTGTCGGGATTCACGATGATGTCGTAGTTCTCGTCGCTGCCGTACATCTTGACGATGACGCTGCGGAAGCACTCCTCGAGCACACCGACAAGCGTGGTGCGGTCGATGTTCTTCATCTCCTTGAACTCGGCGAATGAATCGATGAGGTTCACCGCTTCTTCTTTCTTTGCTGTTTTAGTTGCCATTGCTTTATTTTGTTTTATTTTATTTTCAACACGTAACGGGTCATCGTCACCTCGTCGTAGGCGAAGCGATGCTCCACCTGCTTCCTGACGGGACGTTTTTTACCCTCTTCCTTCACCTTTTCCTCGCAGAGCAGCACAAAGCCCTCGGGCGTCACTTCCGTGAGCGTGCCTTCGAACTTGTGACCGTCGCGGGCGAAGGTCTCCACCGTTTTGCCCAAATGGTTCTCCCATTGCTGCGCCACCTTGAAGGGCTGCCCCAGTCCGGCGCTGCCCACTTCGAGCTCATAGTCTTCGTCGTCGCGGTTGAGCTTCGACTCGATGAATCTCGAGAGCTCGGCGCAGTCCTCAATCCACACCCCGTCCTTGTGGTCGATGACCACCACAATGCGGTCGTCCGGCTCCACATTCAACTCCACCAGGAAGTACTCCTTCCCATTCAGCCATTCATTGACGGCCTCCTCCACTTGTCTTTTGTCTATCATAATCTCTATAAAACAAAGCGAGAAACCCACCTTGGAGCTTCTCACTTACGCGTTTACGGGTGCAAATGTACGATATTTTTTTTTCTTATCGCGTTTTTTTGCCCAAAAAGTTTCACTTTTGCAGGCATAAATATAAAAACAGGCCCGCTACGAGCAAAACCAGCATGGCCATCGCCATGATGCCGAACATGAAACGCTGGTTGGCCTTTCTCAGATTGTGTCTCATTTCTTTTTATTCTTTTTGGGTTGTTCTACGGGAGTCTCTTTGCGCAGAATCGCCTGCATGCGGACGTCGTCCTTCAGGAGCGCACGGGCCGATACCGTCACGGGGTCATACAGGGCTGCGTAGCGCACCGAACCCTCATTCCAGAAATAGCGGGTAACCAACTCTCCCTTGAGGTCGAAGTGCAGCTGATCGCAATACTTCTGCAGCGTGTCGGCCTTGACGGTGGTGTCGCCTTCCGTGACGTATTGCACGAAGTCGCCCCAATCGTCGTCGGTCAGCGTCAGGGCATCCGCATCGGCGGGAGCGGGATGGGTGCGTACGTAGCGTGTGCACCAGTTGAAGAATGCGTCCGAGGCCTGTGCCATCCAATAACCCGTTCCTAAAGAATCGCGGGCCACCAGCGTGTCGGGGGTGATGCCGCCGCCGTCTTTCACGGGGCGTCCGCCGCGCGTGCAGAACGTCTTTCTCAGGGAGTCGGGCACGATGCTTTCCGTGCCGTCGTGCTTGTAGTCATGAGCCTGGATGCAACGCCCGGAGGGGATGTAGTAGCGCGAGGTGGTGATCTTCACCGCACCGCCGCTGCTGAGTTCCCGGACCATCTGCACCAGGCCTTTGCCGTAGGTGCGGCGCCCCATCACGACGGCCCGGTCGAGGTCCTGCAGACTGCCCGACACGATTTCCGCCGATGAGGCCGTACCGCTGTTGACCATCACCACAATGGGCAGTTCCGTGTCCACGGGATCGGTGGTGGTGAGGTATTCGTGGTTGGCGGCAGAGAGTTTGCCCTTAGTGTACACCACTTTCTCACCTTTGTTCACGAAGAGGTTCACCACATCCACCGCCTCGCTGAGCGAGCCGCCGGGATTGTTTCTCAAATCGAGCAGCAGGCGCTTCATGCCCTTGCTCTTCATCTCCAGCAGGGCCATGCGCATCGCTGTGGCGCAACCTTCTGTGAATGAGGAGAGGAAGATGTAGCCGACGCCGTCCTCCAACATACCGTAGTAGGGGATGGAGGGCAGCTGGATGGTCTCGCGCGTCACCACGGTTTCGCACAGGGAATCGCCCGCCGTACGGTAGACGAGCGTGAAGGTCGTGCCGGCTTCGCCGCGCAGCATCTGCGACACCTTTTGCGTGGACATGCCTTTGGTGTCTTTGCCGTCGATGGAGATGATGATGTCGCCGGCTTTCAGGCCTGCACGCGACGAGGGCGTGTCGTAATAGGGTTCGGCGATGACGGTGCGGTCTTCGCTCTTAAGGTAGCGGATCACGGCGCCGATGCCGGCATACTTGCCCGTGGCCATCTGGCGCAGGTCGTCGTTCTCCTCGGGGTAGTATTCCGTAAAGGGATCCACGCGGCGGAGCATGCCTTCAATGGCCCACTGCATCACGGTGTCGGCCGAGAGCGTGTCCACATAGAAGAGGTCGAGCATGCGGTAGATTTCGTCGAAGAGCTCCAGGTTCTTGGACACGGAGGCGTTGTGGGTGCTCCTGTTTTGTGCGAAAGACGGTGCGGAAAACAGCCACAGGAGCAGGCTGACGAGCAAAATATGGGCTTTTTGGCTTGAAAAAATTACTTTTTTATGCATTTCCTGCAAAATTTTTACGCAAAGATACTGTTTATTTCGGAAAAATGCCCTATCTTTGCACCGCGTTTGAGAGAAAAACGCTCAAAATTGACTTTTTGACCTGCTTCAGTAGCTCAGTTGGTTAGAGCACATGACTGTTAATCATGGGGTCGTTGGTTCAAGCCCATCCTGAAGCGCTTTTTTGGTAGGGGTCTCTACTCCAGCCCTCCCTCCCCGGAGACCCTTACCGCTTTCAACAAAAAACCTCGAGTCCTGTGACCCGAGGTTTTTTGTTTGCCTTATTCTTAATATTATATTATACCAGATGACGGATGATGTCCTCGCGGTTGCCGGGAAGATAGTCAATCACGGGGATTTCAATCATCGTGTAGGCGCCGGGCTGCTGACGCATGGAAGCGCGGGCGGCATTGACGAGCACCTGCGAGGTGAGGGCGGGATTGTTGATCTTCATGTTGAACTCGAAGAGCTGGTTGTGCGTCTTGCCGCTCACACCCTTGCGCACGAGGTTCACACCGTGACCCACATCGTTCAGCGCGTCGACGCTCTCCACCTGGAACACGTGCGTCTCGTCGTTGGCAAAATAGGGATCGGCCTTGACGGCTTTCGTCACTTCTTCCAGCGAAGCGCCTTCCTCCAGCTCCACGTACACCATGCGGCGATGAATGCCTTCACCCACGGGGATGGTCATGGAGAGTGCGTCTTTTACGCCAGCCTTGGAACGTACGCACACGCTGTGGCCCATGGAGCGGCCGGGACCGAAGTTGGTGTAAGACAAGCCTTTGGGGGCCAGACTCTCCATCAGGGTGCGCACGATGCTGTCGCTGCCCGGATCCCATCCGGCAGAGATGATAGACACGGCGCCTGCGGCCTTGGCGGCCTTATCGAGCGAACGGCGCAGGTCCACAATCTGACCGTGAATGTCGAAAGAATCTACGGTGTTGATGCCCAGGGCGAGACACTTCTGGGCGTGCTCTTCCACCGAACGTGTGGGTGTTGCGAGAATGGCCACATCCACCTTGCCCAGAGCCGTGATGTCCGTCACCACTTTGTAGGGAGCCAGCTCTGCGGGCTGCTCTTTGGCCACCGTGCGACGCACCACACCGGCGATCTCCATATCTTCACTGGCCTCCAGGGCCTGAATGGCATATTTGCCAATGTTGCCGTAACCGACAACCGCTACACGAATCTTGTTCATTTTGTCAGCGATTTAATGTTTTTCTATACATTTGCGCCGCAAAGGTACAACTTTTTGTCGTCTTTAGGTCAATAAACGCGATTTTTTGTAACTAAATGATACAAAACGTCACTCATTCGTTGCAAAAAGACAACGTAAGCATCCGTTTACATCTTCGAGAGCATCTCCTCGATCTTGGGTCGGATGGTGTCGCACTCCACCCGCTCCACCTCATGCTCCAGATTGGCCGGTGAGAGACGCTCCTCGTAGAAGAAAGGCTTGAGCGGCCGTTCCGTCTGGCGCTCGTCGCGTATGCTCCAGGCAATATCGTAAAACTTCCCGTAGTCCGTGTAGCTGCGATGCACCCGCAATGCACCCTCATCTCCTTGCGGCGAGGCCAGATACGTGTGTCCCGACCACCGATGGAGGAAAATCATGCGTAAAGCTGCGTCTAACATAGTTGATTCAACATTCTGAACGCAAATATACATTTTTTTTCACAAACAAGTGAAAAAAATGAGATAATTATCGAAAAAAATGCGATTCAGCCTACAAATGATATACGACAGACTGCAAATGGCGGCTGTCTGGCCCAACCATCAGGTCAAATTCACCCTTGTCCACCACCCATTGCAGCTCATTGTTGTAGTAGCCCAGCAGGTCCTCGGTGATTTCAAACTTCACCACGCGGCTCTCGCCGGCTTTGAGGGTAACCCGTTGAAATCCTTTTAATTCCTTCTTGGGGCGCGACACGGAGGCCTCGCGGTCGCGGATGTAGAGCTGCACCACTTCGGTGGCTTCGCGCCGTCCGGTGTTGCTGAGGCGCACGCTCAGGGTGTTGCCTTCCAGCGAGGGGCGTCCGTATTCGAACGTGCTGTAGGTCAGTCCGTAGCCGAAGGGATAGAGCGCCCCGTTGGTCACATCGACGTAGTTTGTGGAGAAGACGTGATAGTCGGGCTCGTTGTCCTCCATCGGGCGTCCGGTGGGCAGTATGCTGTAGTAGAGCGGCTCCTGTCCGGTGCGCTTGGGCATCGACACCGTGAGGCGTCCCGAAGGCGACACCTCGCCGAAGAGCACGTCGCAGAGGGCGTCGCCCGTTTCGCTGCCGTACCACACGTTCATGATGGCTGGCACATGCTCACTCTCCCAGGAGAGCTCCGTGGCGCGTCCGGCAAAATTGAGCAGCACGACGGGCTTCCCCAACGCGCACACCGCCTGCAGCAGCCGCTTCTGGGGTGCCGGCAGAGAGAGATCGCTGCGCGCGGCACCCTCGCCGCTCATCCAGGCCGTTTCGCCCAAAGCCATCACCACTACGTCGGCCTCGCGCGCCATCGCCAGCGCTTCTTCGAGCGCTTTTTCGTCGTCCACTACAGGGACGGGAATCAGGCCGTGACCGCGTGCCACTTCACGCTGTGTGCGGTGGTTGTCGAGCACGTTGCTGCCCTGACACGAGACCACGCGCACCTTTCCCTTGAGCCGGCGTTCGAAGGTCTCGCGCAGGGTCTCGTATTTCACCGTGTCCTGACAGAAAGCCCACGAGCCGGCCACGTCGCTGCGCGAATCGGCTAACGGGCCGATCAGCGCCAGCGTCCCTTTTCTTTCCAGCGGCAGCAGACCGCCTTCATTCCTGAGCAACACGAAACTCTCGGCCGTGATGCGGCGGCAGATGTCGCGGTGTTTGCGGCTGTACACCTCCCGTTTGACGCGGGCGGGGTCGCCGTAGCGGTAGGGGTTCTCGAAGAGGCCGAGCCGCCATTTAGCCTCCAACACGCGCCGGCAGGCCCGGTCGATCCAGGGCATCAGGCTGTCCGGAAGGTGGACGAACAGTTCCGAACACATATCCATATCCGTGCCGGCTTTGAGGGCGCGCTCCGCATTCTGCGCTGCAGGTCCGATGCCGTGACGCTTCATCTCGCTGATGCTGGCGTAGTCGCTCACCACAAAGCCTTTGAAGCCCCACTGCCGGCGCAGCACCTCATCCAGCAGCCAGCTGTTGGCGGTGGCGGGCACGCCGTCCACGATGTTGAACGACGACATCACGCTGCCGGCGCCTTCTTCCACGGCGGCTTTGTAGGGCGGGAAGTATCGGTTGTACATCCTCAGTCGGCTCATATCCACCGTGTTGTAGTCGCGTCCGCCCTCGGCGGCGCCGTAGAGTGCGAAGTGTTTCACACAGGCCAGGATGGGGTGCGGGCCCTGCTGATAGCCGCGCACCATGGCGCGGGCGACGAGGGCGCCCAGATAGGGGTCTTCGCCGGCACCTTCGGCCTGACGGCCCCAGCGGGCATCCAGGGCGATGTCCACCATCGGCGAGAAGGTCCAGGCCACACCTCCGGCCGAAGCTTCCGTCGCAGCGATGCGCGCCGACTCCTCAATGGCTTCCAGGTCCCATGTGGCGGCCATGCCGAGCGGGATGGGGAAGATGGTCTCGTAGCCGTGGATGACGTCCATGCCCACCAGCAGGGGGATGCCCAGACGCGACTCCTCCACCGCCATGCGCTGCACTTCGAGGATTTTCTCGGCACCCTTGATGTTGAGGAGCGCACCCGCTTTGCCCTCGCGGATGAGGCGCGAGGTCTCGGCGCGCAGCGGCGTGCCCGTCTGCACGTCGCCCACGGAGAGCTGGTTCATCTGTCCGAGTTTCTCTTCGAGCGTCATTCGGGCCATCAGGCTGTCGATAAACGCGTCCATCGTTTGTGCGCCCATCGTCGCCGAGAGGCAAAGCATCATGCCGAGCAGTGTGTTTTTCATCGTTATTGTGTGTATTTTTTTGGGGTTATTCTTCCTGCTCGTCTCTCAGGATAAACAGCTTGTCCGAAGGGCGTATCTTGCGCGGCAGCGGGATGGAAACGTGCTGTCCCTGCAGCGCCGTTTGGACGGGCTTCAGGTCGTAGCGGATTTCCTCCACGGTGGCGTAGAGCGCACCCGTTGTGGGTCCCGTCACCAGTATCCTGTCGCCCACGTTGAGCGGACAGGCCTCGATGCGGAATTCGGCCACACCGAGCTTCGTGTAGTAGCGCACGCCTTTGGCGCAATACTGCTTGTGTTCGCGCGCCACGCTGCCGGGTCGCGAGCTCCATTCGCCCAGGCGCTGCCCCTGATAGTATCCGTCCCAGAATCCGCGGTTGAACACGCGCGCGAGTCTTTCGTCCCAGCCGTCCTTCATCTCCTCCGTCAGCGTGCCCTCCACGACGGCCGTCAGCGCTTCGCTGTAGCAGCGCACCACCGTGTCCACGTATTCGGGCCCGCGTGCACGTCCCTCTATCTTAAACACACGTACGCCCGCGCGCCAGAGACGGTCGATGAAGCGTATGGTCTTGAGGTCCTTCGGCGACATGATGTAGGGGCCGTCAATCTCCATCTCGTTGCCCGTCTCCACGTCCTCCACGCGATATTTGCGGCGGCAGATCTGCATGCATTCGCCCCTGTTGGCCGAACGGTTCATGGCGTCGAGCGACATGTAGCACTTCCCGCTCACGGCCATGCAGAGCGCGCCGTGACAGAACATCTCGATGCGGATGAGTTCGCCCGAGGGACCCTTGATCTGCTCCTCCTCGATGCCCCGGTGGATGGCCTCCACCTGGTCGATGTTGAGCTCGCGCGCCAGCACCACCACATCGGCAAACTGGGCGTAGAATTTCAGTGCCTCGAGGTTGGAGATGTTGAGCTGGGTGGACAGATGCACCTCCAGA
>CACZUX010000018.1 GCA_902784475.1 uncultured Bacteroidales bacterium | reverse complement strand
TGAACTGAGTTATTTGGAGTGTTCGTGCCCTAAAGTGAAATGTGGAATGAGAAGTTGTCCGCAGCAATGCGAGTGTTCGCGCCAGAGCATTTTATATATTCTGTCACAACTTGAGCCGAACAGCATATTTGATGTTCAAATCGTCAACACGATACTCAGAGGTGGCGATTGCTGTACTTTCAGGATAACAAGACAATAAATAATCAAACGGACACAATTAACGTTTGTCCGTTATGTCCGTTATGGCCGTTGAAGGTCGTCAGACTATCCTCAGACTGTTCCCAGAGGGTTCTCAGAGGCTTAGATTTTGGTGTTTTTCGCCGTGTTTTAGGGCGGTTTTGGTGAGTTTTGAAGTGAAAGTGGGGGAGAAAAGAGGCTTTTTGAGCCAAGATAGAGGGCAAAACGGTGGAGATTTTGGGGCGATTTTGCCCGGATTATGTCTGCTTGGGGACAAAAAGGTATAGTTGGCTGTAACGTTATGACCATATACAATGAATCTTTTCTGTTGATAACCAGTGGATTGTGGGTAAAAGTGTTGCAATGTTGCAGTGTTGCAGTTCCAAAATCCACATCATAAGGTCAAAAATATACTCTATATTTGTATAAATATAGAAGTTTCTCTTGGGTAGAAAATAGCCTTTCGAGAACTGCAACACTGCAACACTGCAACGCATTGGCAGTTCTCGAAGTGTCCTCAAAAAAATAATTTGAAAAAAGTTGGTCAAAAATTCGTAGAGCGCACTTTCAATGTCGTATCTTTGCACCGTCGTTCAAAACGACAAGCGATCTTTGACTTCACAATGCTCTGCTGCGCCCTGATGCAGCACGCAGGAGGCAAGATTAAATAAGAGGCAAATGGTGACGCTACGGGTGAAAATGGACGGATAACAGGAATTTTTCAACTCTCAATTTTCATCTTTCAACTTTATTTCGTATCTTTGCAACGGATTTCTAATTTCTAAAAACATATATTATGGAAAAAAGTGCATTGCAGAAGGCGCGTGCCGCCTATCAGCCCAAGCTGCCCAAGGCCCTGCAGGGACCGGTGAAGGCCGTTGAAGGTAAACCCACCCAGAGCGTGGGCAACCAGGAGGAAATCAAGAAACTCTTCCCCAACACCTACGGCATGCCCGTAGTCGAGTTCCAGCCCGCAGAGAGCGAGAACACTCAGCCCATCAACGTGGGCATCATCCTCAGCGGCGGACAGGCTCCCGGCGGACACAACGTCGTGTGCGGCCTCTACGACGGCGTCAAGAGCCTCAACAAGAGCAGCAAGCTCTACGGCTTCCTGATGGGTCCCGGCGGTCTGGTGGACCACAAATACCTGGAGTTCACGGACGAATACATCGACGAGTACCGCAACACCGGCGGCTTCGACATCATCGGCTCCGGCCGTACGAAGCTGGAGAAGGTGGAGCAGTTTGAGAGCGGCCTGCAGATTATCCGCAAGCTGGGCATCAACGCCATCGTCATCATCGGCGGCGACGACTCCAACACCAACGCCTGCGTGCTGGCCGAATACTATGCCGCACAGAAATACGGCGTGCAGGTGATCGGTTGCCCCAAGACCATCGACGGCGACCTCAAGAACGAGCAGATCGAGACCAGCTTCGGCTTCGACACCGCCTGCAAGACCTACTCGGAGCTCATCGGCAACATCCAGCGCGACTGCAACAGCGCACGCAAATACTGGCACTTCATCAAGGTGATGGGTCGCTCGGCCTCTCACATCGCTCTGGAGTGCGCCCTGCAGTGTCAGCCCAACATCTGCCTCATCAGCGAGGAGGTGGAGGCCAAGCAGATGTCGCTGGACGACGTGGTGGAATACATCGCCAAGGCCGTAGCACAGCGTGCCGCCGACGGCCACAACTTCGGCACCGTAGTCATCCCCGAGGGTCTCATTGAGTTTATCCCCGCCATCAAGAAGCTCATCGCACAGCTCAACGAAGTGCTCACCGATCCCGCAACGGGCGAGCCCCGTGCCTTCGGCAGCGCCGAGGAGCAGATCGACTTCGTGATGAACAGCATCACCGCCGAGAACAAGGCCGTGCTGGAGTCTCTGCCCGCCGACGTGAAGCGTCAGCTCTGCCTCGACCGCGATCCTCACGGCAACGTGCAGGTGAGCCTCATCGAGACCGAGAAGCTGCTCTCCGCTATGGTGGAGAAGAAGCTCGAGCAGTGGAAGAAGGAAGGCAAGTATGTCGGCAAGTTCGGCACGCAGCACCACTTCTTCGGCTACGAAGGCCGCTGCGCCGCTCCCTCCAACTACGACGCCGACTACTGCTACAGCCTGGGCTACAACGCCAGCCGTCTGATCAGCAACGGCAAGACCGGCTACATGAGCGTGATCCGCAACACCACCGCTCCCGCAGCAGAATGGATCGCCGGCGGTGTGCCCATCACCATGATGATGAACATCGAGCGCCGCAACGGTGCCAACAAGCCCGTGATCCGCAAAGCTCTCGTCGAGCTGGACGGCGCCCCCTTCAAGTACTTCGCCGCACACCGTGAGCAGTGGGCCCGCGAGACCGCTTATGTCTATCCCGGTCCCATCCAGTACTGGGGTCCCACGGAGGTCTGCGACCAGTGCACCAAGACGCTCGCTTTAGAGCAAAAGAAATAAGGTCGCTGAGGCAACTTGACTAAGACAAGTAACACAAAAACAACGAGAAGGCCCCGGCAGAAGAAGAAACAGCGCCGGGGCTTTCTTCATTTTCTCCGCACCACACCCATGTGGGCCTTCATCGCGGGCGGCGTGGCTGTGGCCGGACTCTACTGTTTCCTGCTGTTCCACTTCTTCGTGGATCCCTACAGCTTCCAATGGAAGGCCATCTACGGCGAGCCCACTTACCCCGAAGGCTACAAAATCAGAGGCATCGACATCTCGCACTATCAGGAAAACATCAAGTGGGAGAAGCTGCGCAACGCCTCGATGAACAACGACCCCGTGACCTTCATCATCATCAAGGCTACGGAGGGCGAGACGCTGATGGACGACAACTTCAACGAAAACTTCTATCAGGCACGCGTTCACGGATTTACGCGCGGCGCTTACCACTTCATGACCCCCGATGTGCCGGCCCGCAAGCAGGCGGAGTTTTTCCTGCATCAGGTGCATCTGGAGCCGGGCGATCTGCCGCCGGTGCTCGACATCGAAGACAAAGCCAAATGGAAGAATGTGCCCGAGGGGGAGATACAGCGACGGGCGCTGGAGTGGCTGCGCATCGTGGAAGAGCGCTACGGCGTGAAGCCCATCCTCTACAGCAGCGTGAGTTTCAGGCGCGACATCCTCACGGACAAGGCCTTCGAAGACTATCCCTTCTGGATGGCGCACTACTATGTGGAGCAGCCCACCTATCAGGGCTCGTGGGCCTTCTGGCAGCACACGGACTGCGGCAGGGTGGACGGCGTGAGAGGGCTGGTGGACTGCGACGTGTTCAACGGCACGCCGGAGGAATTCCAAAGTCTGTTAATCAAAGAGCTCTGACCACTCGAGGAAGCGGTCGACATTGCCGTCGGGAAAGCGTGAGAGCATGGTGACAACCTGCTCGTTGGTCTTCTCGATGGTAAGCTTCGAGGGCGTCTTCGAGAAGAATTTGTCGGCCCAGCAAATGAGTTTCTCTTCAATCGTTTCGGGCGAGAAGTCGCGCAGGGGCAGAGGCAGCTCCTGCAGTCGGATGGATTCAACGGTGAGGCCGGTGCCCGTATGGCGCTCGGCCACGCGTGCGTGACGCTCGAGGCCCTCGCTGCGGAGAATTTCCGCGCCCAGAAGGCCGTGACGGATGTAAGGCTCTTTGCCGAAGCACGAAATGCCCGGAGCGTCGCAGCGGAAGACGCCGATGTCGTGGAGCATCGCCGCCTCTTCGACGAAAGCGCGGTCGATCCCGAGCTCGGGATGACGGTCGGCTGCCGTGAGGGCCTTGTGGCAGACGAGGCAGGAATGCGTCAGCAGGATGTGACGCAGGGCGGCGTTGTCCCCGCAATACTTATCGATGAGTGAGCAGTACGACATTTTCTACGTGATGGGTGTGAGGAAACATATCCACAGGCTGAATGGCCTCCACGCGATAGGCGCTGTCGAGCAGCTGGAGGTCGCGGGCCTGAGTGGCGGGATTGCACGAAACATAGACGATACGGCGCGGATCGGCCGAGAGGATGGTCTGAATGACGTCGCCGTGCATGCCGGCACGGGGAGGATCGGTGATGATGACGTCGGGACGTCCGTGCTCGCGGATGAAGTCTTCCGTGAGGATGTCCTTCATGTCGCCGGCGAAGAAGAGCGTGTTGTCAATGCCGTTGAGACGGCTGTTGACCTTGGCGTCTTCGATGGCTTCGGGCACGTATTCGATGCCGATGACGCGGCGGCAGGAGCGCGCCACGAAGTTGGCGATGGTGCCCGTGCCGGTGTAGAGGTCGTAGACGAGCTCGTCGCCCGTGAGGCCCGCAAACTCGCGCGCTACCTTATATAGATTATAGGCCTGGTGCGTGTTGGTCTGGTAGAAGCTCTTGGGGCCCACCTTGAAGCGGAGGTCCTCCATGTGGAGCATGATGTGGTCGAGGCCCTTGTAGAGACGGATGTCCTGATCGCCGATGGTGTCGTTGCACTTCTGGTTGTCGAGCCACAGAAGACTGGTGATCTGGGGGAAGCGTTCGGCCACAAAAGCGAGCAGGCCTTCAGCCTCCTTGCGGCTGTGCGAGAGCGTCTCTTCGGACGTGTGGTCGAAATGGAAATGGAGGATCACCATCCATTCGCCCGAATTGCTGCAGCGGATGATGATGCCGCGCATGAGGCCCGTCTGGGCCCTGAGGTCGAAGAAGGAAAGAGAGTGGGAGAGGGCGTAGTCGCGCACGGCGTTGCGGATCTCGTTGTGGAGCGGATCCATCAGGTGGCAGTCCTCGATGGGGAGAATCTTGTCAAAAGCACCCGTGATGTGGAAGCCGACGGCGGGAGAGAAAGGTACGCCGGCCTGCATCTGCTCCGAAGTGAGCCACTGCTTGTTGGCGCAGCCGAAGTCGAGCTTGTTGCGATAGCCCTCGGTCTCGACGCTGCCCAGAATGGGGCGGCACTCGGGCAACTCGATGTGGGCCAGACGCGTGAGGGCGTCCATCACCTGCTTCTGCTTCCAGCGAATCTGTTCGCTGTAGGGGAGCATCTGCCACTTGCAGCCGCCGCACACGCCGAAGTGCGGACAGAGCGGAGCGACGCGCTGCGGACTCTCGCGCACGAAGCGCACGACGCGACCTTCCATATAAGAATGCTTCTTGCGCAGCACCTCCACATCGGCCACATCGCCCGGAACGGCGTAGGGCACGAAGAGCACTTTGTCGTTGACACGCGCCAAAGCCTTGCCTTCGGAGGCCACATCGGTGATCTCTACGGCCTCCAGTATCTGGTTTTCTTTCTTCTTTCTCGACATATAAATCTTCTTTTCGTACAAAATTACGATTTTTTTTGAAAAAATGAGAGAAACGTTTGGAATTTGAAGAATAAATCTCTATCTTTGCACAAAAGACATACCATATACCAATAATTTAATAATAACAAGTTAAACAATGAGTCAAAAAAGAGTTTACACTTTCGGCAACGGACAAGCCGAGGGTAACGCCCAGATGCGAGAGGCATTGGGCGGTAAGGGTGCGAATTTGGCTGAGATGAACCTCATCGGAGTGCCCGTGCCTCCCGGGTTCACCATCACCACCGACACCTGTAACGAGTATTACAAGGTAGGTCAGGACAAGATTGTCGAGCTGCTGAAGGACGATGTGAACGCCGCTGTGGCCCACATCGAGAAGCTGATGAACTCGAAGTTCGGCGACGTGAAGAATCCTCTGCTCGTGAGCGTACGCTCCGGTGCACGCGCTTCCATGCCCGGCATGATGGACACCATCCTCAACCTCGGTCTGAACGACGAGGTGGCTGAAGGTATGGTGGCCAAGACTCAGAATCCTCACTTCGTGTACGACTCCTACCGCCGCTTCGTGCAGATGTACGGCGACGTGGTGCTCGGCATGAAGCCCGTCAACAAGGAAGACATCGATCCCTTCGAGGCCATCATCGAGAAGGTGAAGGAGGAGCAGGGTGTCGTGCTCGACAAGGACCTCTCCGTAGAGAGCCTCAAGAAGCTCGTGAAGCTGTTCAAGGAGGCCATCAAGGCTCAGACCGGCAGCGACTTCCCCAACGATCCCATGGAGCAGCTTTGGGGTGCCATCTGCGCCGTGTTCCGCAGCTGGATGAACGAGCGCGCCATCCTCTACCGTAAGATGGAAGGCATTCCCGATGAGTGGGGTACGGCTGTCAGCGTGATGGCTATGGTGTTCGGCAACATGGGCGACACCTCAGCTACCGGCGTATGCTTCAGCCGCGATGCCGGTAACGGCGAGAACCTCTTCAACGGCGAGTATCTGATCAACGCACAGGGTGAAGACGTGGTGGCCGGTATCCGCACACCGCAGCAGATCACCAAGATCGGCTCTCAGCGTTGGGCCGAGCGTGCCGGTATCAGCGAAGCAGACCGTGTGGCCAAGTATCCCTCTATGGAGGAAGCCATGCCCGAGCTCTACAAGGAGCTGGATGCCCTGCAGGACAAGCTGGAGAAGCACTATCGCGACATGCAGGATATGGAGTTCACCGTGCAGGAAGGCAAGCTGTGGTTCCTGCAGACCCGTAACGGCAAGCGTACCGGTACGGCTATGGTGAAGATTGCTATGGATCTCGTGCGCGAAGGCATGATCGACGAGAAGACCGCCATCATGCGCTGCGAGCCCCAGAAGCTCGACGAGCTGTTGCACCCCGTATTCGACAAGGACGCTCTGAAGAAGGCCAAGGTCATCACTCAGGGTCTGCCCGCTTCGCCCGGTGCAGCCTGCGGTCAGATCGTGTTCCACGCTGACGACGCTCAGGAATGGAACGCCAACGGTCACAAGGTGGTTATGGTCCGCATCGAGACCTCTCCCGAAGACCTCGCCGGTATGGCCAGCGCAGAAGGTATCCTCACCGCACGCGGCGGTATGACCTCTCACGCAGCCGTTGTGGCTCGCGGTATGGGTAAGTGCTGCGTCAGCGGCGCCGGTGCCATCAACGTGAACTACAAGAACAAGACCGTGGAGATCGAAGGCGTCACCTACAAGGAGGGCGACTACATCTCGCTGAACGGTACCACCGGTCAGGTATATGCCGGCGAAATCAAGACCAAGGCTGCCGAGCTCTCCGGCGACTTCAAGGCACTGATGGACCTCTGCGACAAGTACACCAAGATGGAGATCCGCACCAACGCCGACACGCCTCACGACGCTGAGGTGGCCCGCGCCTTCGGTGCCAAGGGTATCGGTCTGACCCGTACGGAGCACATGTTCTTCGAGGATCAGAAGATCGTGGCCATGCGTGAGATGATTCTGGCCGACAGCGTAGAAGGCCGCGAGAAGGCTCTGGCCAAGTTGCTGCCTTATCAGAAGGCTGACTTCTACGGCATCCTCAAGGCTATGGACGGTCTGCCCGTGAACATCCGTCTGCTCGATCCTCCCTTGCACGAGTTCGTGCCCCACGATCTGGCCGGTCAGCAGACGATGGCCAAGGAGATGGGCGTCACCGTGGAGGAAATCCAGCGCCGTGTGAACTCTCTGGCAGAGAACAACCCCATGCTCGGTCACCGCGGTTGCCGTTTGGGTATCACCTTCCCCGAAATCACCGCCATGCAGACGCGCGCCATCCTCGGTGCTGCCTGCCAGCTGAAGAAGGAAGGCTTCGATCCCCATCCCGAAATCATGGTGCCCCTCATCGGTATCCTCTATGAGTTCAAGCAGCAGAAGGAAATCATCGTGAACACCTCTAAGGAGGTATTCGCTCAGGAGGGTGTGGAAGTGCCCTTCGAAGTCGGCACGATGATCGAGATTCCTCGCGCCGCTCTGACCGCCGACCGCATCGCCACCGAGGCCGAATACTTCAGCTTCGGCACGAACGACCTGACGCAGATGACCTTCGGCTACAGCCGCGACGACATCGCCAGCTTCCTGCCCGCATATCTGGAGAAGAAGATCCTGAAGGTGGATCCTTTCCAGGTGCTCGACCAGAACGGCGTAGGTCAGCTCATCAAGATGGCCGTCGAGAACGGTCGCAAGGTTCGTCCCGGCATGCGCACCGGTATCTGCGGCGAGCACGGCGGTGAGCCCAGCTCCGTGAAGTTCTGCGCCCGCGTCGGCATGAACTACGCCAGCTGCTCTCCCTTCCGCGTGCCCATCGCACGTCTGGCTGCCGCACAGGCCGCTGTGGAGGACGAGAAGTAAATCCTTGACATTCATTCAATCAGGCCCCTCCGGAGAACAACGCTTCGGAGGGGTCTTTAAACCCAAGTATGAGTAAGATTCTTGAAAGCATAATGGATCTGGATTCCACCAATGTGTGGAACGTGGATCAGAACGAAATCCCCAAACTTTGGAACGAGGAGAAGGACAACCCCATCTTCCCGCAGGCCGAGGACAAGCTGCTCAACACGATGCGCATCGCCTTCGATGTGGTGCACTACAACCCTCAGGACGATCGCGAAGTCAAGAAGTATGAGAACGGCGAATGGGCCGTGTTCACCCACACCAAAGCCTCGAAGGGCGCTGTGGCCATCCGCAAGAAGACCATTCAGCGGCTGACGGAGCTCACCTACGAGAACATCCGCCACATGACGGCCTCGGGTGTGTTGGAGCTGATCGACCGCAACTTCGGCGGCGGATGGGAGGCAGTCCCTCTGCACATCAAAGACATTATTGCCTCAGCTTTCGACGTCTCCAACACGCAGCTGCCCACCTCGCATCTGCATAAGGAGGGCGGCACGCTGGAGAAGAAAGTGGCTCAGGGCTTCGAAGTGCTCGAGATCGAGAAAGGCACCTGGACAGAAGCCATCTTCTGCAAAAAGAAGGATCCCGCCGTCAAGCTGCGTATGATCAACGAGGACGACTACGACGAGGACGGCAATAAGATTCGTCGTCACACCGGCAACAACAAGCCCAAGCACAAAGGTGATGAGGATGATGATATTTTGGACGACATCGAAGAGCTCGACGATGAGGATTTGACCGACGAGGAGTTGGCGATGATGGATCGGAATCGTGACGACGATGATGATGACGACGAATTCGATCTGGTGGACGGCGATCCCACGAAGGAGGATCTGGACGGCACATACTACAGTCAGTATACAGAAGAAGCCGACCTGTCGGACGAAGAGGAGTCGCTTGACGGATTCACCATCGAAGGATAAAATCTTATATTATACTTAACGGATAAAAGAAATCCCGGACAGCAATTGTCCGGGATTCTTTTTGTGTCATACCGATTCAATTACGGCGGAGGAAAATCTCGTGGGTGATGCACGGAGGCAGTTCCTCCTGATAGTGCGACACCATGATGAGCGTCTTCTCCGGATCCTTGCAGTAGTCGTCGATGATGCGCTGTACCATGAGGCAACGGCCGATGTCCAGTCCGTGAAGCGGTTCGTCGAGAATGAGCAGATCGGGATTCTTGACAAAGGCACGCGCCAGAAGGCATAGACGCTGTTCGCCGCTGGAGAGCTTGAGGAAGGTGCGGTCGGAAATCGATTCAATGCCGAAACGCTGCATCCACTCCTGACACTGAGCGCGCTCTTCGGGACGGGGACGATGATACAGACCGACGGAGTCCGAGAGGCCCGAGGCCACAATGTCGATGGCGGGAATGTCCTTCTGATAAGCGCGGTGGAGCTCGGGTGAAACGTAGCCGATATGCTTCTTAATCTCCCAGATGCTCTCTCCGGTGCCGCGTTTGCGTCCGAAGAGTTCGATGTCGCAGGCATAGCCCTGAGGGTTGTCGGCGCAGACGAGAGAGAGCAGCGTGCTCTTGCCGGCGCCGTTCTCGCCGCGAAGTGCCCAACGGTCGCCCTTGTGCACCACCCAGTTCAAGTTCTTCAGAATCGTGCGCTGCCCGTATCGGATGGTGACATTGTTGAAGCGGAGAATCTCCGGACGTCCGTCATCGGTTATCGTTGAGGAGGGCTTGAAGAGCTCACCGTGAGACTCGCGCCAATGCTTGCGGGGCTCATACTCCTCGCGGGGCATGAGCGGCTTCACCTCCAGACCCTCGACGGGAAGCACGTGGGTGACGAAAGAGGGAATCATGTCGTCACGCGAAAGAATCAGGATGCAGAGCAGATGAAACTCACGCACCATCGTGGTGAACAAATCCGTGAGCAAAGCTCTGGCCTCGGCGTCAAGACCGATGTAGGGATTGTCCATGATGAGCACACGGGGCGCCGTCATCAGGACGCGCGTGAGCTGGAACTTGCGCAGTTCGCCGCTGGAGATGCTGATGATGTACTCGTCGAGCAAATGCTCCAGATGAAACATCTTGTAGAGTCTCTTCCTCAGGCCGGGAACGGCTTCGGGAATCTTCTCCAGGAGCTGGCCCACAGTAGGGGTGTTCTCGTCGATGTCGTGCTGGTTCCAGCGTTGCTGCAAATAGTAGGTGCCGTCGTTCTCTCCGTAGCTGTCGCGAAAGGTGATATACTTGAGATTGTCCGAAACCAGCGTGCGTTCCGACGGAGAGAAGTCGTAGCGGACCTCGTTGAGCAGGAGCGGGTAGTGCTGCGTGAGAATCTCCACCAGTCGGGTCTTGCCGGCAGCATTGTCACCGACCACAGCGAGCTGCATGCCGTCCTCCACAGTGAGATTGACCGGAGCGGCCATACGCCACACCGGATTTCTCACCACGCCGTCTTTGATGTCAATAACTACTCCCAATACAGTATCTGCTTGTTGATTTTCCATTTATGGTCCTTCGGGAAGTCGTCACCCTCCCAAGCTTTCTTGCTGGTCCATTTCTCGGGCGCGTCGCTCCAGAAGGGATCGCTCTCGGGAAGTCCCAGAGGCATAAAGGCCAGAGAGGTCATGTAGAGGCTGCCGTTGTTGGTGTACCAGTCGGCTACATTGGGATGATTGCCCACAAAGCCGATGGTCAGGTAGCCGTCTTCCGTAAAGTTTGAAGCGCCGATGCCGTCGAACATACGGTGCATCACCGCTGTAAGCGCAGCGCGCACCTGGCCGTTATGCAACTCCTTGGGCAACTGTTTGCGCCAAGCCAGCTGGGCCAGAGGCTGCATCGTGGCCAGACGGTAGGGGATGCTGCGGCCGAAGACGGGGAAGGTGCCTTCGGGAGAAATGAAGCGCTCGAGGATGACGCCGAACTTCTGCATGCGCTTGAGCGCCTGGTTGTAGCGGTAGTTGGCACCCTCGTTGCGATCCGTTTCAGGCACGTAAGTCCTTACGGTCCAGGAGTCGTTGCCGCGCACCTGACGTATCATCTCCAGACATTCTACGTACATGGGCTGGATGACGTAGGAATTGTAGTAGTCGAAAGCAAAGGAGGGGCCGTCGGAATACCATCCGTCACCCACATACCACTCTTCGACTTTCTCCATCGCACGATGGATTCTGAACCAGTCGGCATCGCCGCCGGCTTTGGCGATGAAACATTCCTCCATAGCCGAGAAGAGCAGCCAGTTGGTGTAGCAGGGATCGTAGCGGCGCAAGCCCTGAAACTCTTTGATGTAGCGCGCCTGGGTTATTGAATCGAGACGTAGCCAGATGCCGTCCCAACCTCTATAAAGCGACTCGGCCAAATAGGCGCCGTCGACCAGCGTCTGACCACCGCTCTGCCAGCCGAGATAGTCGGGGCTCTCGGGATCAACGGCGTTGGCATAGGCCTTGAGCGCCCACTCGCGCAGTTGTGCCCTCATCTTACCCTCGGCACTGTCATCGTCGGGCAGATTGAGCCAGGGTGCAATGCCGGCCATTAGGCGTCCGAAACACTCCATGTAGGCCACTTTCTTGTCTCTGTTGTCCCAAGTGGGAGAGAGCTCCAGCTTCATGTTCATCTGGAGCTCACCTTTGGCCATATTCTCCAGCACGGGCGCCGCCATGCGGTAAGCCAACTCGGTCCAATACTCGCGGTCGGTCTGTATCTTGGCCGCCTTCTTCTTTCCCGCTTCTGCGCCGAGGCAAACACAAAGTAGTGCGAGAACTGCAATCAGTATTCTTTTCATGGTAAGATCTCGTTTGTTTATCATTTATTCGGTCATCTCGCCTTCAATGGTCAGGCGCACCAGCTCTGTAGTGCCGTTGCATCGAACGGTGATGGTCTTGGCAAAATGTCCTTTGGAACGCCCCTGTCCGTTGTACGTTACGGAAATCTTACCCTGTTCTCCGGGTTTGAGCGGTTCTTTGGGGAATTCCGGTGTGGTGCAGCCGCATGAGGCAAATGCCTGATTGATGATGAGTGGGGCGGTGCCGACATTTTTGAAGGTGAAGGCACACTTTCTTACGGCATCCTTCTCCGAGAACTTGCCGAGGTCAATCTTCAGCGTCTCAAACTGAATCTCTGAAAACTTCTCTTCACCTTGTGCGTTGAAAAAGCCAAGCGTAAGCGTTAACAGTAAAATTGCAATTTTTTTCATAGTTTTCCTAATATTTTATCCAGTACCCAATTGACTGATGTTGCCATAATACAGTCTTCCTTACAGTCCTCTTCGCCCCGAAGAGCTTTAACCACCTTCTCGATCAAAGGCAGCTGCACGTGCGGCGGATTGTTGACAGTGATTTCTTCTTTCCCGTTTTTGGTGTAGAGCGATATCGGCGTGTAGGTGAACACAGAGAAACTGATTCTGCCCAGTTCTCCGGACAGGGCGATTCTGTCTACTTTCGCAGAGTCATCGGCGACGAAACACCAGCTGCCGCTGCCTACAAGGCCGCTCTGAAATTGGAATGTGGCAGCAACGGTGTCTTCCGTCGCATACAGGCCACCCATATTCGCAGTGACACCATGCGCCCGGACTATCGGTCCGAAACACATCTGCAGGAGGTCAATCTGATGCGGCGCCAGATCGTAAAAGTAGCCGCCACCGGCGATGTCTCTCTGTACGCGCCAGGGGAGATTCGTCCGATTATAGTCCAAATCTCTCGGCGGACAGGCAAAACGGATCTGGCAAGTCAGTATCTTGCCGATGGTGCCGCTTTCGATGATCTCCTTCACCTTTTTAAAATAAGCCAGCTCCCGACGGTAGTAAGCCACATAACAGGGCACACCTGTCTCCTGACTGACGCGGTTGATGCGCTGACAGTCCACATACGAGGCGGCCAGAGGCTTTTCCACATAGACGGGCTTGCCGGCTTTCATAGCCATAATGGCATAAGTGGCGTGGGAAGAAGGCGGCGTTGCGATATATACGGCATTCACTTCGGGATCGTTGATCAGCATCTGCGCGTCTGCATACCACTTGTCGATATGATGACGCTCGGCATAATCTTTGGCCTTCTCGTGATTGCGCGACATGACGGCCACTACCTGCGAATGATCCACCAGAGAAAAAGCCGGACCGCTCTTCCTCTCGGTCACTTCTCCGCAACCGACAAAGCCCCATTTTATTTCATCCAATTTATGCATAATCAGTCAAAGAAATTCCATGAGATGCCAAAGTTGATGGTCATCGGGTTGATGGGATAGTGGGGCGCCAGGAACATGTTGCCGTGTCCGGCATTCAAATGAGCGACGTCAACGTAAAGACGACAGCGTTTGATGTGCAGATTCACATAGGCGTTGACAACGGGATAGTTGCCGATCTTGACAGGTCCGTTGTCGTAGTCCTGCACGGCAAACTGGCCAATAGCAGTAGCGTAGTCTGGCGCATAGTATTTTGTGAAGAAACGCACGTCACCGCCCAATTGCACCCTCAGGACTTTAGCAATCCTGAAGAGCAGATAGAGATTGCTGTAACAGTTGAGTTGCGGCAGGGGGAGCGCATCCTCATCGGTGGTTTTCTGCCAAGTGATTTCGTTATCCCAATGAAGCGGTCCGACTACGAAATTCTGGCACAGTTGCAGCATGAACACCTGCACGCTGCCGTCCATCTGCTTCACGCACACGTCGTGCTTGTAGTCGCCGGGAATAACGCTGCCCTGTTGCTTGTTGGGATATAGCGTATTCTGCATGGCGTAGTAGGCGTAGTTGGTGAGATTGGTCCATCCGAAGCGCACTTTGGTCCTCGTGCGCTTGAACTCCAATTCGGCCATCAGTTGCGTGCGGAACACTTTGTCGAGGTCGTTGTCCCACCAGGCAAACTGCGTATGGGTCTCCTGCATCCACAGGCTGGGCAGACGGTTTTCTATAAGCGCGGTAGCCACGAAGTTCAATGTGTCTTTGTGGCTGACGGGAATGTTCAAATCCAGATCGGCGTTAATCTTGAAGTCGCCCACGCCATAACCGGCCACCCAAACCTCACCCGTAGCGCCGTAGTGGAAGATGTCGCCCATACGCTTGCTGATTTCTCCACCCACAGAGAGTTGGTTGCGCGTCTTTCCCGTATAGGAAGTGTCTTCAGGAGCTACTTCGTACATTTGTTTTTGCAGAAGCAATTCGTGTGTGGCAAAAGCAGTAAGACCGAATGGTGCCCATTTGTTGAAGCCTTCCCTCATGCTCACGCCAAGAGTGTTTCTGAAGGATCGCATCAACATACGGTCATCATGGCTTGCGGGATTACCGTAGTAGTTGTGAGTGTAGTATTTATAAGTGGCCCGTGAGTTGGAGTAGTAGTCATGCGTCATGTTGCGCACATCGAAGGTGTGGATGAAACTCATCACGGGGATGAATTCCTGCTTGTATTCGATGCCCTTCTCCCAAGCCAGTCTTAAGCTGTCGAGCGCCATGGAGAGTTTGAGCGAATCGGCCATAACGACCTGCCGCACGGAGTCCTCAAGCTGCACCAGCAGTAGCGAGTCTTCCGGCATCTTGGGCTTGACGGAATCCGGCATTTCTATTCTCCGGTAGAACCCCGTATTGTAGCGGTGGGAGAGATAGTAGCGCTGGTCGTAGTCGGAGTAGTAGTGTGCATTGAGATTGACGGGAATGTCGTCACTGTCGTACGATTGGGGGAACGACTGTGGATTCGTGATGTATTTGTCGTCCTCAATACCGCCGTTCACGGCATGCTTGATGCGATCGGCCTGGATGTAGGCGTGCATGTTGTATTTGTCGCCGCGATAGTAGCCGAAGACGCTGCCGCCGAAGGAACTGTTTTGCGACTGCACGTAGTAACCTCTGCCGTAGTCGTAGTCAATCTTGAAGCCGATGCCCGCAATCTTGTTGATGTTGGAGGCGAAATAAGCACGGATGCGGTCTTCGCCCGTCTGCTTGTTGCCGCAGGAGTGATAGGCCAGATTGGTCATCGGCGACTTGGTGTTGGTGAAACGGAAATCGGCCAAAGTGCCCAGGAAAAAGTCGTAGGGCGCCAAGGGTTCGAAGTCCAATTCCTCATTACGGTCGAAGAAGATGCGGTTGAGGCGCGGGCTGCCCGTGTTGCCGAGGAAGCTGTAGTCGCCCGTCATGCCGTCGGTGAACCTCCAGTTCTGGAAATTGTTCACCACCGTGTCCTTGTTCTCTGCAGGAACCACTTCGCCCAGACGCTCGTCGATGGTCCACATGAACTGGCCCCAGGGCACTTTTCTGTTTGGCATATGGCCGGTGCTGTCGCGCCCCCACATAGTGCCGCCGTTCTCCGTTTGGAGTGCATTGGCCAATTTCTCCTGCCTCATCTGTTCGCTCATCTGTGCGAAGAGTGTCGTCGGTAGCAGAGCAAGCAGCAGGAGCGTCAGGCGCAGCATATTATGGTTCTTAAGTGAACTCACCGTTTATTCCTCAGTGATATATTTTCTCTTCTTAACGGGCTGGGGCTTCGGCTGCTCCTTGGCCTCTTTCTCTTCGGCCTCCTGCTCGAAGAAATCCATCATTTTGTCGAAGATTTGCTCCGCACGGTCGCAGGTCTTGCGACGGAACTTGCCGCTGCCGACATGCAACTTCGTTTTGGTCTTGTTGAGTCCGTTCTCGTCGTCGATCCACTCTTCGGCCACATAGGTGATGCCTTCTTCGCCCGTAGGCTTGTTCTCGTCGTCAATCTTCTCGTCGTAGAGATAGCTGATCTGGTTGATCTTCATCGACACGGTACTGCCTTTGACAGATGCGGTGACAGTGTAGCGGAAACGGGTGGCATCGAGATAGGCAAACTTCTTCTTGAACACCATCCATTCTTCCACTCTGGCCACCATCAGACCGTCTTCTTTGCCGTCGCTCACAAGACGCGTGCGGGGACCTTCAATGCCGCCGCCCACGAGCGTCGTCTTGATGTAGCCCAAAACCAAAGGCTTGAGCTGTTCTTCGGTCATACCCTTAATCGTAAAAGTCTTGGAGAAGGTGATGAGACCGTTCTCGGTCTTCACGGCACCAACCAGATACTTACTGTCGTCTTTCTTTTCCTTGGCGCAAACGCCCATTGTGAGGCATACGGCCAACAGCATCAAAGCAATCTTTTTCATATTATTGTTTTTGTTTGTTCCTATATAATTATTCATACCTGAGCGCTTCTATGGGGTCCATGAGCGCCGCCTTTCTGGCAGGCACATAGCCGAAGATGAGACCGATGCAGGCACACACACCGAACGAGAGCAGGACGCTCCACAGAGGCACGCTGGCGGGCAACATCATCAACTGTGCCGCCCAGCTGCCCAGATAACCGACACCGATGCCGATCAGTCCGCCCGACAGCGAGATGATGATGCTCTCGAAGAGGAACTGGCGTGAGATATCGCGTCCGCGGGCGCCGACGCTCATGCGCAAGCCAATCTCCTTCGTGCGTTCCGTCACACTCACCAGCATGATGTTCATGATGCCGATGCCGGCCACCAGCAGGGAGAATGCCGCTGCCACCACGAGGATGAGCGTCACGGTGTCCATCGTCGACGACATCGTCTCCATGATTTCCTGCTGCGATCGGATGGTGAAGTCATCGTCCATCCCCTCCTTTATTTTATGGTTGGCCCGCAAGAGGGCGGTGAGTTCTTCGATGGCCTTCTCGCTGACTTCTTCAGAGAGCGCACTCACGCTGATGCTGGAGAAATAAGTTTGAGCGGCGATACGCTTCATCACGGTGGTGTAGGGGGCGATGATCAGATTGTCCTGGTCCATACCCCAGTTGTTGTAGCCCTTGCTCTTGAGCACACCGACCACTCTGAAAGGAATGTTCTTGAAGCGAATGGAGCGGCCGATGGGATTCTGTCCGCCGGGAAAGAGTTCGTCGGCCACCGTCTTGCCGATGACACAGACTTTGGCGTTCTTACAGACGTCTTCATCCGTGAAACAGTCGCCTTCCTGCACGGTCCAGAGCTTGATGGTCATATACTCGGGCGCTTCGCCGTAGATGGTGGTTGTCGTATTGTTGTTGCCATTGACCACCTGTCCGGCCTGAGTCACTTCCGGCGAAACGTGCTGCACGTATTTCAGGCCGGAGAGCATACTCTCGTAATCCGACATCTTGAGCGTCTGCATCGCGCTGGGGTCCTGGCGCACGCCGCCTCTCATGTCGGCACCGGGACGGATGGTGATCACGTTGGAGCCCATCTTGGAAATCTCCTGCCGGATGCTCTCCTTCGATCCCTGTCCGATGGACATCATGATGATGACGGCGGCCACACCGATGATGATGCCGAGCGTCGAGAGCAGCGTTCTGCTCTTGTTGCTCAGAATAGCCCTGATGGCCACGCGTATCAAATTGGTAAAGCTCATAGTCTCTTTCCTTATATCTGTATTCAGTCGTCCTGAGGCTTGGGCAATGCGGCCAGCGCCTCTTCCGCGCTCAGGATATTGTTGTTCTCGACGTCTTCACGTATTTTGCCGTCGCGCAGCATGATGTTGCGTGAGGAGTATTGCGCAATCTCGGGGTTGTGGGTCACGAAGATGATGGTGCGGCCCTCGCGATGGAGCTTCTGGAAGAGTACCAGCATCTCGAAACTCGTGCGGGTGTCCAGATTACCCGTTGCCTCGTCGGCCAGAATCACGGCGGGATTGTTGACCAGCGCACGCGCAATGGCCACACGCTGCATCTGACCGCCGGACATCTGGTTGGACTTGTGCTCCAGACGGTCGCCCAGACCGACGGCGTTGAGGGCTTTCACGGCGGCCTCGCGACGCTGTTTGGCGCTGTAGGTGGTGTTGTACATCAGGGGCAGCTCCACGTTCTCCACCGCAGTGGTTTTGGCCAGCAGATTGTAGTTCTGAAAGACGAAGCCGATCTTGCGGTTTCTCAGCACGGCTCTCTGCGAGCGCTTCATGTTTCTCACGGGAATGCCGTCCAGATAGTATTCGCCGGAAGTGGGTGTATCCAGACATCCGAGCTGGTTGAGCAGCGTACTCTTGCCGGAGCCCGAAGTGCCCATGATGGTGACAAACTCACCCTCGTAGATCTTGAAACTGACGCCGCGCAGAGCATGCACCGTCTCGCTGCCCACGCGGAAGTCGCGCTTCACGTTATCCAGTTCGATGACAACCTTTCTTTCCATTGCGCTCATCACTTCTTCTTTTCTTCTCTCTTTCTGGGGTGGGGCATGAAGGGGTTCTGAGCCTTCTCCTCTTCAACCTCTATCTCGGTGGACGTGACGTCAACGATGACCTCCTGGCCCTCATTGAGTCCGCTCTTCACCTCGGTGAGCATGCCGTTGGTGGTGCCGGGCTCAACGATGTAAGCCTTCAGCACCGGTCCTTCCTTCACCCACACCTTGGAGCCCTTCTGCGGCGTGTCTTCTATGCTTTCGCCTTCGTTAAGCATTGCCTCCGAGGGTGTAAATCTGAAGGCCTTGCTGGGAACGGCAACGGCGTCTCTTAATTCGAGGGTGTAGATGGTGACGTTGGCCGTCAGACCGGGCTTCAGTTTCAGGTCGTCGTTGGAGGCCGAGATGACCACTTCGTAGGTCACCACATTGCTCGTTGTCGTAGCCTCCAGGCGCACCTGGCTCACGACGCCTTCAAACGTGTCGTTGGGAAAAGCGTCCACCGTGAAGCTCACTCTCTGCCCCTCGTTCACCTCGCCGATATCGGCCTCGTCCACATTGGCGATGACCCTCATCTGCGTGAGGTCCTGGGCGATGGTGAACAGGGTGGGGGTGTTGAAGCTCGAAGCCACCGTCTGGCCCTGCTCCACCTCCTTGGAGATGACGATGCCGTCGATGGGGCTCGTGATGGTGGCGTAGCCGAGATTCGTCTCGGCCTTCTTCACGCCTTCGCGGCGCTGCACCACAGTCTCTTTGGACTGGTTGTAGGCCAAACGGGCCTTGTCGAAATCGTTGGCGCTCACAAGCCCTTTATCGTAAAGCGCCTGATAACGCTCGAAGTTGAGCGTCTGATAGGCGAAATCGCTCTCGGCGCTCTTGAGCATGGCACGGGTGTTCTCCACCTCGGATATCAGATTGGTGCGGTCGAGCTCGGCAATCACCTGTCCGGCTTTCACCTGGCTATTGTAGTCCACATAGAGATGGCTCACGATGCCGCTCACCTGAGTGCCGACTTCCACTTTTGTCACAGGCTCGATGGTGCCTGTGGCCGTCACGCTGGTGGTGATGTCGCGGCGCGCCACCGTTTCGGTGGAGTAGATGAACTCGGGGCCTTTCTTGCAACTGTCAAATGTAAGAGTTGCTGCGGCCGCAAGCAGTAATACGATTTTCTTCATATTATTGTAATGCTTTTCGTTTGCGTTGTTGTGTTTTACAAATCAATGTCTTCGCCCATGTAGAAGCGGAGCAGCGCGCTGTTGAGAATGGTGTTGTACTTGCTCTCCAGCTTGGTCTGCTCGGCAGAGAGCATGTTGTCGCGGGCTTCGAGCACATCCACCACGTTCTTCAGTCCGTTGTGAAACTGCTCGTCCACCAGACGGTAACTTTCTTCCTGACTCTTGAGTTTGGCCTGCGCGCTCACAAAACGCTGTTGGTTGCTGGTGGCGTTGAGCCAAAACTGCTCGATGGAGCTGGAGAGCGTCTGCCGCTTGTCGGCCAGATCCAGACGGGCGGTCGTCATCTGCTGGCGCGCTTTCTCTTTGGCCGTTTTGGTTTTGCGCTGATCCCAGAGGGGCACGCTGATGTTGACGCCGGCGCTTCCGGCGAGATTCGTTCTCAGCTGGTCGCCCACGCTGTTGTCGTTGGCCGTGTTGTGCGAATCGCCTACGTTGGCGCTCACGGAGATAGTGGGGTAGAAGCCTCTTTTGGCGATGTTGTAGGCCAGTTCAGCCTGCTCCACACCGAGTTCCGCACCACGTATCTCGGGCCTTGAGGCCAGAGCTTCGGCATAAACCTCCTGCGCCGAAGGAATGTCCGCCATTGCGGCATCGTCGGCAGGCACGGGGCTCTCCACGTCGAACTCTTCGTTCAGGTCCAGCTGAAGCAGCCTCTTGAGCTGACGGCGGTAGTTGGCCGTCTGCGTCTTGGCGGCGACGATGTTGTATTCGGCGGCAGCCTTCTGGGCTTCCAGCTGCACGACGTCGGCTCTCGACATCTGTCCCTGATTCATCATCTCCTGTCCGCGCTCCCACTGACGGCGGGCCGTTTCGGCCAAACGCTCGTTCACCGCTTCGGCCTCCTTCGAGAAGAGAATCTGCACGTAGAACTGCGTGATCTGCTCCTGAATGGTCTTCTCCGAAGTCTCGGTGGTCTGTTCGGCGATTTTGTTGGTGATGCGCTGGTTGCGCACGTTGAGATAGTTCACGCCGCCGTTCCACACGGTCCAGTTCATGGCGAGATTGTAGTTACTGTTGCCGGTGACTTTGTTGCTGCTGATCGTCACCTGACCGTCTACCGTACGCGTTGTGATGTCGTCCTGAAGCGGGCGATAGGTGACGTTTTGCATCGTGGAGAAGGTGAGTGAAGGCCAGAGCTGGCTCTTGTACTGTGCCAGATTGCTTTCGCCCGTCTCCTGAAGCACACGGTTTTTGTTGATCGTGATGTTGTGCTCCAGAGCGTAGTCGATGCACTCGCGGAGCGTCCACATTTCTGCATTCGCGCCGAGCGCGCCCGCGAGAAATGCTGCCAACGTCATCAGTTTTTTCATATTGTTTTTTCTTTCTTATCAGCGGTGTTTATGCCTTTGCACAAGCTCTGTTTGCGCAATTCGGGGACAAAGATACGAAAAAAATCGAACTTTGCCCCCTTTGTTTTGTATTTTTAACAAAGTTAAGGCGCTTTTTTAGGCGCCGGAGACTTTAGAGCAGACTCTGCATGCGGGCGATGTATTTCCCCAGGATGTCAAACTCCAGGTTCACCCGACTGCCCGCCTTGATGTTGTGAAAATTGGTGTGCTCGTAGGTGTAGGGAATGATGCACACCTGGAATGTGTCTTCCGTCGGACGGCAGACGGTGAGCGAGACGCCGTTGACCGTCACGCTGCCTTTGTCCACACAGAAGTAACCTCTTCTGACTAAGTATTTTGACGTATCGTATTTAAATGTGAACTGGAAGCTGCCGTCCTGCTCCTCGACGTCGGTGCAGAGGGCCGTCTGGTCCACGTGTCCCTGCACGATGTGGCCGTCCAGGCGGCCGTTCATCACCATCGAGCGTTCCACGTTGACTTCGTCGCCTTCTTTGAGCTGGCCCAGATTGGAGCGCTCGAGCGTTTCGCGCATCGCCGTCACCGTATAAGCCGGACCTTCGGCCGTCTCCAACAAGCGGACTACGGTGAGGCAGACGCCGTTGTGCGCCACCGACTGGTCGATGCCGAGTTCACGGGCGAAAGGGCAGGTGAGAGTCAGATGCACGTTGCCCCCATCGTGTTCAATGGCCACCACGCGCGCTGTGGCCTCCACAATTCCTGAAAACATAGTCGTTTATTCCTCTTTATATTTGTATTTGCCCCGCAAAGATACGAAAAAGATGACATATCCGGCCGCTTTTCCAAAAAAAATAGTGCCTGTATCCGTCTAACTCCAAAATTTTTCATACCTTTGCCGCGATTTTGGATGGTTCCGTAGCTCAGTTGGATAGAGCAACAGCCTTCTAAGCTGTGGGTCTTGGGTTCGAATCCCAACGGAATCACTCCTTTTCGTTGAAAGCATAACCTTAAAGTCGAATGATGAGGGATTTCAAAAACTTGAAGATAGCCGTTGCCGGCACGGGATATGTGGGACTCTCCATCGCCACACTTCTGGCGCAACACCGTCGCGTGACGGCGGTGGACGTTGTTCCCGAAAAGGTGGAGAAGATCAATCGCGGCGTTTCGCCCATTCAGGACGATTACCTGGAGCAGTATCTCCCCAAAGTGGTGAATCCCGACGGCGAAAAGGGCCTTCGTGCCACACTCGACGGGCGCGAGGCTTATGCCGATGCCGACTTTGTGGTGATTGCCGCTCCCACCAACTACGACAGCGAGAAAAACTTCTTCGACACTTCTCACGTCGAAGAGGTGATCGACCTCGTCCGTGAGGTGAATCCCGGGGCCGTGATGGTCATCAAGTCCACCATTCCCGTGGGTTATTGCCGCCAGCTTTACAAGCGCTACGGCAAGGGTCTTCGTCTCATTTTCTCGCCCGAATTCCTGCGCGAATCCAAGGCGCTCTACGACAATCTCTATCCCAGCCGCATCATCGTCGGCGTGCCCAAGCTCTTCGAGGTGGACAATCTGGAGGAGTTGAAGGAGGCCGCAAGACTCTTTGCCAGCCTGTTGGTGGAGGGCTCGAAGATTGCTGGCGAACTGAATCCGGGAGGCACGCTGCCGCTCACGCAAGCCACTGAGCGCGTGCTCTTTATGGGTTCTACAGAGGCTGAAGCCGTGAAGCTTTTCGCCAACACCTATCTGGCGCTGCGCGTTTCCTACTTCAACGAGCTCGACACCTACGCCGAAGTCAAGGGTCTCGACACCGCCGCCATCATTCAGGGCATCGGTCTGGATCCCCGCATCGGCACGCACTACAACAATCCCTCCTTCGGCTATGGCGGCTATTGTCTACCCAAAGACACGAAGCAGCTTCTGGCCAACTATCAGGATGTGCCGCAGGACATGATGACGGCCATCGTGCAGTCCAACCGCACGCGCAAAGACTACATCGCCGACGCCGTGTTGCGCAAGGCCGGATGGTTTGCCTACAGCGAGAACAACACCTACGGACACAACGCCGCAAGTGTCGAGCCTCCCACCATCGGCGTCTATCGCCTCACGATGAAATCCAACTCCGACAACTTCCGTCAGAGCGCCATTCAGGGCATCATGAAGCGCATCAAGGCCAAGGGTGCTAACATCGTCATCTACGAGCCCACTCTGGCCGACGGCACGCTCTTCTTCGGCAGTCGCGTGGTGAACGATCTCTGCGAATTCAAGCGCCTCTCGCGCGCCATCATTGCCAATCGTTTCGACGACTGCCTCAGCGATGTTCAGGATAAGGTTTACACGCGCGATATTTTCCGCCGCGACTGATGTGCGCCGCACGCTCGCCGGTCTCTGTGCGGCCGGAGCTGCAGCGTTGACGTTAACGTGCTGTTCTTCCGTCTCTTTGGACGATTTGGTTGAAGAAGAGACTGAAACATCAGTTCAAAAGAAAAAGACCCAAAAGAGTGCCGCCGAAGATGTGTTGCGCCAGACCAAGACGGGCACTTCCTCCGCGTTGTTCTACGACAAGGATTTACCGGAAGACCTCTCCGTCGGCGGCAGCATCGGTGGCATGAAGGTATTGCAAATAGCGCATGAACCTTCAGTCAATCAATATGCTGTCACCACCCTCACGCTGCTCTCCGGAAGCGAATGGGTCGGAGTGCCTTCGGCCAACGCGCAGGAAAACAGCGATATGGCTCAACAGCTCTCCGAAGAATGTGCGGAAGCCGGTGAAGTGGGTTGGCACATTCCCACCAGAGCCCAGGCGCAGCTGATACGCCAGCTCTGCAGCGACGAACTCATCGCGAGCGAGCGCTATCTCTGCGACGGCGGCGCGTTCACTTTTGCCCGCGACAGCAAGACGGTCTCCAAGGCCGGCACAAAGAAGCGTTACGCCCTGCGTCTGGTGCTTGAAGCCAGATTCGTGATGCCTCAACCCTGAGATGGACAAACCTGTTCCGTACTCTGAAAAATATTGACATTCTGCAGAAAAACGTCACTGCATATTTTGCGTAGAAACAGGAAAAGATCAACACGCAGATTATCAAAGAAATAGCGAAAATCAGCGGTCCAAAAGACCCTTTTTTGACTCCCCTCAGACTCCCCTCAGAGACCACGCAGAGGCGCTGTTTTCGCATATTTCTCTCGGACGAAGAGGGATTTCTGCATAAATTCAGCGGGGATTATTCAGCGCGGATTGCATAATAATGATGTCGAATTCGTGAAAATATTAGCAGTAAAATACTGCTATGTCGAAGTTTTTTCATACCTTTGTACGCAGAATAGAATATTAAACCGATAAAAACAGGAACGACTATGATGAACAGAGATGCAAAAATATATGTGGCCGGTCATCGCGGCATGGTCGGCAGCGCCATTGTGCGCGAACTTCACCGTCAGGGTTACTTCAACATCGTGACCCGTACGCACAAGGAGCTCGATTTGTGCAACCAGCAGGCCGTGAACGACTTCTTCGCCGCCGAGAAGCCCGAATACGTCTTTCTGGCCGCAGCCAAAGTAGGCGGCATCGTGGCCAATCAGAGTGCTTTGGCCGACTTCATGTACGACAACATGATACTGGAGATGAACGTCATCCACGCCGCCTGGAAGAACGGCTGCAAGAAGCTCGAGTTTCTCGGCTCCAGCTGCATCTATCCCCGTATGGCGCCGCAGCCGATGCCCGAGAGTTGTCTGCTGACTTCAGAGCTCGAGAAGACCAACGAGGCATACGCTCTGGCCAAGATCAGCGGCCTGAAATACTGCGAGTTCCTTAACCGTCAGTACGGCACCGACTACATCAGCGTGATGCCGACCAACCTCTACGGTCCCAACGACAACTATCATCCCGAGCACTCTCACGTGTTGCCCGCGCTGATCCGCCGTTTCCACGAGGCCAAAATCAGCGGCCTCAAGGAAGTCACCTGCTGGGGCGACGGCAGTCCTCTGCGCGAGTTCCTCTATGTGGACGATCTGGCCAATCTCTGCGTCTTCCTGATGAACAACTATTCGGGCAACGAGACCGTCAATGCCGGCACCGGCAAAGAACTCACCATCAAGGCCCTCACGGAAATGGTGGCCAAGGTGGTTGGCTACGAAGGTGAAATCAAGTGGGATACCACCCGTCCCAACGGCACGCCCCGCAAGCTGCTCGACGTCTCCAAAGCCACCAAGCTCGGTTGGACCTACAAGACGGAGCTCGAAGACGGCATTCGCCTCTCTTACAAGGACTTCCTCGAAAACCCCATGAGAGCCGAACGCTGATGAGTCCGCTGCTGTTTCAGCCCAACACCAAGCATCTCGTTTGGGGCACGGAGGAGTGGAGTGTTTCCGCCGTTCCGGGCTCCGAGAGCGAGATTGCTACAGGTCCTTGGAGCGGTCGTCTGCTGACGGACTTCATCGACTCCGATCCGGAACATATTCTCGGTCGCGCCGTTGCCGCCAACTACGGCAAAAAACTGCCGCTTCTTGTGAAAATCATCGACGCCCGCAAGGATCTCTCCATTCAGGTGCATCCCAACGACGAGATGGCCCAAAGGGTTCACGGCAAGATGGGCAAGAGCGGGCGTGTGGCCGACGGCACCATCACCGAAGTGCTGGCGCGTCATGAAGTCAGCGCCGGCCATGTGTTCTATCTGCCTGCGGGAAGAGTGCACGCCATTTGCGGCGGCATTCGTCTGGCAGAAGTGCAGCAGTCGAGCGACGTCACTTACCGCATCTTCGACTATAACCGTCCCGGCCTTGACGGCAAGCCCCGTGAGTTGCATACGGAACTGGCGGCGGAAGCCATCGACTATGAAGTTGTGGACGAATACCGCACGCTCTACAACGGGGCCGACAATTCTGCCAACATCGTGGTCGACAGCCCGTATTTCACCACGCGTGTCGTCGAAGCCAATGCGCCCATTCACCGCAATCTTGTCAAATACGACAGCTTCGTCATCACCACCTGTCTGGAAGGCGCCTGCACCGTTCGAATCAGAGACACCCGTGAGGAAGTGCGTTTGAAGAAAGAGCAAAGCTGTTTTATTCCCGCCGTCATTGCCGACTATGACGTTTTGCCCGAAGAGGGTGGTGTGAAGCTGCTCGACAGCTTTATCGACAACATGGACCGCTCGCTCTCGAGCAAGATGACGCGCTTCCTGCATATCACGAGGAAGTAAACGGTCTCATGCAGAGAGTTTGTCCGAACCAATAATAAAGGGCGCCGGTTTGGCGCCCTTTACTTTATTCTGAATCAGTTCGTATTTATTATTTGATACGTGAGCCCGAGGAGGAGTATTTGCGTCCGTTCTTGATGATGACGAGACGGCCTTTCTCCCAATATTTACCGTCGGGCGTAGCGCTCTTGCCGTTGTTCTCGGGAAGGTTGCGAATGCCCGTGAGATCTTCCTGCAGATAGAGACGGAAGTTGTCCACCTTGAACCAGGTTTCATTGGGAGCGTCGGAAGTGGCGACGCCGATACTGATTGTTGCATTTGCGGGAATGGTGAAGTCGAGACGCACCGTCTGCAGAGGCACATTGTCACCCGTGCCGGGAGCGCACTGATCCTTGAAGTAAGCGATGTTGCTGCCGGCGAAGATTCTCTGATTGCCCAGACGCACGGTGTTGGTGCGATTGGAGGCCAGCATGTCGGCTGTCAGCACATAACGTCCGGCGGGAAGCGTGACGCTCTGCGAAAGCTCGACGGCGACGGACGAGCCGTTCCACACACCGAAGAGTCTGTTGCCGTCGGTGGGATTGTCGTCGTTGCCGTTGCGGTTGTTGATGCCGTACCAGGCGAGATTCGTGTTGGACAACGACCAGTTGGTGGGAATGACCTTCGTGCCGACATTGGCCTCGAAGGAGGGGTTCTTGAGATAGGTGGCGGTGACGTCTTCACCGAGCTCTTCGGGCTCTTTGATGTCGTAGCGATCCTTAAAGGCCTCGTCGCTGAGATAAGCCACATAGGTGACGGTGGCGCGCTTGGAAGTCTGGTCGGACGTTGTCAGTCCGATGCAGTCAATCCAGTTCTTGCCGTTGGACGAGATGGCAATTTTGGGTTCGTCAACAGGAAAGTTGCCGTTGAGCTGCGGCTGTTTGGAGAGATTCCAGGCGAAGACCTGATAACTCTGTCCGCCGCGCTCAATGTTGAGCGTCATGTTTGGGGGAACCTGACCACCGTTATTGAAGCCGTTCATCCACCAGGCATAGGTGTCGTCGGTTTTTTCTGTGGAGAAGCCCTGTCCCTCAACAACGTACCAGTATTCCGAGCCGAGCACATAATACTTGTCGGTGGCATCCAGCTTCATACCGTAAGACACATTGCGCTGTCCGGTGGTCTTACCATGCAGGGTGAAGGTGTTGGCTGTTTCGTCGTAGCTGACGGACGAGCACTGGTCGGGGTTGTATCGGAAATCCGTACACTTGAAGTCGTAGTGCTCGTAATCAGCGAAAGGGTCGGGCGCCTCCTTGGTCAGCCTGAGATAATAAAGTCCGGGACACAGTGTGCCGAAATCGGCCTGAATGCGGAAGGTGATCGTCTGTTTGGGCTGTCCTTGTTCGTCCTTGAGGAGCGCTTCGTCCAAGATCCATTCCTTGTTGTAGAAGCCGTTCTCGTTGGCCGTAGCGACCGAAGAGAGCACGGTGTAGTTCTGAATCAAAGTGCCGTCCACATAGATGGCGGCTTTACGCCCCTTGTCGGCTACGTTGAAGCGGCACATGAGACCCACATCCTTTGTGACGCCTTCGCTGTTGGTGAGGATGTACTGAATCCAGCCTCCGGCCGGAGCGTCGCGATAGACTTCGTCGTTGAAAGTGCCGACGGTGGAGCCTGCGCTGTATTCCGTCACGCCGGCTTCGGACTGTTGTTCGCCCGTGCGGATGAAGTCTATCGTTCGTGCATCCAGAGCTGCAGCCTCGCGCTCGTCTTGTGCCCAGGAGGAGTTGTCGTAGTCCTCCTGCGTGGCCTGATACCAATAATTCATCACGCGCGTGTGATGGAGGCTGTAGTAGGGCTCGAGCGTCAGCGTCGTCCAGGCATCGCTGCCTTCGCGGCTGCAGTCGATGGTGAACTTGAGGGGCTGTCCCTCAATTGGTGTGATGCGCGAGAGTACGTCCGCACGGTTGCCGATGAGCAGAGGTGCCGTGGAGAGCGTTTTCTTCGTGGTGTAAGTGTCTTCGGCGTGACCCATGCGTTCACCCTCGGCGTATTCGTGCGTCAGCGCCTCGTAAGCGGGGCTGGAAGGATCCGAAGAAGTGGTGCGTGCGCCCAGAAGGATGGGGCCGTACTTGAAGCAGATGTAGTCCTTGAGGTTGGGGCATTGCTCCCAGCGCAGCGTCATGGGCAGAGCGACATTCACCACATCGCCGGCACTCCACGAACGCGTGATCTTTACATAGCCGTCTGTGGCAGCCGTGTAGGACGAACCGCCGACGCTTACGCTGAAGCCTTCGCCCGCCCACGAGGGTTTGCGTACGGCCAGAGTGTAGTTGCCGGACTTGCCAACCGTAATCTTCGAAGCGGCGGAGTAGGGGAATTCCGTCTCCTGCTTGAGGATAAAATCGTCACTCGTGAGTTCAGAGTTGACGAAGAGGTTGACGTAGAGCGTCTGGTTGTCGGCCGAATGGGTGTAGATGAAGTGACCGTATTTCGAGTGGTTCTCCATGCCCGTGCCCACGCAGCACCACATGTCCTGATTCGTCTTGCTGTAGATGCGATAGGCCTGAGGACGCAGCGGGGTGAAATAGACATAGCCGCCGGTCACGGGATCCTGCGTGGAGAGGATGTGGTTGTACATCGCAGCCTCGTAGAAGTCGGCATACTTGCCGCTATGGGTGGCGTCGAAGAGCGACTCCGAGAGTTTGAGCATGTTGTTGGTGTTGCACGATTCGGGGCCGTTGCACTCGTTGACGTAACGGTTTGCGGCCGAAGCGGCCATGAACCATTCGTTCATTGAGTTGCCGCCGATGCATACGGTGCGGTTGGCGGTGACGTCGGTCCAGAAGTTGCGTGCGGCGGTGGCGTAAGAGGTCATCGAGGCGTCAAGTTGCGCGATACGCTCAAAGCCGATGTACTTGGGCACCTGCGTGTTGGCGTGACGGTTGTCGAGGAACGAGGTCGAAACCGTCTGCATGCCGCTCACCATCGTGGCGTGGCTGTATTTCTTGGCGCCGCTGAGATATTTGGAGTTGTTGGTGAAGTAATAGGCGTCTGCCAGGACCTCGTTCACGCCGCCGTGCTCCGTGTCGAGCACGCCCTGCATCGTGTTGGTGTCGTATTTGGCCACGAGGTTGACGGCCCAGTCGCACATCTTGATGAACATCGTATAGGCCTCGTCGCTCTTACCATATATATATGCGTCGCGCAAGCCGGCCATCACTTTGTGCTGCACATAGAGGGGCACATTGCCGCGTGCGCTGTTGAACTTGGCGGTGCTGCCGCTGTACATATCCGTCCAAAGCGCATTGTCGGGATAGCCGCCGATGTAGCCCTTGAGGCCCTGCGTGTTGCTGTCGAACTTGTCCTGACAATCCTTCATGACGGAGAGCATGTGGTCCATGCGCTCCTTGAGCTGCGCCTTCGTGGCGGCATCGTCGCAGGCGGCATAAGCCAGCGCGAGGGCCGAGAGATAGTGTCCGCCCACATGTCCGTCCAGACGGAAGTTGCCGCTGCCCCAGTTATCGAAGTTGGGGTGTTTTGTTGTCCAGTTGGCATAATCCCCCGTGTTGAGTCCGGCCTGACGCACGAAGGGCGTGAGCAGACGGTCCACGTCGTAGGAGAGCAACATGTCGAAGTTGCGGTACATAGCCTCCTTGAGAGGCCCTTCCGAGAGCGTCACCTCCGAGAGCTCGAAGTGCTCGGGGTAGAGCTTGTTTTCGGCCTGTGTCGTCAGCGAGAAGACCAGAGCCAAAAGCGCAAAGAATTTCTTCTTCATGGTATTGATGTTGTTTATGTTAATATTTATTCAGTTGATTCTGTGTCAGATGTGATAGACTTCGTCCACACCCTCTATCTGGTAGAGATGGCGCATCACACGCACGAGTTCGCTCACGGAGTGGACGAAGAAGGTGATGTGGCAGTCGACCAGCGCATCGGTCGTCGTCGTTGTGAGGGCGTCGATGCCCAGATGGAGCACGTTGGTGATGTGGTCGATGAGATCCGCCAGCAGATGATCGCGGTCGATGGCGTGAATCACCACCGTGACGGGATAAATCTTCTTGGACTCCTTGAAGTCCACCGCCACGATGCTGTCGCCGTATTTGGAGGCCAAACGAATGGCTTCCGCACAACTGCGGCGGTGAATCGTGACACGGCCGTCGTCGTCCTTGACGCCGATGCTCTCTCCGCCCGGAAGCGGACGGCACAGGGGACAGCGCATCACCATCGGATCCTCCACCGTGGAGAGATACTTGCGGATGCGGCTCTTGGCAAAATAGGTGCTGCAGTGGTCGAGCCAGTCTTTGGCGGCGGTGTATTTTCCGGCGGTGCCGATCTCGACGCAGTCGCCGCGCTGCAGCGGCGTCTTCACGCTCTTGAGTTTGCCGTTGATGCGGGCGTAATGGGCGTGCAGGCCGGTCTCTTCGTCCTGCTTGAAGGCGAAGTCGATGGCCGTGCTCCCCAGGGGCAGGATGAAGCTCTTGCCGTCGGTGGAGAACACCATGATGTCGTCGTAGTAGAGTGCGGCCGAAATCTGCTCCAGCAACTGTGCGCCGGTGCCTTGTTCGGCGATATCCTGAAGCACGCGGCGGAAGCGCTTGATCCAGTCGCCGATGTTGTTGCCCAGTTCGGCCATACAGCCGATCTTCGAGGCTGCCACCATGTCGTCGCTGCAGATCTGCACGTCTTCCCAGACGCCCTCCTTCGAGAGCAGCATCACGCGCAGACACTGGTAGGAGTTTTCCTTGGCCTGATCAATGAGGTTCATGAACGAGCCGGGCTTCTCCTTGAAGTAGTCCGTGAGGATGTTGTAGATGCGCAGGGCCTGCGCCTTGTCGGTCATCATGTCGTCCACACCGTCGTCGAATGTGACGCGCACGTAGTAGCGGTTGTCCAAGTGCTTGAAATCCACGCCCTGCTGCTTCATGCGGCGGTAGATGGAGTAGGGCTTGCGGTAGAACACTTCCACCTTGGCCACGATGCCTTTGTCCTTGAGCAGACGCTCGCACTTGTGGGTGAACTCCTCCAGGCGGCGGAAGTTGGCCAGTTTGTCCTGATAGAGCGCTTCTTCCAGATCGGCGTATTCCAGTTCGCAGCGGTATTGGAAGGAGAGATTCTCCAGCTCCGTCTTCACGTCGAACAGGCCCAGACGATTGGCCAAAGGGGCGTAGAAGTAGTCTGTTTCTCCGGCGATCTTCATCTGCTTCTCGGGCTTCATCGACGAGAGGGTGCGCATGTTGTGCAGACGGTCGGAGAGCTTGATCATCAGGGCCCGGATGTCGTAGTGGAGCGAGTCGAGCAGCTGCTTGTAGTTGTCGCCCTGCTTGGTGATGTTGTACTGGTCCTTCTTCTTCTTCGTCACGATGTCCACGAGCGAAGCCACGTCGTCGCCGAAGCGCTCGCGCACCTGCTCGATGGTGAAATCGGTGTCCTCCACCACATCGTGCAGAAAGGCCGTGATGACGGAGTTGGCGTCGAGCTTGAGTTCCTCGGCCGCGATGAGCGCCACCGCGATGGGGTGAATGATGTAGGGCTCGCCGCTCTTGCGCTTCTGCGCGGCATGCTTCTCCTGAGCCAGAGCGAAGGCGTCCTTGATGCGCTCAAGGTCCTCGGGGCTCACTCTTGGGGCCATCACTTCGAACACGCGTTCGGACGATTGGCGGATGATCAGATTGTAGTCGTACATTTACAAATACAGTTTTTCGCGGCAAATATACGGATTTTTTTGCAAACATCAAAGATGTTTTGCAGATTTTTTTTAATTCTTGTGCCCAATTACTCCTGTTTTTGTCAAAAAATCGGATTTCTGATTGGCTGGAAATAACCCTTTTTGGAAAAGAGTAAAACATAGCATTGGGGGCACAAAGTACATTTTTCTCCTCTTCAAAGACCCTTCTCAGACTGTTCTCAGAGGCTTCTCAGAGACCGAGCAGAGACCGAGCAGAGGCGCTGTTTTGGGTATTTTTTGTCAAAAGAAAAGAGAGGTTGGGGAAGCGTCTGACGGATGTCTGAAAAACGGGAGAGGGGAGGGCCGAAAAAAATATTTTTGGAAAAAGTGGGAAGAAAAGGCGGAAATCTCATTTTTTTTTCGTACCTTTGTACGCGTTATTTGCATATTCAACATAAATGTTGCGGGGAAAATTCTTCGGGATTCCCGCATAAACCTCTAAAAGATAACTGACAATGAAAGCATTTGTATTTCCCGGACAGGGTGCACAGACCCCCGGTATGGGTAAAGCACTTTATGAAAACAACCCCAAGGCCAAGGAGCTTTTCGAGCAGGCCAACGAGATTCTCGGCTTCCGCATCACCGATCTGATGTTCGAAGGCACGGCCGAGGATCTGCGCCAGACGAAGGTGACGCAGCCCGCCGTCTTCCTCGACAGCGTCATCAAGGCCGTGTGTCTGGGCGACGAGTTCAAGCCCGACATGGTGGGCGGTCACTCTCTGGGTGAATTCTCCGCTCTGACGGCTGCCGGCGCCCTCACGTTTGCCGACGGTCTGAAGCTCGTCAGCGCCCGTGCTATGGCCATGCAGAAGTGCTGCGAGGCCAATCCCGGTGCGATGGCCGCCATCATCGGCATGGCCGACGAGGAGGTGGAGAAGCATTGCGCCGCCGTTACGGCCGAAGGCAAGGGCGTCGTGATTGCCGCCAACTACAACAATCCCGGCCAGCTGGTCATCTCCGGCAACCGCGAGGCTGTGGAGCGCGCCTGCGAGGTGATTAAGGAAGCCGGCGCCAAGAGGGCCATCATGCTGCCCGTGGGCGGTGCCTTCCATTCGCCCCTGATGCAGAACGCCAAGGACGAGCTCGAAGCCGCCATCAAGGCCACCGAGTTCCACAAGCCCGTCTGCCCCGTCTATCAGAACGTCGACGGTCAGGCCCACACCGAGCCCGAGGACATCAAGCAGAACCTCGTCGCACAGCTCACTTCTCCCGTGCTCTGGACCAAGGAGGTGCAGGCTATGGTGGCTGCAGGCGCTACGGAGTTCACCGAATGCGGTCCCGGCCGTGCCCTTCAGGGCATGATCGTGAAGATCGCCAAGGACGTCACCGTCAGCGGCATCGAATAAGACAAATCCCCTAATTCTCTCATCCACAATTCACTCCAGCAGAAAGTATGACGATCTATCAGGTTTTCACCCGCCTCTTCGGAGCGCAGAACGCAGTCTTGACGCCCGGCGGCACCAAGGCTCAGAACGGATGCGGCACGATGGCCGACTTCACGCCGAAAGCCCTTCGCGAAATCAAGGATCTCGGCATCACCCACGTGTGGTACACCGGCATCATCGAGCATGCCACGAAGACCGACTACACGGCCTTCGGCATCCGTCGTGACAACCCCATGGTGGTGAAAGGACAGGCCGGAAGCCCTTATGCCATTAAAGACTACTACGACGTGGATCCCGATCTGGCAGTGAAGGTGGACAAGAGGATGAAGGAGTTCGAACAGCTTGTCGTGCGCACCCACAAGGCCGGCCTGGGCGTCATCATGGACTTTGTGCCCAACCATGTGGCCAGAGAGTATCACAGCGACGCCAAACCCAAAGGCGTGCGCGATCTGGGCGAAGACGACGACAGCAACATGCACTTCAGCCCCCAGAACAACTTCTACTATCTCAACGGACGCCTGCACACGGAGAACCTGCCCGATCAGGACGGCACTTACGTGGAGATTCCGGCCAAAGCCACCGGCAACGACCAGTTCTCCGAATGGCCCACAGTCAACGACTGGTATGAGACCGTCAAGCTGAACTACGGCGTGGACATTCAGGGCGGACGCACGAATCATTTCGACCCGATTCCCTCCACCTGGCTCAAGATGACGGACATCCTGCTCTTCTGGGCCGCCAAAGGTGTCGACGGCTTTCGCTGCGACATGGCCGAGATGGTTCCCGTGGACTTCTGGCACTACGCCATCGCCCGCGTCAAGGAGCAGCATCCCGCCATCATGTTCATCGCCGAGGTCTACAATCCCGACGAGTATCGCAACTACATCCACTACGGTGGCTTCGACTACCTCTACGACAAGGTGGGGCTCTACGACACGCTGAAGGGTGTGATGGCCGGCGCTTCGACGCACGACATCACCCGTGCCTGGCAGGCTGTGGACGACATCGGCGGCCACATGCTCAACTTCCTCGAGAATCACGACGAGCAGCGCATCGCCTCCGACTTCTTCGCCGGCGACGCCCGCAAGGGCAAGCCCGCTTTGCTGGTAAGTGCGCTGATGCGCAAGAACACCTATATGCAGTATTTCGGTCAGGAGCTGGGCGAACGCGGCATGGACGCCGAAGGCTTCTCCGGACGCGACGGCCGCACCACCATCTTCGACTACTGGCGCGTGGACACCATCTCGCGCTGGCGCAACGAGGGCCGCTTCAACGGCACGCAGCTCACGCTTGAGGAGCGTTCCCTGCGCTTCTTCACCCAAAGGGTGCTCAACATGCGCAATCTGGATCCCGTGCTCCACGAGGGCGAGTTCTACGACCTCATGTATGTCAACCCGCATCTGCAGCGCCAGTACGCCTTCCTCCGCCGCAAGGGCGAGTCGGTGTATCTCATTGTGGCCAACTTCTCGGAGAACAAGGAGCACGTCTCCGTCGTTCTGCCCGAGCACGTGTTCGGCTTCTACGGCATGCCCGCCTTCGAGAGCCGCAAGGTGAAGGATCTGCTCACGGGCGACGAATTCAACGTGCGCTGGCAGCCCGAGGAAGCTGCAGAGCTGGATGTGAACGGGTATAACGGACTGATACTGAAACTAATTTAATTGAATATATGAACCATCTCGTCATCATGGCCGGCGGCATCGGCAGCAGATTCTGGCCGATGAGCACCCCGCAGTGTCCCAAACAGTTTGTGGACGTTCTCGGTTGCGGACGCACCTTCATTCAGCTGACGGTGGACCGCTTCAAAGGCGTCGTGCCCGCAGAAAATGTGTGGGTCGTCACCAGTGAAGCCTATCGCGACATCGTGGCCGAACAGTTGCCCGACATGCCCGAGGGAAACATTCTTCTGGAGCCCTGTCGCCGCAACACCGCACCCTGTATCGCCTATGTCTCTTGGCGCATCAAGCTCAAGGACCCGAAGGCCAACATCGTCGTGAGTCCCTCGGATCATCTGGTGCTCAACGTGCCCGAATTCCAGAGGGTCATCTCTTCGGCGCTGCAATACGCCTCCGAGACCGACGCCATCGTGACGCTCGGCATGAAGCCCACGCGCCCCGAGACGGGCTACGGCTATATCCAGACCGACCTCTCGGCCGCCTGCGAGCGCAACAAGGAGATCTTCCGCGTGGACGCCTTCAAGGAGAAGCCCGACCTGAAGACGGCACAGGAGTATGTGAAGAAGAACAACATGCTCTGGAACGCCGGCATCTTCATCTGGAACATCAACACCATCATCAATGCCCTGCGCGTGTATGCGCCCCAGATCAACGGCATCTTCGAGGGCATGCAGAACGTGTTGGGTACTAAGGACGAACAGGCCGCCATCCGCGAGCGTTTCCCCCAGTGCGAGAACATCAGCATCGACTACGCCATTCTGGAGAAGGCCGACGAGATCTACTGTTTCCCCGCCTCCTTCGGCTGGAGCGACCTGGGCACATGGGGCAGCTTGCGTGAGAACACCGTGCAGGACGCCGGCGGCAATGCCGTCATCGGCAGCAACGTGAAGCTCTACGAGACGAAAAACTGCGTCGTCCACGTGGCCCAGGAACGTCGAGTGGTGGTGCAGGGACTCGACGGCTACATCGTGGCCGAGAAAGACAACACGCTGCTCATCTGTAAGCTCTTTGAAGAGCAACGCATCAAAGAATTCAGCGCAGAATAAAATAAGGAGAAGACGGACCGTATGACCAGAGCGCAACGATACGAAAGGGTAGTGGAGTGGTTCTCCGAAGCGATGCCTGTGGCGGAGCCGGAGCTGCACTACGGCAATGCCTTCCAGCTGCTCGTCGCCGTGATTCTGTCTGCCCAGTGCACCGACCGGCGCGTCAACATGGTCACGCCGCGTCTCTTCGAAGACTATCCCACCGCAGAATGTATGGCGGAGGCTTCGGAGGAAGTGCTGCTGGACTATGTGAAGTCCGTCTCTTATCCCAACAGCAAAGCCCATCATCTCTCGGAGATGGCCAGGATGCTCGTTCGCGACTTCGGCGGCGAAGTGCCCTCAGAGGGCAAAGACCTCGAGCGTCTGCCCGGTGTGGGGCGCAAGACGGCCAACGTCATTCAGGCCGTCATCTTCGGCAAAGCGCGTATGGCGGTCGATACACACGTCTTTCGCGTGTCGCACCGCATCGGCCTCGTGCCCGAGTCGGCCTCCACGCCGCTGGCGGTGGAGAAATGTCTTACGAAGCATTTCCCAGAAGAACTCATCCCCAAAGCCCATCACTGGCTCATCCTGCACGGGCGCTACACCTGCACCGCGCGCAATCCCAAATGTGAAAGCTGTGGCCTAAACACAATATGTAACTATGCAAAAAATCATCATTCTTGACTTCGGTTCTCAGACCACTCAACTCATCGGCAGACGCCTGCGCGAACTCGACACGTTCTGCGAGATTCTGCCTTACAACAAATTCCCCAAGGACGATCCCGACGTCATCGGCGTCATCCTCTCGGGCTCTCCCTACAGCGTCTACGACCCGGAGGCCTTCCAGTGTGACCTCAGCGACATACGCGGCCGTCTGCCCATCCTGGGCATCTGCTACGGCGCACAGTATATGTCGCACATCTGGGGCGGCAAAGTAGAACCCGCAGGCAGCCGCGAGTACGGCCGTCAGAATCTGACGCGCGCGGAGGCCGGCTGTCCGCTCTTCAAAAATATAGAGAAGGACGCACAGGTGTGGATGTCGCACGGCGACACCATCACCCGTATCCCAGAAGGCGCCCGCGTGGTGGCTTCCACCGCGACGGTGGAGAATGCCGCCTGGGAGCTCGGCGACCGCGTGTGGGGCGTGCAGTTCCATCCGGAGGTGTTCCACTCGCTCTGCGGCACGCAGCTCTTGCGCAACTTTGTGGTTGACATCTGCGGATCGCGTCAGGAATGGAGCGCCGCCAACTTCGTGGAGACCACTGTGCAGGAGCTCAAACAGCAGATCGGTGACGACCGCGTGATTCTCGGTCTCTCGGGCGGTGTGGATTCTTCCGTTGCCGCCGTGCTGCTCAACAAGGCCATCGGCAACCGCCTCACCTGCATCTTCGTGGATCACGGCATGTTGCGCAAGAACGAATTCACCAACGTGATGAAGGACTATGAGTGTCTCGGTCTCAACGTCATCGGCGTGGACGCTTCTGAGAAGTTCTTCAAGGATCTCGAGGGCGTCACCGAGCCGGAGAAGAAGCGCAAGATCATCGGCCGCGACTTCGTGGAGGTGTTCAACGCCGAAGCCAAGAAGATCACCGACGCCAAATGGCTCGCTCAGGGCACCATCTATCCCGACCGCATCGAGTCGCTCAACATCACGGGTAAAGTCATCAAGAGCCACCACAATGTGGGCGGTCTGCCCGAGGAGATGCACCTCTCGCTCTGTGAGCCCCTCAAGTGGCTCTTCAAGGACGAAGTGCGCAGGGTAGGGCGCCAGCTCGGCATTCCCGAACATCTCATCGGACGTCATCCTTTCCCCGGTCCCGGACTGGCCGTACGCATCCTGGGCGCCATCACACCCGAGAAGGTGCGCGTGCTGCAGGAGGCCGACGACATTTTCATCCAGGCTCTGCGCGACTGGAAGACCGACGACGGCGACATCCTCTACAACAAGATATGGCAGGCGGGCGCCATACTGCTCTCCGACGTGAGAAGCGTGGGCGTGATGGGCGACGAGCGCACCTACGAGAATCCCGTGGCGCTGCGTGCCGTCACTTCCACCGACGCCATGACGGCCGACTGGGCTCATTTACCCTACGAACTGATGGCACAGGTGTCCACAGATATTATAAATAAGGTAAAGGGCGTCAACCGCGTCTGCTACGACATCTCGTCCAAGCCGCCTTCGACCATCGAGTGGGAATAAACGCATTATAGAGACTGAATAATAACAAAATACATTGAATCACAACAACGTCTTAAAACCATAAACACAAAATGAGCAAGATTCCTTACAAGATTTATCTCACGGAAGATGAGATGCCGACCAAGTGGTACAACGTGCGTGCCGATATGAAGCAGAAACCTGCGCCGCTCCTGAATCCCGGCACGGGCAAGCCTCTCACGCTGGAAGAGATGCAGCCCATCTTCTGCACCGAACTCATCAAGCAGGAGCTCGACAACGACACCAAGTGGGTGGAGATTCCCGAGCCCGTGATGAACTTCTACCGCATGTTCCGTCCGAGTCCTCTGGTGCACGCAGAGTTTCTGGAGAAAGCCCTCGGCACTCCGGCCAAGATATTCTACAAGTTCGAAGGCAACAACACCTCCGGCTCCCACAAGCTTAACAGCGCCATTGCACAGGCTTACTACGCTAAAGCACAGGGCCTTAATGGTGTCACCACAGAGACCGGGGCAGGGCAGTGGGGCACAGCTCTCTCGATGGCCTGCCAGTATTTCGGCCTCGACTGCAAGGTGTTTATGGTGAAGTGCTCCTACGAGCAGAAGCCCTTCCGCCGCGAGGTGATTCGCACCTATGGCGGCAGCATCGTGCCTTCGCCCAGCGACACCACCAACGTCGGCCGCAAGATTCTGGCCGAACATCCCGACACGACGGGCTCTCTGGGCTGCGCCATCAGCGAAGCCGTCGAAGTGGCCGTCAGCAGCGAGGGCTATCGTTACGTATTGGGTTCAGTACTCAATCAAGTGCTTCTGCATCAGACAATTATAGGTCTTGAGGCACAGGCTGCGCTGAAGAAATACGGCATCAAGCCCGACGTCTTGATCGGCTGCACGGGCGGCGGTTCGAACCTGGGCGGTTTCGCCAGTCCGTTCCTCGGCGAAATGCTGCGCGGAGAGGCTCAGTATAAGGTGATTGGCGCAGAGCCCGCATCGTGTCCCAGCTTCACACGCGGCATCTATGCTTACGACTTCTGCGACACGGGCATGATTTGTCCGCTGGCCAAGATGTACACCGTAGGCAGTCAGTTCATTCCCAGCAGCAACCACGCCGGCGGTCTGCGTTTCCACGGCATGAGTCCGATTCTCAGCGAGCTCTACGATCAGGGACTCTTTGAGGCACGTGCATACGAGCAGACTCAGGTATTTGAAGCCGCTGAGATTTTCGCCAAAGCCGAAGGCATTCTGCCGGCGCCGGAATCCAGCCACGCCATACGTGCCGCCATCGACGAGGCTTTGGCTTGCAAGAAGACCGGCGAAGAGAAAGTCATCGTTTTCAATCTCTCAGGCACGGGCTACTTCGACCTCTACGCTTACAAGCAGTTCAACGACGGCACGATGTCCGACGTGATTCCCAGCGACGATGTCATCAAGGAAGCACTGTCCAAACTGCCTAAAGTGAATTAAATTAAGAATGCCAGTTATGTTTAGTAAGATTTGCTGAAATGGAAAAGGCTACAAGTTTCAACGCTATACTGCAACAGACGATACGGGACAACTGGAACCGTTATTCTCTCTCCGATTACGGTGAGAACCACTTCCAATACAAGGATGTGGCACGCATCATTGAGAAGATTCACATTGTCTTCAAGGAATGCGGCATCAAACCCGGAGACAAGATTGCGCTCTGCGGAAAGAATTCTTCCCGTTGGGGCATCACATTTTTTGCATGTCTTACTTACGGCGCTGTGGCTGTACCCATTCTGCACGAGTTTCATCCCGAGCAGGTACACCAGATTGTCAATCACTCAGAATCGCGTATTCTCTTCGTCGACGAGAAAATCTACGCTACACTCGATTCTAAGGAGATGAACGCACTCCTGGGTGTGATCAATCTGAAGGACTTCAGCATACTGCTTTCGCGCAGCAAGGAATTGAGTCATGCCCGCGAGCATCTCAACGAACTCTTCGGTCATAAGTTCCCCGAACGCTTTGCGCCCGAGGATATACATTATTATAATGACGAACCTGAAGAGCTGGCGGTGATCAACTACACCTCCGGCACGACGTCCAACTCCAAGGGCGTGATGATTCCTTATCGCGCTGTCTGGAGCAACCGCGAATTTGCCGTAGAGGCATTGGGCAAAGATCTTCATTCCGGAGATCAGATTCTCGCCATGTTACCGATGGCCCACATGTACGGTATGGCCTTCGAATTCATCTTCGAATTCTGTCAGGGCGTTCACATCAATTTCCTGACGAAAGCCCCTACTCCACAGGTACTTATGTCGGCCTTCAAGGACATCAAGCCCGGCCTGATTGTGGCCGTTCCGCTCATTATTGAGAAGATTGTACGCAAGGCCATTCTGCCTAAGGTGAAAGACCCCAAAGTGGCTCTTCTTCTGAAAGTTCCGGTGCTTGGCGACCGCATCAGAGAGAAGGTGCGCAAGGGCCTCAGTGAGGCTTTGGGCGGTCGTTTCTACGAGCTCATCATCGGCGGTGCGGCGCTCTCTCAGGAGGTTGAGGAGGTGCTTCACGACATCGGTTTCAACTACACCGTGGGCTACGGCGCCACCGAGTGTGCGCCCATTCTGGCCTACTGCGACTGGAAGACCTACGTGCCCCGCTCGTGCGGCAAAACTGCTCCGCGCATGGAGCTCAAAATCGATTCGCCCGATCCCGAAAATGTGCCCGGCGAGATTCTGGCGCGCGGCATGAACGTGATGCAGGGCTATTTCAAGAACGAGGAAGAGACCTCGAAGACTTTACGCGACGGCTGGTATCACACGGGCGATCTGGCCGTGATGGATGCTTCGGGCAACATCTTCATCAAGGGGCGTTCGAAGAACATGCTCCTGGGCGCCAACGGCCAGAACATCTATCCCGAAGAGATTGAAGACAAGCTCACTGCCCTGCCCCTTGTGGCCGAGTGCGTCGTCATCCAGAAGGGCGAGAAGATCTACGGCCTTGTCTATCCCGACCCTGACAAAATCAAGGAGTTGGGCCTCTCGGAGGAGGACGTAAAGGCGGTAATGGACGAGAATCGCAAACTGCTCAACACGCAGATTCCGGCCTACGAACAGCTCGCCGGCATCAAGGTGATGGACCGTGAGTTTGAGAAGACCCCAAAGAAGTCCATCAAGCGCTTCCTCTATATTAATGAAACTGTCTGATTATAATCTAAATACCATACGACAATGAGATCCATATCCCCTCATTTCAACCAGTGTTTGGCCGACAGCATCCGCGAGTTTTGGGAGATGCCCGCACTCAGCGATTACGGC
>CACZUX010000017.1 GCA_902784475.1 uncultured Bacteroidales bacterium | reverse complement strand
GCGTGTCAGACATCTGCATCAGTCGTCGGTCACCTCGCTGAGCACCACGGTGTCGCGCTCGTAGTGGCGGTTCACGGCAATGAGCAGCAAAGGCTGCGTCTCGAAGGTGCGGAACTCGTCGTCGCGATCCACACTGTATTCAAACGTCAGCGTCTCGCCGTCGTCCAGGAGCTGACGGTCTTCCAGATCGACATCCTGGCTCGTGGGCGGCAGAGCCACGGCAATCACAAAGTAGTTCTCAAAATCCACCTGAGTGGGCAGATCGTCGTCATCGCCCATCACGGCAGCAGCGCCGAAGAGGCTGTCAAACTGCTCCTGAGTGTCGATTTTGGGGTCGGCAGGAAGCTCTGCGCCGTTCTTGAGGAAGTAGTGCTCCACATCGCTGTAGGGCACAGACATGGGGGCGTGCACCTCGGCCTCTTCATCGGCCTCGGCGTTGTTCTTTTGACCCGTGCAGGCACCCAGCACCATCAATGCCGCGCCTGTCATCAAAAAAGCAATCAGTTTCGTCTTCATGAGGGAAAGAGATTATGGTTTGACATCGAAGGGGGCTCCCCTCCCCCTTTTGTGACCCCGATGGGACTCTAACCCATGACACTCAGAACCGGAATCTGATGCTCTATACAACTGAGCTACGGGGCCGTGGCGGCAGGACGCCTTCCTGCCTTATATCGCTTACATCGCTTTGAACCACTGGGTAATCTGACGGAAGAGGAAGTTCCTCGTGTTGCCGCCCGAGATGCCGTGGTTGCGATTGGTGAAATCTATCTGATAGAAGTCTTTGTCGGCCTGAACGAGCGCCTCGGCATACTCCGCCACGTTGCGGTAGTGCACGTTGTCGTCGGCCGTGCCCTGACAGATGAGCAGACGACCCGAGAGTTTGGAAGCGCGCGTGATGGGATTGTCACCGTAGCCCTCGGGATTCTCCTTCGGGGTGCGCATAAAGCGCTCGGTGTAGATGGTGTCGTAGTAACGATAGCAGGTGACGGGAGCGACAGCCACGCCGGCAGCGAAGACCGGACGGCCCTCCGACATGCTCATCAGCGTGATGTAGCCGCCGTAGCTCCAGCCCCAGATGCCGATACGCTTCTTGTCCACGTAGGGCTGCTGGCCGAGCCACAGGGCTGCCTCCACCTGATCCTTGGCCTCGAGGAGGCCGAGATGCTGGTAGGTCTGCTTCTCAAACCGGGCGCCGCGACCGCCTGTGCCGCGACCGTCCACACAGACGCAGAGGAAGCCCTCCTGCGCCAGATACTGCTCGAAGAGACAGCCGCCCATGTTGCCGGCACTCCAGGCATCGACAACCTGCTGCGCGCCGGGGCCGCTGTATTGGAACATCACGACGGGGTACTTCTTCGAAGCGCTGAAGTCGGCCGGCTTCACCATCCATCCGTTGAGCGTCACGCCCTCCGAAGTGGTGAAGCTGAAGAACTCACGCTTGCCCAAAGACATCGCGGCGAGCTTGTCGCGCAGGACGCTGTTGACCTCCCGAATAGACGGGCGGGGTGTCGAGGTTGCTCCACTCGTTGTAGAAATACTTATAGTTAGCGGAGAATACGGCATGGTTGACGCCCTCCTGCTGGCTCAGTTTCTTCGCCTTGCCCTTGCTGTCGCTCACATAGACGGCCTCTCGCAGCGGACCGCCGTCCTTGGCACTATAGTAGGTGTTGCCCGTGCGGGCGTCGTAGCCGTAGAAGTCTACAACCGGCTGCTCTCCCGAAGTAAGGGCGCGGGGAGCGCCGCCGTTGATGCTGCAGTGGTAAAGCTGCGCAGTGCCGCTCTTCTCACTCATATAGACGAAGCCGTCGCTCACCACGCGGAAATTGCCATAGACCGTCTCGCCGATGTAGGGCTTCACGTCGTCGGTGAGCACCAAACGGCACTCCGTCGAGCGCGGATTGCAGACATAAACGCCGAGCTGATCCTGATGGCGATTCTGCGTCAGACAGACAATCTTCTCGGGCTGCTCGGTGGACATGATGCGGGGCACGTAGCCGTCGGCCTCCACGGGCAGCTGGAGCTTGCGTGTGACGCGACTCTTGATGTCAAAGGAGTGCACCGAAGGCGTGCTGTTGACCTCGCCGGCCATAGGGTATTTGTATTCGAAACGGCCGGGGTAAGTGAGATACTGTTCACGCTCGGGCTTGAGACCCTTGTAGAGGGGGAAGCTGTAAAGGGGCACTTTGCTCTCATCGAAACGAATCCAGCAGAGCATGCTGGCGTCGGCCGTGAAGCAGAAAGCACGCGTGAAGACGAACTCCTCCTCGTAGACCCAGTCGGGCTTGCCGTTGATGACGCGGTTCATCTCACCGTCCTTGGTGATCTGACTCTCGGAGTTGTTGAAGAGCAACTTCACCAGAAAGAGGTTGCCCTCTCTGACGAAGGCCACCATGTAGCCGTCGGGGCTCCAGAGGGGCTGCTCCTGCTTGCCGCCATCGGAAAGCAGTTCGAGCGTCTTGTTCTTGATGCTGTAGATATACCACTTACCCTTGCCCGAGCGACGGTATATCTGCTCGTGCTCGGTCTCGATGAGGATGTTGTCCCCCTTGGGCGAGATGATATAGTCGTTGATTTCGTCGATATGCACACGGCCTCTGACGTCGCTCACGTCGAAGAGCGTCTCCTCAACTTTACCGTCTTTAAAGCTGCAGCGCACAATGCGCTTGTCGTCCTCAATGCGGGCATAACTCTCGCCATCAGCCATGGGGTTCACACCGTCGGGACTCACGGGGCGGTGAAAACAGCTTTTTAAGATGCATACGCAATGAATTTGAGCACAAAGGTATAAAAATTTTTCGAGACGGCGACACACTCACGGCATCGGATTTGCCTTGGGGCCGTATTTTTCTTCCTCACCCCCTACTCCACAGTCACTTTGAGGGGCGTCTTAAGGGCACGGGCCTTGCTCTCGAGCAGGGTCTGCCACACGGCCATATTAGGCACGTCGTAGCCGCTCCAGCCGCTGCCGAACCAGTAGGTGAACGTGTCATCACCCTCTGCGTCGATGCCCAGCACGTGACCAACGGCGCCGGCGGTCTTCTCCTTCAGGGGCTGGTACGTCATCTTCACTTTCTCGGGATAAAGGCAGGCCAGATAGAGCTGACCGTTCTGCCCCTTGGGCGTGTCCATGGCGTCGGCATAGGCGATGTAGCCGCATTTCTTATTGATAATGTAGCTCTCAGGCTGACTCTCGTGTACCACGATGCCGGAGACGGCCTTCATGCCGGGAGCGGCGCCCTCGTAGCGCACTTCGCACAGGGCCATGTGGTCGCCCTTGTCCTGAGAGATGTAGCGCGTCTCGCGGATGCCGTCGTGCTCATACATGGTCTCCTTCACGGTGAAGCGCAGCGGGCCGTTCTCCAGAATTTCGGCCTCCTGCCACACATCGGGCAGCGAGAGCGTGCCGTCCTGAGCCATCAGAGCCGGAGCGCCGGCGCCCAAAGTGCGGCCCACGGTGTAGGCGTCCATGCCCTCTCCTCTGTTGCGGTGGTAGGTGTAGGCGTCGCGATGGATCTGGGCCCACTCGCCGCCGCGCCCCTGGCGCTTCAGCTGCTCGTTCACGCCGTAGGAGGTCAGCTCGCTCTGATAGAGTTTGTCCTGCACGGGCTCGGGACGGTTTTTGCAGAAGAGGTCGAAGCCCGTGACGCCCTTGCCGTGCATCTTGGGGCCATAGAAGCGCCAGGCGTTGCGGTCGTTCTCCCAGGTAAGGTCGTCCTCACGGTTGGGATAGACGCGGCCGTTGACGTCGAGGCGGTAAGCTTTCGGCTCGCCCGTGACGATGCGGAAACTCCGGCTGCTGCCGGGGGCCAGCTTAACATAGACGAGAATATCGTCGGCTTCGCGCTCGCTGTCATAAACAATCTGGGAGGGCTGCTCCACGCCGTCGCCGTCGAGCACGATGAACTGACGTCCGCCACCGATGCCCAGGCGCTCAAACACCTTCTCGGCCGACAACGTCACTACCTCTTCGCGGTTGTCTGCCGTGGGGTTGCTCACGGTGAATGTCATCTCGCGGCGCTTGAGAGCAATGCGGGGCGCTCCGGGACGCGTCTCCATTGAGGCCGTGCCGTCCACATAGCGTACTCGCTCGCAGGCTGCCAGCAGCCATGCTCCGGTGCCGAAGGGGGCCTGAGAGCGGGCGTCCACGATGCGCGTGGGGTCGGGCTTCTCGCCGATGGGCTGCACGTAGCCTATGCTGCCGTCGCTCTGCAGCGCAGTTTCTCTGAGGTATTTCCATGCTTTTTCAATCACGGGGCCGAACTCCTCGCGGTCGAGGTAGCCGTGGTTCACGCCCCACTCCAAACCGTAGCAGAAGAAGGCCGTGCCCGAGGTCTCGGGACCGGGGGCGTCGCCCTCGCAGAGCATGGAGCGGCTCCAGTAGCCATCGGGCCTCTGACAGCGCGCCACGCCTTCGGCAAGCTGACGGAAGCGCTTGGCGAAGAACTCCCTCGGCGCCCAGTCGGCAGGCAGATCGGCCAGGACTTTGGCCAGGCCGGCCAGCACCCATCCGTCGCCACGGGCCCAGAAGCTCTTGCCCCCGTCGCAGGAGGTCTTCACCTTGGGCCAGATATATTTGCCGTCACGGTAGTAGAGTTGCGCCTCACTGTCCCACATGAGCGAGTCGCTCCAGAGGAAATTGGCATAGAGTTTGTCCAGGTAGCGCTGCTCTCCGGTGAGGCGGTACATCTTGGTCATCACGGGCATCACCATGTAGAGGGCGTCGGCCCACCACCAGAACTTGTTGTCGGCCATGTCGCATTCGTAGCCCATCACCTCCTTGGCGCGGGCCACCTTGTATTTGGCGGGCACGAGATGATACATGTCCACATAGGTCTGGAAACAAATCTGCCAGTCGCCGAAGAGCACGAAGTCGTCGCCCTCGCCGTACCATTTGTATTTCCAATCGGCCTTGTTGTCGCTCTTGGCACCCTTCCACTGGTTGTGGCGACACCACTGGTCGGAGTATTGATACCACTCGGCACGGCCCGACATGCGGTAAGCCTCCATGTTGCCGGTGAAATAGGCGGCGTTGTCCCAGAAGCCGCGGCAGTATGGCGTGTTGTGCGACTGCCAGTAGCTCTGCACCTTGTCGATGAGCGAGAGAATCTCACTGCTCTCTCCGGCCACAGCCGTGAGGGAGACGAAAAATGTCAGGAGAATGAAAATCTTCTTCATGGTATAATCGTATTCTTTTTTGGTTTCCACCGACAAATATACAAAAAAAGTCAACAGGGACGAGCAAAATGCCTGTTTTTCGAACGTTTTTTCGTACTTTTGCGCAGAAAATGTCACCGACATGAAGACCCGCACTTTCTTTATCGCGCTTTTCTGCGTCCTCATCCTGTTGCTTCTGGCCAACATCTTCTGGGGCTCGCTCTCGATTCCCGCAGAGGCCACGTGGCGCATTCTGTTGGGCGACCGGATGGAGGACCACCCCTCGTGGCGCGCCATCGTATGGGAAGGCCGCGTGCCCCAGGCACTGACGGCAGCCCTGTGCGGCGCCTCGCTCTCCACCTGCGGCCTGCTGCTGCAGACGCTCTTCCGCAACCCTCTGGCCGGCCCCTCCATCCTGGGCATCGACTCGGGTGCCAATCTCGGTGTGGCCCTGGTGATGCTCACGGGCGCGTCCTTTTTCAGCGCCGGAGGCGGTGCCTTTCTCCCCGTGGTCACGGCCGCCATGCTGGGTGCGCTCTTCACCATGATGCTACTTCTGGTGATGAACCGCATCCTGCGCAGCGACATCATGCTGCTCATCACGGGCGTCATCATCAGCAGCGTCACGGGCAGCCTCATCCAACTGCTCAACTTCAGCGCAACGGAAGAAGGCGTCCACAACTTCATCGTCTGGGGCATGGGCAACTTCTCCGCCGTCAGCATGGACCGGCTGCCCCTCTTCTGCCTGCTCTCCGTAGCGGGTCTGTTGGCCGCCTCACTGTTGGTGAAACCTTTGGACACGCTGCTCCTGGGCGAGATGTACGCCACCAACCTGGGCACCGACGTGGCCCGCACCCGCACCCTCCTGCTCTGCGCCACCGGCCTGCTTACCGCCACCACGGTGGCCTTCTGCGGCCCCGTGTCGTTTCTGGGTCTGGCCGTGCCCCACATCGCCCGTCTGGCGCTGCGCAGCTCCACCCACCGCGTGCTGCTGCCCGGTGCAATGCTCACGGGCGCCTGCCTCACGCTGCTGTGCAATCTCGTCAGCGTGCTCCCCTCTTCAGGCGGCGTGATTCCCATCAACGTACTCACCCCCATCATCGGTGCGCCCGTCATTCTCTACGTGATCTTCCATCATAATAACGGTTAAAGGTTAAAGATGCGTTTTTCAATACTTCTGCTCATCCTCATCACAGTGCTCTCACTCATGCCCGGCCATGAATTCCCCAAGACCGACATGAGTTTCGCCGACAAGTGGGCCCACTGGTTCATGTACGGCGCATGGACTGTTGTCGTGCTGTGGGAAGACCGCAAACGCAAGACGGCGCACCCGCTGGGGCGCACCGTCCTGTTGTTGCTTTTTGTTGCCGCCTGGAGCGGACTGATGGAGCTGGCTCAGGCCTTTCTCACCACCACACGCAGCGGAGAGTGGATGGACCTTTGGGCCAACCTCTTCGGCGTTATCTGCGGTTGGGCGCTGTTTGGTGGATGGAGCGCAGCCAGGTCTCGCAAAGCGTAGGCCACACGCGGCCGGCGCCGCGGCGCATGCCGTAGCCGTGACCGCCTTTCGTCAGATAGTGCAGCTCAACGGGAGCACCCGCCTTCTGCATGGCCGGCACAAAGGTCATGCACGATGGGCCTGAATACAACTTGTCATCCTCCGTGCCGAAAACAAACATCGGAGGCGTTTCGGCGTTGACGCGCAGCTCGGGAGAGAGCGTGCCGCCCTCGCCTTCGTCGAGATAGGCGGGATAGATAAGGATGCCGAAGTCGGGGCGTGCAGAAAGCTTGTCAATGTCGTCCACGGCCTCGTAGGTCTGCTCGTCGTAGCGGGTGCAGGCACGGGCCGAAAGAGAGCCGCCGGCAGAGAAGCCGATCACACCCACTTCGTCAGCCCCCTTGCTGCGGGCCACACGCACGGCTCTCTGAATATCGCGCAGCGCCTGCTCGCGGTTGCCGGGCACGGTGTAGGCCAGCACATAAGCGTCGTAGCCCAGGCGCTGCAGCCACATGGCCACCTCCTGCCCTTCCTTCTCGTAGGCCAGAATCTGATAGGCGCCGCCGGGACACACCACCACGGCACGATGCTTCTGCTGTCCTCGGCGCGGACCGGGCTGCTGCATGGCGGGGAAGAGTTCCATCGTGGGCACGGTGACGCGATTGAAGCGATTGCCGTCATCCTCACGCTCCTGCCAATCGGCAGAAGGGATGCGGCAGTCGGCAGGAGCCGAAGGCCAGAGGGCGAAGGGCTCTTTGATGTAGGGACTGTTGGGGTATTTCATGTTGGAGAGGACGGGCCACCCGTCGGTAAAGGTCATGGACTTGAGCACCAGACGGCTCTCGCCGTATTCGCGGTCGTAGCCGTGGCAAATGAAGATTTCACGCCCATCGGGCATGCGGTAGGCTGCGGAGTGTCCGCCGGCCACGCAGTTGCGGTCGCCCTTATAGACGAGCGTGCCACCGCCTTGAGCCAAGTCGCGACCATCCTGATCGAGATAAGGGCCGGCCACATTCTTCGAGCGCCCCACCATCACCTTATAGTTGCTGCGCGCTCCGCGACAGCAGTAGTCCCACGACACGAAGAGGTAGTACCACCCCTCGCGCTTATAGATGAACGGGGCCTCAATGGCCTTGCTGCCGGGCTCGACGGGAGCGAGCGAGTCCACTGGCGTGTTCTTGGGGCGCGAGGCGATGGTCTGCTGCTTGAAGCTCTTGTCCACCGTGTGCATATCCTTCTTCAGACGGATGAGTTGTATGCCGTCCCAGAAGGAGCCGAAGGCCATCCAGGGCGTGCCCTCGTCATCGATCACCACAGCGGGGTCGATGGCATTGAAGCGGTCTTTCTTCACGCTCTCCACTACGAGGCCCGTGTCAGTCCAGTCGCCCTTCTTGAGCGAAGTGGCCTGAGCATGGCCGATGACGCTAGTGTTCTTGCCGAAGGCGGAGCCGCTATAGTAGAGGTGCCAGAGGCCGTCGTTGCCTTTAACGATGTCGGGAGCCCAGATGTGGCTGCCAAAGCCCTTGATGTGCTTGCCGATCCACTCGGGCGTCTGCTTGAGCACGGAGTTGGCATACTGCCACTGAATCATGTCCTCGGAGGTCATCTGCTGGAGGTTGTTGCCGGTGCCGTAAAGGTAGCACACGCCGTCCTCCCAAGCCATCACGGGGTCATGTACCAGTACAGTGGTGGTGTAGCCCCGGCGCATGTTGCGCTGCCCCTGCTGCTGTTGCGCTGCGGCAACGAGCGTCAGCAGCGCGACCAGGGTCAGAAGAAAGGTTTTTTTCATGGAATAAAGGGATTGATGTTTTTTGTGTGATTGTGATACTTTTGCAGTGCAAAGATATAAAAAAAAATATTGTCTCAGCCACGGAAAAGCAAAAATCACAATACTTTTAACATATTTGAAACTTTTCTGTTTTCAATCTTCAATTTTCAATTAATTTCCGTATATTTGTCGCGAAATAAAGTAAAAGACATGCGTAAAATCCTCATTATCCTGTTGATTATTGTCTCCCGCCCTGTTTCGGCCCAATGGGCAGCCAGCGATGCACTGACTGCCGGAGAGCCGGGCGTTATAGTGCCCTACAACCTCAGCGAGGCCGGTGTGTCGCAACCCGTGCGTTGGGGCATCGACACAGCGTGGCAGTGGTCGTGGTGGCCTTTGCGCGCCACCAACCACATGCAGGAGTGCGTCTCCCTTGGCCGTGTCACCATCAACCCGCGCGTGTCGGGGAGCTACACGGAACTCTCACAGGAGCAGAAGGACAACTTCGACCTGCAGCTGAGCTGGCTGGAGAAATCCGGCGTGAAAACGCTCTACCTTCTGGCCGGCAACACCAGTGAGACGAAATGGCAGAGTTCCTACAGCACGGCTTTCGTGCAGGACATCGCGCTCGGCGTGACCTATCTGCAGGCCAAGGGCTACACCGTCACGGCCATCTCCCCGTTCAACGAGCCGGACTACAGTCCCAACAACGCGCCGACGGTGTCGGGAATGGTGAGCGTTGCGCAACTCATCAGAGCCAACGACGTGACAAAGGACATTGACCTGACAGGCCCCAACACCCTCAACTGCGACTACGGCAAATCCTGGTGGAACACCATGAAAAATGCCGTGCAAATCGGCAACACCCATCAGCTCGCCGGCACATTTGACAATTTCGCCGGCTTCTACGATGCCGTGAGGACTGCGGGAAAGAAATCTGCCGGCGACGAGATGCACAACATCAACGACGCCCTCATCGGCATGAACTACGGCATGAGCGACGGCATCTGGTGGTCGGACTTCGGCAGCTATACGCGCGCTGAACTGGGGCGCGCCAGCAACGACGGTATGCGCATAGGTTATGCAGAGAACCGCCAGGCGTGGACCTCGGCCGCCGTATTCCGCCGCAATTCGGAACAGCTGGCCGAAGCTTTCCTGGGCACCTCGGAGCGCCAGGCCACCGAGTCGGCCTACACTTTTGTCTCGCAAGACCGTCTGGCCTACTACGACGGCTACGGCCCCTACTACGACTACACCAAAGCCACCCCGGGCGGTACAGGCTATCAGACCGGGCAGACCAATTCGGAGTATGTCATCGAAATCACCTACGGAGAGGAAGTCCCCGTGGGGCCCATCAACGGCGATTTCAAAATTGTGAACAAGGCTACAGGGCGTCTGCTCACCGTCTCCTCCGCTTCGGGCGGCAACATCTCCCAAGCCCGGGAGTCCGCTACCGCTCTGCAGACCTGGACGGTGAAGCCTTTGGGCATGCGCGACGCCGCCGACTTTGCCCACGTCACCATTGCCTGCTCCGCCAACCCTTCGTATTATCTGGACGCACTCAAATATGCAGGCGACAACGGCGCCAAAGTGCAGAGCTACCCTGGCAGCGGCAACGAATGCGAACGCTGGCATCTGCGCTATAAAGGCGACGGATGGTATGTCATCACCAACTACGACAGCGGCCTCTCTCTGGAGGGCAGCAGCAACAACACGGATGCCACACCGAGTGCCGTGTGTCAATGGGCACGCACCGGCAGCGACCGCCAACTCTGGCGCTTTGTGCCCGCCAATGCCACGGTGGAGACAACGGCGCCCGCCGCGCCCCTCAACCTCAAAGCCCGGGGCCGTTCGGGCAGCATTGAACTCATGTGGATGCCCAACAGCGAGAGCGACCTCTTGGGCTACATGGTCTATCGCTGCGACGAGACCACCGGCTTGTGGGAGACCGTGGGCCGACAGGTGGGCGGTGCCTCCTTCATCGACAACTACTGCATAAAAGGTCACAACTACCGTTACCGCATCCGCGCCGTGGATGCTGCGTGGAATCTGAGCGAACCCTCCGGGGAAGTGACGGCCGCGACGACGGATGCCTCCGGGCTGGTGGGTTCATGGCCCATGGGTGAGAATCTCAACGACGCGGGCGAGAACCGCCTCAATGCTTCGGGCAACGGCATCACCCACAACGCCGGCGAGACGCATCCCTGCGCCGTGTTCGACGGCAACGGCAGCATCAGCCTGCCTTACAACGTTGCCAACATACACGAGATGACCTTCAGTGCCTGGGTGAAGCCCGCGTCTACAACAGCATGGCAGCGCATCTTCGACTTTGGCCGCGACACGGAAAACTATGTCATGCTCACGACCTCCAACGGCAGCGTCATGCGATTCGAGATATGCAAAGACGGCGTGAAACAGGGCGTCAATGCCAGCCGCAGACTCACCTCGGGGCAGTGGAGCCATGTCGCCGTGACACTCGGCGAAGGCGGTGCCCGCATCTACATCAACGGCAGCCTCAACGCCTCTTCTTCCTCCGTCACCTTACGTCCGGATGACGTACCCGCCACACTCGCCTATCTCGGACGCTCGATGTTCTCAACCGACGCCCTGCTGAAGGGGTCGATGTCTGATGTGCGACTCTACAACAAGGTGCTGGACGCCGCCGACATCCGGGGGCTCGGCTATGCCGGATTCACCGAGGCCATGGACTTACTGATGCAGCCCATGAACAAGGAGGTGCGCGCCTCGCTGCAGCATAGCATGGACGAAACGCGTGCCGTGATGGTCAGTGGCAGCGCCGCCGACATTGACGCGGCCCTCAGTGCGCTGGCTTCTGCCTGCGACGCCGCCCGCCCCTCCGTGGAGGCCTACAAGCAGCTGGGCGAAGCCCTGGAGCGCTCACAACGTCTCGCCACCGACCATCCGCAGGCCGACACTGAGGCAGAGGCCGCCTACAACAAAGCTTTCGAAGAAGCTACGGCCGACTGGCTTGACGGCGAGCACACAGACGAGCAAATTCCCGCCGCCATCACCGACGTGCGGGCCTTCACCAACGGTTACCTGACCGCTGACGCCCAACAGCTCCGCACGGAGTTTGCCGACATCACACACCTGCTCATCAACGCGGACTTCAGCGACGACATCGCAAACTGGACACTCGTCACGGGCAAAGCCGGCTATTCGGGTTCGGTGGGCTACGACTGTCTGGAGCTGCGCGACTGCACCTTCCTTTTGCAGCAGACACTGCCTGGCATGCCCTCCGGATGCTACCGTCTGGAGACGCAGGCCTTCTACCGCAACGGCCCCAAGGAAAACAGCGACGTCACCGAAGTGAACGCCCAACTCTTCATCAACGAGAAGATGCAGCCCATCGCTCCTGTGTCGCTCGGCGCCAACCGCACGTCGTCGGCAGGAGAATGGTATGCCTATGTCAAGGGTAAGTTTGTCCCCGTGGACCATGAGGCCGCAGGCGCCGCCTTCACCGTCCGCAACCGCTACTTGCCCTCCGAAACCGTCAACAGACTCACCGTGGACAATTGGAAGAGCACGGACGGTGTGCTCAACATCGGACTCTGCAAAGAGGTCGGCGTGAGCGACGACTGGACCGCCGTCCACCACTTTCGCCTCTTCTACCACGGAAGCGATAATCCCGAAGGCATTGAAACGGTTAATGGTTCCGGGATCACGGTTAATGGCTCAACGGATGATGACGCGTGGTACGACCTCTCCGGTCGCAGATATAACAGAAAGCCCGTCCGCAAGGGCCTCTATATCCACAACAGAGAAAGAGAATTGATTCAATAATGTTTTTAGGTTTTAGCATAGACGCCTGGATCACGATAGCAACAGTGCTGGGGCTGTTCTCCACCCTGTTGATGACCAAGTGTCGCAGCGATGTGGCTTTTCTCGGAGCCGTCGGCATACTCTTCGTCACCGGCGTGCTCGACGCCAAAGAAGCCTTCTCGGGATTCAGCAGCACCTCCGTCGTCACCGTCGGCGTGCTGTTTGTCGTGGTGGCCGGACTGACCCACACCGGCGTGCTGCAGTGGATCGTGAAATACCTGCTTGGCACGCCCAACAGCTACTCCAAGGCCGTGACACGACTGATGCTGCCCGTGGCAGCGCTGAGCTCCTTCTTGAGCAACACCACGGTGGTGTCGCTCTTCGTCGGCATCGTGAAGATGTGGTCGAAGAAGCTCGGCGTGGCGCCCTCCAAGCTGCTCATCCCCCTGAGCTACGCCTCGGGCATGGGCGGTGTGTGCACCATCATCGGCACACCACCCAACCTCATCATCAGCGGTCTGTATGAAGAGAACACCGGCGTGGCCATGAACATCCTGGCAACCACCATCCCGGGCCTGTTTTGTCTGGCCGTCGGCGTGCTGTCGGTCATCGCCATGCAACGCTTGCTACCCGACCGCAAAGCGCCCGAGAGCGCCTTCGAATCAACAGGAGAATACACCGTGGAACTGCGCGTGCCCTCGGACAACCCGTATATCGGCATGACGCTGGCCGAGGCCGGCCTGTATCACGTCAAGGGCGGCAGCCTCATCAAGATGTATCACTACGACGACATGCAAATGCCCGTCACGGAGGATGAGCCCGTCATGGGCGGCGATCATCTGGTCTATGCCGGGCAAATCGACGACATTATAGAAATCGCCTATGACCACCAACTGGTGAGCGCCGACCACCACGTCTTCACCGCCAGCGAGCTGGACAACTACACTCAGCTGCGCACGGCCTACGTCAACTTCGGCAGCAGTCTAATTGGCACTAAAATCGGCGAGAGCACTTTTGAAAAGGACCACAACGTGATGCTGGCAGCAGTCTCCCGATGCGGCGAGCGCATTAAGGAAGCGCCGCGCGATGTGGTGCTGCAGGCCGGCGACACCCTGTTACTGATTTGCCAGAAGCACTTCAAGCCGAGCACATCGTCCCTGGACAAGCTCCTGCACTTCTTCGACTCCGATGAAGTACCCAACTTCGGCTACGGCACCATCATCTCCACAGCCATCATGATAGCTATGGTGGTGCTGTCGGCATGCGGTGTGATGTCGCTGCTGCAATGCGCCTTCCTGGCCGCCGCCGGAATGATGATCTGCCGCTGCTGCAGCATGGACCAGGCCATGAAAGCCATCAATTGGGACATCCTGATGGTGTTTGCTGGCAGCGCCGTCTTGGGCCTCGCCATACAAAAGACAGGCATCGCAGAATCGATGGCCAACAGCATCCTGCACGCCTGCGGCAACAATCCGCTCACGGTGATGATTGCTATATGCTTTGTTGCCACTTTTATCACAGAATTCATCTCCAACACGGCGGCGGGCGCCATGTTCTTCCCCATCGTGTATGACAGCGCCGAGAAAATGGGCTACGAGCCGTTTCCCTTCCTGGTGGCGCTGATGATTGCCGTCAGCAGCAGTTTTGCCACGCCCATCGGATCGCCGACCCACATGCTGGTCTATGGCCCAGGCGGCTACCGCTTCAGCGACTTCATACGCATCGGCCTGCCGATGAACATCATCATCCTCGCCGCCAACATCTTTATCGTAAACCTGGTTTATCCCCTGACGCCGCTCCACTGAGCCACCGCCGCTAAGGAGCGGTGAAGTAGGCCTTGCCACCGAGGTGAAGCTCGGGATGGGCCAATCCGATGAGGCTGCGCAGCAGGCGCTCGGGATGGAAGGGCACCTCCTCGAAGAAGCCGCTCGTGAGCGTGTTACAGATATAGAGACGGGCCCGCGTGCCGCGCAGGAGAGGCACATCTTTGAAGATATCCTCCTTGCTGAGCAGGTCGCCGCGCTTCACGAGCCAGAGGTCGTCGTCGGTGGTGGTCAGCGCCTTCTCAGCCACACGCTCGATGCCCAAAGCCGTAGAACCCGCGCCAGGGACGTCGGAGAAGAGATAGTCGAAACCCGCGTCACGGTAGAGCAGACCCATCGTGCTCTCGCCGCCGGCCACATACCAATGGCCGCTGACGGGCATCTCCACCAGAAGCTTGGGCTTGCGCCCTGCGGGCAGACGGCGCACCGTGTCGCACAGAGCCATGTAGTCGCGCTCCACGGCGTCGAAGATGCTGTCGGCCCGCTCCCCCACTCCGAACAGACGGCCGTAGAAGCGCATCCACTCGGCACGCGCCAGGGGCGAGCGCTCCATGTAGTCGGCACACTGGATGATGGGGATGCCCATGCGCTCCATCTTGCCGTAGCCGCCGTTGTCCTCGAAAGGTGTGGGCATCAGAGCATCGGGCTCGAGTTCCATGATGCGCTCCAGGTTGGGCGAAAGGCCGCTGCCGAGGTCCATGATGCGTCCGGCGCGGACGCCCTCCTGAACCCAGGGCAGGTTGATATAGTCCAGCTCGCACACCCCGGCCACGGCGTCCTTTACGCCGAGCTCGCCCAAGAGGCCGCAATGCACGGCGGTGAAGACTGCAGCTTTCTTCAAAGGCTGGCGGATGTCGATGTGCTGCAGGGCCACACCGTCATGCCAGGGGTCGAGAATCGTAACGCCAATGCGATCGGCGTACTGCACCATAATGATGTTGCGTGCATGGCGAAGCGTTATGGTGTCACCCGCTTCGTCAGCCGTAGTGGTCTTGCCCCCCGTGCAGGAGAGCAAGAAGAGTGCCGCCGCAAGGGCAGGCACATGAAGGATGCGTACCGCCAGCGACCCGTCACGGGCCACTGACAGCACGACTTTTTGCAGAAAGTATTTTAAAAGCAATTTTTCTTTCATTTCATTCCGTCATTAGGGTACGAAGACCTTCTGACCGTCAACAATGTTGATGGCACCGCGACGGAGCTGGTTGAGACGACGGCCGTTGAGGTCGTAGATGCTCTGAGAGGCCTTCTTCTCGGGTTGCTCGACACGCAACTCAGGCACGTCGACCTCGCTGGAGGGGATGCGCACGGAGATGTCGTCGATAGCCACATAAGAGGGAGCGCTGAAGCCGTAGGTGCCGTATTGGTCCTCGCTGGCATCGTAGTTGAACTTGATGCTGGCAACCTTGCCCAGACGGGAGAGACGGAACGGCGTCCAGTCCGTGAGGACGTCGTCCTTGCCGTCAATCAGGCGCAGACGCACCACGCCGGTGGATTCGCCGGCAGCGTTGAAGCCCTCAACCACCAGGTCGATCCAGGTAGCATCCGTAGCAGGATTGGTCATGACACCGTTGAGTACGGCATTGCGGAAGTAAGCGGTGTTGGTGACATACATGTCGTTGATGACACGCTCCTTGCCGTCGCCGAAGGAAATAACGGGACGTGCGTCACCCATGCCGCTCATAGGATCGTTGTAGCCGAAGGCAACGGCAAAGTTGGCAGAACCGTCGTGGCCCTTACCGCCGGGGATGCCCAGCTGCGTCGAAAAGCCGCCGTCGGCCACAGAGGTCTGGTAGTTGCTGACAGCCACACCGCCGTTCCAGAAGGCCCAGGAGCCCCAGGCGTCGTTGAGGGAGCTATAGAGGTTGGTGTTGTTCTCATCATACCAGCGGTAGGCATCCTCCTCATCATAAATGCCGTAGCCGTCCTCGCCGTAGAGCAGGAGACCGCCGTACTGCGGGCTGTCGATGAGCGACGACCAGCTGCGACTGCCAAGGTAGTTGGGACCGGCCTTGTAGTCGGCATCCTCGAAGGTAAGAGTGGCCAGTTCGAAGTCGGCCTCCTCGGTGTTGAGGTAGAGGTCGCCTACCTTATATACCTTCTCGCCGCCATAGACAGGTGCAGCGTCCACGTCAATCAGCTGACCCCAAGGTTCGCCGAGCAGGTAAGCCACCTCGCCGCTTTCCATCTGGGCAGAAGCGACAACAGTCTCATATTCCTGGCCATTGGTATAATGCTTCACCACGTAGATATCCTCAATGCCGGTGCGCTCCAGGTCGGAGGAAGTGACATTGCCGGTGGTGGTAGCCACAGCGGTCAGACGACCGGTGTTGATGCACTTCTTCACAATGGTGGAGGCATTGCCGGCATGAGCGATGGTGGTCACATTGCCGGTACCGGTGATTTCACCGTGGTTGGCACAGTTGGTAACCTCAGTAGTAGCAGAAGCAGCATTGGCCACCACGCCGGAAGTGAACGTACCCGTGCCGGTGATGTCACCGAAGTTGACACAAGCGTCGATGACAGCGGCACCGGAAGCATAGCCTGCAACGCCGGCGGAGTACTGCTTACCCTGCACGGTGACAAAGTTGACACAATTCTTCACGGTGGAGGCATTGGCGTAGGCCACGATGCCGGCAGCATAGTTGGCATTGGTCGTCACGCTACCCCTCACCTGCACGCCGTCGATAGTGGCATTCTTGGTGTAACCGAAGAAACCCTGATAGGTGGACGTGTTGTTGATAAAGAGACCGGACACGGTGTAGCCGTTGCCGATGAACGTGCCCTGGAAGGCCTTAGAGGCGGTGGAGCCGCCGATGGGGGTCCAGTCGTATTCGCCGAGGTCGATGTTGCCGGTCATCTCACCCTTGAGGGTGTAGTTTCCACCGTTCACATCGTTGGCAAACCAGGCCAGTTCGGCACCGGTGCCAATCTGATAGACGCCATCCACCTGAGCAGGTTCGGTCAGTGTCTGGCCGTCCCACGCACCGGCGGGAGCCTCCTCCAGATTGATGGTCTCTACGACCTGATCTGAGGCGTCGTCGACCACGGTGATTTCACCGCGTACGGCCTGATAACCGGGAGCGCCGGCCTTATAAGTGTAGTGGCCGTAGGTCACGGTGTAGGTGCCGTCGATATTGGGTTCAACGGTATTGCCGAAGGCGTCCTTCAGGTCAAGCGTGATGCCGGCGGCGTTGCTGCTGACGACCAAAGTGACGGGGTGTGCGGCTTCCACGGCAATGTTGATGCCGGGCAGAGCACCGAAATAGGTCGTATGAGTGATGGCCGTGAAATTGGCATTGCGGCCCGTGTCGCGGCCAATCAGGCGATGATTGCCAATAGGGTCACCGAAACCGCTGACCTTCAGCACGCCGTTGGCCAGGCTGTAGGTTTCCGACACATCCCAATCAGAAGGAATGGTAATGGTGACGGCCTGAGCAGCGGGTGTCGAACCAAACTGATACTGGTTGCTGCCGCCCGTGACGGTCTCTCCGGCAGGTGTGCCCTCATAGTAGACCGTGGAGCAGGAGAAGTTGTGAATACCGGCCAGTTTGTTGGCGGCATGCTGCAGACCATTGTACTGCACTTTCACCTGGTCGCCCGGCTGGATGTGGGCGCTGCCGTTGAGGTTGGTGATTTCACGGCTGCAAGACTTGGCCGTGAGCACCTGATAGCTGCTGTTGCCGGCTGCGTCAGTCAGACGTACGATGTTACGGCCCTGCTTTAGCAGCAGCGTGTAGCTGCCGTCGCCGTTCTTTGTGACACCATCGGTGGAGAAGCCGTTGTAAGAAGCTGCGTTCTCACCGATGACGGGATAAGCGATGGCAACACTCTCCACTCCGGTCGGAGCAAACGTATAGCTTGCGCCTTCCTCCGAGTCAAGATAGTAGAACACGTCCAGCTCGGCGTCCACATAGGGATGCGCATTCTTCTCTTTGGGATTATTCATCGCATTGATGAGCATATTGGGCTCAACGCCGGCTGCCGTACCACCCACTTTCACAACGAAAGCTGCGGTGTTCTCGGGCCAGATGGCACCGTAGAGCGGACCGCCCAGATAGGGACTGGCCGTAGCGCCGCTGTAGTTGGTGAGATGCACGGCATCGTAAGTGATGAGAACGATGGCGGTGCCCTCGCCCACTGCGGTCATCGTGTTCCAGGGATCAACGGAAGTGGTGTTGACGGCGAAGCGCACGACATTGTCGCTGGGCTGGCCGTTCTCATCGATTACGGTGTAGTGGAAGTCGGGCTCGATGAAGTAGTTGTTGGTAACGTTGTCGATGAGCTCCCAGGTGCGCATGCCCAGGACATCGTAGGTGTCGCCCACGTTCATCTGCTTGAAGCCCTTCTCGTTGATGTTGATGAAGATGTCGCCGGTCTCGTAGCCGCCGTTGGCCTCGTTGCTGTGGTTAACCTGCTTGGGATTGCCCTCATAGTCGCCCGCCGTCAGGTTGAATACGGGCATCTTGCTTTCATCGGTATTGGCCGTGAACTTGCCGGCATGCGTCAAGCCGCCTTCCAGCCAGGTGCGGTAGGTGTACTCCAGACCGCTGCCCAAACGGTAGGTGTAGACCTTGCTGCCGCCCGTGGTCTCCACGCTCTTGGGCTCCACCTCGGAGAAAGCTCTGAAGTGGGCCAGCTTGATGCCCATGAAGAAACCGGCCTCGGCTGGCACCGTCACGGTGTAGTCCAAACCCATGGGAATGGCGCCGCTGACGGTGGCATTGAAGGTCACAGTAGCACTCCTGAAAAGGCTCAGATAGCCCTCTTCGGCGTGGGCCTCGGAAGGGATGAGTTCGACGTTGTAACTGTCACCGTTGAACACGAGGAAGGTGCAACGTCCCTGAGCGTTCACACCGGTGGTGATAACACGGGGCTCACCCTCCTTGGAGGCTACCGACACGGAACTGGTGTAGTCCGTGTTGTAGGTCCAGCCGCTGTTGGTGGCATAGGTCGTGGGGGTGAACACAGTGAAATCCTTATTCTCCTCCGTCACCGTCAGCTCGATGGTGCCGTTGACGATGGTGCCTTCAGAGGCATAGCCCGTGAGCACATAAGTGCCCTCGTCGCAGGAGAATGAATACTTGTTGGAAGCGGGTTCGCCCACTTCCACGGGAGCGGAGGTGGTCTTGTTGACGAGCGACATCGTCTTGGAGATGCTGTTCATCGTCACAGTCACATCCACCGCCCACAGACTCTGGAGGCAACCCGCCAGAGTCAGCATAAGCAGAGTAAATGTTTTTCTCATTCTTTTAATGTTTTTGGTTAAACTTATGTTGATTATTTCTTTTTCGATTTCATCGCCACAGGTAGGCAAAATGTGCCGGGATGTCGCCGGTGCGCACCTCCCACTTCTTCAGGCCCTGCTTGGAGTAGCATATCAGACGGCCGGGGTCCACGAAGCTTGTCGCGTTGGTCACATAGATGTCGCCGTTGACGGGATTCACACTGATGCCGTAGGGCATCTTGATGTCACGCTCTGTGCCGTCCTTGATGAACTTGTCGCTCACGACCTGTTGCTCCACCACATCGACAATGCTGTAGGCGGCACCGCGCCAACCGTTGTCCAGATAGGAATAGTCATCAGCAAGGATGTAGAGCGAATCACCGGCCAGGCACATGCTGCTGACGCCGACATCCACGCTGCCGCACACCTCTTCGTCGGCCAGGTCAATGATGTAGAGCTGGGAAGGCGTGTATTCGTAGTCGCCGCGACTGCTCACCCACAGCAGACCGTTGCGGTCGGCTTTGAGGCGGTGAAGGTTGACTGCCACTTCAATTTCTTTCACCACTGTGAAGCTCTCCATGTCGATGACCGACACGGTGGTCTCGTATTTGGGCGACATATAACCGCCGGAGTTGGCCACATACATGCGACCGTTCACGATTTCCAACTCGTCGGGCTGGAAGCCCACCTCACAACGTGCCACCACCTGAAGCGTGGCCGTGTCCACCTTGGCCACATAGCCTATCTGGTCGTAATTCGGATTGTTGGTCACCACGGGACCGGCATAACTCGTGACATAGGCATAGCCGCCGTCGAACTTAATGTAGCGACAGTTGGGAATGTCAATCTGGCCGATGCGACGCGCCGTCCATTTGTCCATCACCTCCACTTTGTTGGAGCAGTTGATGACGGCGTAGAGGCGACCGCCGTAGATGGCGATGTCGTTGCCCACGTCGCCCAACTCCTTGGGCACCTCGGGATTGGCCTCGCCGTAGATGTTGCGGTGGTAGATGCCCGTCTGCAGATCCATGAAATCAAGCGTACACTTGTTGGACCCCATATTTCCCTCGTTGAGCAGATAGAAACCGAGAAGTCCTTTGGCCTCTTCCTCTGGCAGCATCGGCGGCGCCACAGGCACACTCTCGGAGAGAATCACCACCTGGTCCTCGCGACAGCCCCAAAGGAGCGTCAGCGACAGGCAAAGCAATATGATGTTCAGAACTCGCACGATATAATTCCTTTGAAATTACGTCCCGGCATGGGATAATTGAGCACCACGTCGTATTGCTGGTCGAAGACGTTGTTGACCTCCAGCGTGGCCGCCAGGCGCACATGGCGCAGGCGCAGACCGTAGCGTAGGGAGAGGTCGTGGGTGTACCAGGGCTGCTCGTAGTTGGCCAGGATGTTGCTCGAGCCGTGGTAGCGCTCGCCCGTATAAATGAAGCTGTAGTTAAGCATCAGGTCCATGTTGCGCTTCATGAGCCATGTGAGCGTGCCCATCGCCGAGGCCGAATGCCAGGGGATGTAGGCAATCTGTCCCCCCCAGGTGCCGGCCACAGGATCGTTGTCCTTCGGGTCGGAGTAGTCACGCGCCTTCTGGTAGGTGTAGTTGCCGCCGAAGTCCAAACGCCAGTCGGGCGAGAACTGCCAGTCGGTCTTGAACTGGAACTCCGCGCCGAGAATCTCCACATAGCCCAGGTTCATCATCATCCAGCGATACTGGCTGTTGCCCTTGGGTACGGCGACAATTTTGTTGTCCACCTGATTGAAATAGCCGTCGGCCTTGAGCTCCAGGCGACGCAATATGTTGTGCGCCCAGGCATGCTTCCACGTGATGCCGACGTCGTACTGTGTGGTATATTCGGGCTCGAGATACTTGTTGCCCATGTCGGTATAGTAGAGATCGTTGAACGTTGGCATGCGGAAGATTCGCTTGTAGAAAGCCCGCAGCTCCAAATCCTTGTTGCCCTTAACGGGCGTCATGCTGAGGAAGACGGAAGGCGTACACTCACTGGTGTTGTCGGTCATACGGTCGCGCACAAAAGTGCCCATCACCGACGCCATCAGCTTCAGGCGCCACCACTGGTAGCCTGCAGCGCCGGCCAGAAGCACCGTGTTGCGCGAAACGAAGTCCGTCCCCTGGAGGACGCCCTTCAACCCGTTCCACTGATAATCGACACTGAGGCCAACATCCAGTTTGCCGCGACGGCGGGCAGAGTCGTCCTCCGTGTCGTCAAACACAATGTAGTGCGTGGCCGAGCTGACATAGACTTCATGCTGGCGGAAAGTGTTGTCCACATAGCGCAGTGTCGTGTCGGGATTGAGATAGCGCATCTTGTCCCAGGCGTACTTGATATTGAACTGGCTCTCCAACCTGCCGTCCAACCATGCCTTCTGCGAATGGCTCTGGATGAAGAAATTGCGGTCCCACTGACGCTGGGCGTGCTTCCACACGTTGTTGACAATGGCGCCGGGAATGCCGCGCTCGGAATTATAGAAATAAGCCTTCACATTCCATAGACCCTCGTCGATGTTACCCTGCACATAAGCCTCCACACGCTCGGCCTGTATGTCGCCGTTGTTGCGCGTGGCCGTCGTGTCCCACATCACCTCCCCTTTCTGGTTCACACGCTTGTAGCGGAAATCGTACTTGCCCGTTGCATCGGTGAACTCGGCGCTCAGGCTGCTCGTCACTTTCTTCGACCACTTGTGCTCCCAGAGTCCGGAAATATTCTTCAGACCGAAGCTGCCGCCGCGGGCTGTAAATTTGAAATTGTTGCGCTCACCCTCCATAAAGAGCGGACGGCGGCTGCGCAGGTAGAGCGTGCCGCTGGAGCCGAAGTCCTTGGCCGGCTGGAACACGCTGCTCTTCTCACCGTTGTAGAGGGTAATCTCCTCCAGATTGTCCATTGAGTATTTGCCCAGATCAACGATGCCGTTTTGGGCATTACCCAACTGGATGCCGTCGTAGAAGACACCCAGATGATTGCTGCCCATGGAACGGATGTTGACGGTCTTCATGCCGCCCACACCACCGTAGTCCTTGAGCTGTACGCCGGAGAAATAGCGCATGGCGTCGGCCACGCTGTGATGGCGCAGCGCCTCCATCTGCTCGCCCGAGAGCGTCTGACCCTCTATCACCGTCTCGGCCTTGGAGGCATGCACCTCCACCTCGCCGATGTGACGCACATCATCGGAAGCCTCCTGCGCATACGCAGGGACGCACATGCCCATAAATAAGGACAACGCAAAGCCTAAAACACTTTTTCTCTTCATTCTTCAGCACCCGTATCCACGCGGGCCGTCAGGTCTTCTTTCTGCTTCACGGCAGGTTTTCTGGCTCGTCCCCCACTTGCGCGCCTTCCCGAAGCCGGAACCTCAGTGGCTTGTGTTGCGCAGTGAAAACGGGACTTACAGCTGCGGGACAGCTCGGGACTTTCACCCGATTCCCTTTTACCGCCATCGCTGGCGCACCGTAAATCTGGGTGCAAAGGTATGAAAAATAGTTGAGAGTTGAGAGTTGAGAGTTGAGAGATTTAGAGTTAATATGCTTTTTTGTCTGTCAAAGGCATGTTTTTTGACATAAAAAAGGAGCGACACCGAAATGTCGCTCCAATATTTTATTTGTTTCTGAGCAGCTAGCGGACTACAGTTCGTACTCCAACATCGTGAACGAGTAAGGCGGCAGCTTCAAAGTGAACTTCTCGGCAGCATCCGTCTTCTCCGTCTCGGGCGCTACGGGCTGATGCTCGTAGTTGTTCTCATCGTCGGGCTTGCCTCTGAGCACCGTCTTAAGCGCCTGACCTTTGGGAGAGAAGCGCGTGAGATCGACGGAAGCCTTAACCGACTTGCCGCCGGCGTTGCACAGCTTCACATAGAGGCGGCGCGTCTTGACATTGAGCACGACACTCTGCCCCTGCAGCTTTCCGTCGCCGTCGAGGGTGACACAATCGCCGTAGAAGTACTGGCCGGCCGACAGGCCGAACATCTGCTGCACATAATAACTACAAGTCAGATAGGGGCGCTCGTTGTCGAAGTATATAAGGTTGGGATTCCAGTTGGTGGCGCCTTTTCGGGCAAAGAGCGGCGCATAGCTCGTCATGCACACCACGTCGCCGTTGCGCTCGACATGCAGCAGATAGAGCGCCTCGGAAAGGGCGTCGATAAGTTTCTTGTCTTTGGCGGCATATTCGCCCAGATAAACCTTCGTCTTGCGGTCGCGGGGGTATTTGTCGTACTGACGCGACTTCAGGAAGTAGTCGTGCTTCTCATAATAGTGCTCGTCGAGAATCGGCAGACCGATCTCCTCGGCCAACTTCCAACCCAGCTCAAAGTCCCTGTTGCCGGGATGAGAGCCGGGACCGGCTGTGCCCACGATGACAATCTCGGGATAAGCGGTCCGAACGCGCTCGTAGATATACTTGAATCGCTCGATGAATTCGGGTGAAATGCGTTCTTCATTGCCGATGCCGAGATACTTCAAACCAAAAGGCTCGGGATGGCCTGCCTCCGCGCGCTTTCGGGCCCAAACGGAGGTGGCGGGGTCGCCGTTGGCCCACTCGATGAGGTCGAGGGCGTCCTGCACCCACTCGTCCATCTGACCCATCGGCACGGCATCCTGGGTCTGCGTCTTCATGTTCCATCCGCCGCCGGCACCCTGACAACTCACCCCGCAGGGCAGAACGGGCAGAGGCGCCATGTTCAGATCCTCACAGAGCTGGAAATACTCATAGTAGCCCAGAGCCATCGATTGATGGTAGCCCCAGCAGTTTTTCAGCCCCTGACGGGTCCACTTGGGGCCGATGGTGTTCTTCCAGCGATAGGTGTCCCACATGCCGTCGCCGCCACCATGGATGATGCAGCCTCCAGGGAAACGCATGAACGTGGGATGCAGCGCTGCCAAAGCTTCGACAAGATCCTTACGCAAGCCGTGGCCCTTGTAGGTGTCCTCCGGCAGGAGCGACACATCGTCGACATCCACATCGCCCGTGTTGAGCATGATGAGCTGCAGAGCCGCATGTTTAGCATCGGAAACGGCCGTGAGGCGCAGGCTATAAGGCGTCCACACGGCATCGGCGGAGATTTCCACGGTGTCATCAGCCAGGACGGCGAGAGGCTTACCCTTGCCCTGATGTTCGGTCAGCACCACGCGCATCTGTTTCTTCACGCCGTCGTGGTTGCGCAGGCGCAGGGAGAATCCGTAGGCGGCGCCGGCCTTGAGGCTGATGCCGTCAAAGCCGTCGTTCTGGATGCCGAAGCCGGTCCAGCCGTTGTAGTCATAATAATGGCCCACGCGCTCCGTGTGGAGACGCATGTAGGTGGGGCGACCGATGCCGCTGTTCACAGGCTGGATGTAGCCCAGAGAATGGCCGTGGCGCATGGTTTTCCATGCCGTCCCGGGGCCCCAGCCGTCGCGCTCGTTGGGGCTGTATTCGAAGGAGCCGTTCTGCACAAGTTCGGCATTGAGGCCGCCGTCGGCTGCATGGCTGATGTCCTCGAAAAAGATGCCGATGAGATGATCACTGATGGTCTGGCCGCCGGCAGGGGCCTGATACGCTTCCGTAGCACCCGCAGAAGCGGAAACGAGCAGGAAAAAAAGAGCAATGATGTTGTTGTGTCGCATATTATTTTATGATTTAACGATGCAAAAATAGAAAAACAATTTCACATAGAGGGAAGTGACTCTCTTATTTTATTATTTTTTAGCAGTCAAGACGGTAAATAAACTCAATTATAACTTTTTCCCATGCCGAATCCAATTTAATTCCGCATTTTTTGTATCTTTGCATAAGAAAGTCATGAAAAATGCGTCACAAAGACAGGGAACAATGACGAAAAAAACATTCCTTCTGGCAGTCTTTGCTACCGTTGCTCTCGCCCTCTGCGCACGGCAGACGCCCCGCCGCTCCTGTGAGGCGGAGCAATTGCTGTGCTGCCTGCAATCCGTAGCCGGCAAGAAGATGCTGTCGGGCGCCATGGCCGACGTCAGCTGGAATCTGAACGAAGCGAAATGGGTGAAGCGGCACACTGGAAAATGGCCCGCGCTCTGTGGCTTTGACTACATCCACCACCCCTACTCCGCCAAAGGAGGATGGATTGACTACACGGACATCGATGAAATCACATCGTGGAACAGTCAGGGCGGTGTGGTCTGCATTATGTGGCACTGGAACGTGCCTGCCAACCAGAGCGGGAAACACTCATTTTACTGGGGAGAAGGCGCCGACAAAACAACCTTCGACGTGCGCAAAATCTTTGAGCCGTCGAGCCCGGAATATCGACAGATGATGCAGGACATCGACCAGATAGCATCGTATCTGAAATTGCTGAAAGAGAAACACATTCCCGTCCTTTGGCGACCGCTCCACGAGGCGGGCGGCATGTGGTTTTGGTGGGGCCGCGACCCTGAAGCATGCAACGAGTTGTGGCGCATCATGTATCGCCGCTTCGAGTCAGAGGGGTTTGACAATCTCATCTGGGTGTGGACGCAGGCAGCAGCATGGGGCAAACCCTACAGCGACGGCTACAGATGGTATCCGGGCGATGAATATGTGGACATTGTGAGCATTGACGTCTATAACAACGGCGATGCCGACGACATCTTCCACTCCTGCTACAAGTTTCTCAGGGAATCCTCCCCCTCCAAACTTGCGGCGCTCACCGAGTGCGGCAACGTGCCGCTCATCAGCCGCCAGTGGAACGCCGGCGCCAAGTGGCTCTGGTTCATGCCCTGGTATGACCATGGACGAACCAATAATCCCGACAGCCCGGAGTTTGCGAGCACTGAACACAGCAGTTGTGACGCCGAGTGGTGGCGCGAGGCTTTCTCCAACGATTTTGTCCTCTCCCGCGACGACATGAAGGCGCTGCGACGGGAAGCGGCTAAAGAAAGAAAAAAACTAAGGAATAATTCTTAAATCAAAACAATACCGATTATGTTTGGACTGAGATTACAGGAAATCATCATTATCGCCCTGGTAGTGCTGCTGCTCTTCGGCGGCAAAAAAATCCCCGAACTGATGAAGGGACTCGGACGTGGCGTAAAGAGTTTCAAGGACGGGCTCAACGAGACGTCCACCCCCGAAAGCCCTAAGGCAGAAAATAGCGAAAAGACCGAAGAAAAGACCGAAGCGTGACCTTCTGGGACCATCTGGACGAACTGCGCAGTGTCATCATCCGCGCTCTTATCGCTGTGGTGCTGCTGGCAGCGGCTGCCTTCTCGCTGAAGGAGCCGCTCTTCACCGTGTTACTGGCGCCCGCCCACGGCGATTTCTGCACCTACCGCCTGATCGGAGCCGACACAGACTTCAGTCTGCATCTCATCAACACTGGGCTGACGGAGCAGTTCATGGTTCACATGCGCACCGCGCTTTATGCCGGTTTACTCGCCGCTTCACCCTACGTACTCTGCGTGCTGTTCCGCTTCATTTCGCCCGGCCTCTACGAGAACGAGCGACGCCTGGGCCGGCGCCTCGTATTCGGCGCCTACACGATGTTCGTCGTTGGCACACTGCTCAACTACTTCATCGTGTTCCCGCTGGCTGTGCGCTTCTTGGGCACCTACCAGGTGAGCCCCGAAGTGGGCAACATGCTCACGCTGCAATCTTACATTGACACGATGCTGGGGTTGGGTCTCGCCATGGGAATTGTGTGCGAACTGCCCGTCATCTGCTGGCTGTTGGCGCGCTACGGAGTCATCAGTTCCGGCCTGATGCGCAACTACAGGCGCCACGCCGTCGTGGCCATCCTCATCGTGGCCGCCGTCGTCACACCCACAGGAGATCCTTTCTCACTGCTGGTCGTGAGCCTGCCCATATATGCCCTTTACGAATTGAGTATATTCATCACCCGACACACCAAACAATATGCTTAAACGCACAAGACAAATCCTCGCCGCCCTTTTCTTTGCGGGCATCACTCTGCTGCTGCTCGACGTCTCGGGCACGCTGTTTCACTATCTGAGCTGGATGCCCAAGGTGCAGCTGCTGCCGGCACTGTTGGCAACCAATCTGACCGTTGTGGGCGTCATCCTCGCCCTGACACTGCTGCTGGGACGTCTCTACTGCTCCGTCATCTGCCCTCTGGGTGTGATACAGGATCTCGTGGCGCGCCTCAACCGCAAGCGCAATCCCTACAGCCTCTCCCCCGCCATGTGGTGGCTGCGAATCGTCGTTCTGTGTGTCTTCGTCCTTCTGATTGTGACGGGGCTCACGGGCATTGCCGCCCTCATCGCCCCCTACAGCACCTACGGGCGCATCGTGACACATCTCATCCAGCCCCTTTGGATCGGCACCGACAATCTGCTGGCGCTCGGAGCGGAGGCGGTCGACAGCTATGCCGTGTCGGAAGCCGACTGGGTGTTCTACGGATGGGTGCCCCTCACTGTCACCTCACTCACGCTCATCATCATCGTCATCCTCGCTTACAAGGGCGGACGCACATGGTGCAACACAGTATGTCCCGTGGGCACCGCACTGGGCTGCATCGCACGCTTCTCGCTGCTGAAGGTGCGCTTCAATGAGGAGCAATGCATCGGCTGCGGAAAATGTTCACGCAACTGCAAAGCTGCCTGTATCGACTTTAAGACCTACGACATCGACTCCTCGCGCTGCGTCACCTGCGGCAACTGCATCGACATCTGCCCGAAAGGCGCACTGAGCTACGGGTTCGACGTAAGTAACGGGAAGAAGGAGGAAAAAGAGGGAACGGTGGACAGAAGCAAACGCCAATTCCTCATTGGCACCGCCCTGCTGGCCGGCACCGCTCTGGCCCAGGAAGAGAAAAAGGTGGACGGCGGCCTGGCCGAAATTGAGGACAAGGTGGCGCCTAAGCGGCAGACGCCGCTGACGCCTCCGGGCAGCCTCACGGCCCGCAACATGGCCGAGAAGTGCACTGCCTGCCAGCTCTGCGTGTCGGAATGCCCCAACGACGTTTTGCGCCCCTCAACATCGCTCGACCACTTCATGCAGCCCGTGATGGGCTATGAGCACGGCTACTGCCGTCCGGAATGTGTCCGTTGTTCCAAAGTGTGCCCCACGGGCGCTATACGCCCCATCACGAAACAGGAGAAGTCGTCGCTGCAAATCGGTCACGCCGTGTGGGTGAAGCAGAACTGTGTGCCCCTGACCGACGGTGTGGAGTGCGGCAATTGTGCCCGCCACTGCCCCACCGGCGCCATCTCGATGGTGCCCTCCGACCCTGATGACGAATGGTCGCTGAAAGTGCCGGTAGTCAACACGGCCACATGTATCGGCTGCGGCGCCTGCGAGAATCTGTGTCCGGCACGTCCGCTCTCGGCCATCTACGTTGAGGGTCATGAGATGCACCGG
>CACZUX010000016.1 GCA_902784475.1 uncultured Bacteroidales bacterium | reverse complement strand
TTCCTCTTTGTTTTTGACATAATGTACCCTAAAAGTTTTTTGTCCAACTTTGGGGGTGCACTTCAGATTTGGGGAGTTAATTCGATTTTTCCGGATAACTGTAAAAAAAAGTTTTGGATAACTATGCAGTAAAAATAGGAAGGGCTATAAGAAAAGCGCCCGCAGATTATGTCTGCAGGCGCCAAGAGTCATTTAATGTTTAATTACTCCTGTATAATGCGCAGGATTCCGTTTTCAAAGATTATACTTTTATTATTTTCGTATAACCAAGTTTCGATTTCTCTGTTTGGAAAAGTTGTCTTGCTAGTTTTTTGAGGCTCACCCCAGATGTTTTTGCATTCATCCATTGTCATTCCAATAGACAGTTTTTTTGTTACAGATGAAGCAAATGCTATGTTTTGACAACTATTAAGATGTTGCCTGATTACAGCGCCCATTTCTTCAAGCAACTTGTCCGACACCGCGCCGCTAAGTTGACGTGTATGAATGACAATTCTTTTACCGTCCGGACTATGATGCACCCAAAAGGCATTTTGCAGACCAACTTCATGAGCTCCGCCATTCATGTCGAAAGTAACATCAAAAAGTGTGTCAATCTCGCGACGGTCTCCATAGTTCACTATGTAGTCGGAACAGGCAAGAACAATAACCTTGAAATCTTTGAAATAAGGATGTGCAAAGAACGTCTGCTTACGGGCTGATAGTTGCTCTTCGAATCCTGGTGTGCCTTTTCCTTGATTAGTTGTGGCAGCAGGAAGGGCACTCATTTCGGTAACAAATACATGTTGTTCAAAGTTCATGGTGCCTGGCATAGCTGCATTCTCCGGAAAGATGGCATCATAGAGCTTCTGGTATTTGTTCCACGTGTGTCCCTCTTTCCAAATGGAATCGTTCGGATTCTCCGTTTTGATACGGTCGAAAAACATGGGTAGTGATGTCATCCAATAGTTTGCACTACCAAGTCCGCACTGTAGCGGCAACATACCAGTTGCCTCTTTTCCCACAAAACAAATGTCTGCGCTGGGATTCCCGTAACCAATGTACTGGTCTGGGTTGCTTACAAGAAGATTTTGGAAATTGTTCATTTTAATTTATACTTAATCAAAAACGCCAAGAGATCCAAGTAAGATAAATATTGCCAAAACACCTATCCAAATTGCTAAAACAATGGGGACTTTATATTTTGCAATAAAACGCCGCCTGCTTGCTTTTTTCAAAATTTTTTCATAATGCTCTGCCATCATATTTGTCGGTGCTACATATTTCATAACAATAATACATTGCTTGAATTTTTCCAGAATTGCATCTGGGTATTGTGCACGGATTTTTCCTTTTTCATCATCAAAGTCCCATTTGCTACTGGCGAGTTGTGCGCCCCATATTGACATCAGTTGCAACAATGCTTGTTCATCTTGTGGAATTGGCGTTTGCAAGACAATATCTACATTTCCAAGTACTGCTCCGTCAAGTAAATTCAGATTTTGTTGCTCTTGCTGCTTTAACGCCTCTTCCTGCACACGTGCACGACGTTCAGAATCTACACGACGATAGGGTGTTGCGTGGCTGTCGCCAAAAAAGAAATTGGATACTGCTTTGCCGGTGTTCTTGCCAAGCTCTCTTTTGAAAGAATCAACTATCCTTCCCATATTTAGATTTCCTTTTTCATCCTCCAGTACCCAAAAGGACAATTCACATTTTGTATGAAGCAAAAAGCGTGGTACTATATCCACGTCTGTGATTGAGGTCCTAGGAAAACCCGACGAACAAACGTAATGACATAGTCCACGCCAAGCGTGGAAGTCATTATGCAGTCCTTATCGTCGCAGTTGAAATTTCCTAGGTTTCAATCACAAGACAAGCATAACGCTTCGCTTATTCCCAATAAGTCGCGGATAAGAGATTTTTACTCAAATCCGCCACAAAAATACACTTTTTCTTTGAAACGACAAACATTCGGAGCGAATTTTCTAGATTTCCACTCCATTTTTTCGAAAAACGAAAATGCAAAAATGTGCGGAGAGCCGTGTCTTTTCCAAAACAGTTGACAGTTTACTGACGAGTTTGACATAAATGGGACTGTCAACAAATCCAGTACGACAACTCCTCTTGTGTCAACTCTTTCAGTATAGGTAAGAAAATTGCAAATTGTGACCCACCAGTCAGAGTACACGTAAAACTTGACATCCGAACCCGCATTTAGCGCCTCTGGTCGGTCTCTGCTCGGTCTCTGCAGGGTATCTGATTGGGGGTTGAGCGAGCAGCCCAATATTGATTATCAGGCATTTAGACTTCCGCTGCAAGGTGAATTTCTCCGAGAATCCGCCGCCGAAATTTTGACAAAGCGAAATATTCGACTCGGGCGGATGCGGCGTAGTTTGCACGAGCATTTTTTGTATGTCACAAGAATCACCTTTGAAAGGCGCTACAGCGCGTCTTCCCAAGGAGTTCGGGTAGTCAGTCAAACAACTTGCGAATATCCATCGTCAGGAAATCCTCTGCACGCAAACCGCCATCACCAACAATAAAAGAAGACCCGGGCTGGAATTTTTCGCGGAAAACAGCAAGCCCCCTGGTGGACTTCTCTGCATTGCCCTTAACCTCAACGGCAACTACAACACCCTTCTTGCAAAGAATGAAATCCACCTCATCACTGCGTTCACGCCAATAGAACAACTCAAAACGATGAACAAAAGACTGGCTTGCCAACCATGCACCGACACCCGACTCGAAAATGCGACCCCAAAGCTTTCTGTCTAAAATTGCCTGCTCGAAGGTGCGGTTGTTATAGATCATCTTAAGAGCATTGTTGCAAACCTGGAATTTTGGAATGCTCGCGCGGCGACGGGCCGTATCAACGCTAAACTTCTGTAAGCCGCACAACAGACCGCTCTCACCGAGTAAATTGATGTATCCGCTCAGCGTGACAGTGTTGCCAGCATCCTGCAACGATCCAAGCATCTTGTTCAGTGAAAGCAATTCACCGGAATAAGCCGCGCCCAACTCGAAGGTCTGTCTCAATAACGCAGGTTTGCCAATAGGCGTATCCATCAATATGTCCTTGTTGATGGTGGCATCAATGATGGAGGACTGGATATACTGCTCCCAACGGTCGTCATCGTGGATCAGAGACGCAGCACCGGGATATCCGCCATAGTAGATATACTGATCCAAAGTGAACCCGAAACAGTCTCTCATCTCGGGATAACTCCAATGCGTCATGCGGATTTCTTCAAAACGACCGCCAAGAGACTCCGACAAACCACGCTCCAGCATCACACGGCTGCTGCCAAGAAGCAACACCTTGATATTCCTGTCGTGAAAAGTGTCGTCGTCCCACTCTTTCTTCACCGCCTCACTCCAGTTGGAGATTTTCTGTATCTCGTCAATGACCAATATAATGCTGTCCCATCCTTTGCTGGCTTTCAGGCTGCGGACTGCTGCCCAACAGTCGGACACCCAAGAAGTGTTTCCGGCAGGAACGCTGTCGGCAGAAAACTGTTGGTAAGGCAGATTCAGGTCTTGAAGAACTTGCTTCACGACAGTGGATTTCCCCACCTGGCGAGGCCCCATGACGACTTGAATGAACTTTCTGGGCTCTTCAAGTCTGCTCTTAATCACATGGTATTCAGCTCTTTTATACATTGGCTTACAATTTACTCAGTGCGCTAAGTATTTTTACTCAGTGCAAAGATAAGACAATTATTTGAAACGACAAACAATAGGGGCAGATTTTCTTGAAATCCGCTCCGATTTTTCTAGTTTCCTCAAAACTCGGCGCCGTAGCCTGCGCAGGGGCTGCCGTCGGCCGGAGTGAAGTCGTAGAGGAAGAGGCGCGTATCAAAGACCTTATAAAGGCCGCGCTCCGCAGGGCTCTTGCCCTTGTTGCCGCGCTTCTCGGCCTCCTTGCTGTCATAAAGGCAGGAGACGAAACGCGTGTCGGCAGGATCCTCCACCGTGTTGAGATAGCACTCGTCGAAGAGCAGCTTCTCCTCACGCGAGCCGGGATTGACGAAATCGGCGTCGATGACATCGTCGCCGTAGCCCATCACCAGACAACGCGTGAAAATGTAGTCCTCGATGGGACACTCACCCTCGTCCGTACGGTTGGCCAGATGGAGCGCCTTGCCCTTAGTGCCGCCGCCGATGATGAGATACTGCGCCAGCGTGCAGTGGTCGAGCGCAGCCTTGCCGCCGATGAGCCACAGGCCGTGGCCCATCACGTTGGAGATGCACGTGTTGTGCGCCGTGAGCTCGCAATCCTTCAGGTAAAGACCGTTGTTGACGGCCTCATCCTTGCCCGCTATGTTGTGGAAGATGCAGGACTCCAGCGTGAGGTCGGTCTTCTCGGCGCGGATGCCCCAGCGGGCGCTGTGGAGGTTGAGCCACGTGAGCGTGTTGCCGGCGCTGGTGGACTCGAAGGTGACGCCGTTCCAGCGGTCGGGCGTGTTGTCGTAGGGGATGTCTTTGAGCAGATAGTCCGTGCGGTCGCCGCGCATGACGACGGGATTGCCCTCTTCACCCTCCACCTTCAGCGTGCCGCGCACAAGCAGCGATCCGTTGTCGCGGAAGAAGAGACGCGTGCCGCCCTTGACCGTCATCGTGACGCCCTCGTCGACCGTCAGCTGACCTCCCACCAGGATGGGGCGCTTGGAGTCCACCACCTCGTCCTCGGAAAGGGTGCGGTCGGTCCAGCGATAGACGTCCATGCCGATGGCCGAAAGGGCCACCTCCTGCACCGCGCCGCTCTCGAGACAGAAGAGCAGACGGTCGTCGTAGTGCGTCACATCGTCGCGGTCCATGTCGGGCAGCGTGCACTCCAGACGCACGAAGATGCTGTCCTGCGTGCGCACCTCGAAGTCGGCACCCGTGCCGCCGTCGAGATACTGGCCGTCCACGTTGACGCGGAAAGGAGACTCGGCGCCCATCTCCAGCGCAACGCTGCGGATGCGCAGGCCCGCGTCATTATAGTTGCGCACCATGAGCGTGCGCGTGGAAGAGCCCTCGGCCGTGATGACGGTGTCGAAGGCCACCTCCTGCAACGAAAAAGTCAGGCGGGCGGAGGGGTCCGTCGTGAAGTCGTCGTAGGCGTCACAGGCTGCGAAGAGCAGCGGAAGAAGGGCAAGGATATAGCGGAAGAAGACTCTCATTCGGCATCAACATTGGTTTCCAGATCAAAATCCACGGAGCAGGGCTCAATGCCATACTGCTCCTCCATCTCGGCCTGATAAAGATTCCAGGCAATGCGCATGCGGTGGACAAAGTCCATGAGGAGATGCTCCTCCGTGACGCCCTTACGGCGCAAATCATAGCCGCTGCGAGCGAGAATTGACAGATTAACGGCGATTTTATTCATCGAATATGCGTTGTTTCGAAGTTTTTTACTACTTTTGCCCTGCAAATGTAACAAAATATGCTGAAACTGTTTCTACTTGTGGCTCTTTTTGTTGGGTTAAGCGTGCTACTTTTGTGCATACGCATCGTTTTGGAGAAGAACGGGCGCTTCGGCAGCGAGCACATCGGCCACAGCAAAGCCATGAGACGGAAAGGCATCCGATGCGTACATCAACAATACAAGATATGAAACATGTGATACTATTCGCGGTGGCCGCTGCACTCAGCCTCACCGCATGTCAGAAATCGGCCGAAGAGGCTGAGGAGACCGCCGAAAACACCGGCGCCGAAACCACGGGGCTGAAAATCGCCTATGTGGAGATGGACAGCCTCATCACCCAGTATCAGCTCTACAAGGACTACGAGGAAGAGCTGACCCGCAAGGGCACCAACATCCAGAGCACGCTGGCACAGAAGCAGCGCACGCTGGAGCAGCACGCCGCCGCCATGCAGAAGAAGTATGAGAGCAACGGCTTCACCACCCGCGACGAGCTGGAGCGCGCACAGAACAGCATCCAGGCCGAGCAACAGCAGCTGCAGGAGCTGGCCGACCGTCTGCAGACCGACTTCGCTCAGGAGCAGGCCCGCGTGAACCAGGAAGCCCGCGACAGCATCCAGGCCTTCCTGCGCTCCTACAACAAGACCAAGAAATACGACTACGTGCTCGTCAAGGCCGGCGACAACATGCTCATCGCCAACCCCAAAATGGACATCACGAAGGAAGTCATCAAGGGGCTCAACAAGCGCTATAAGAAAAGCCGCAAAACGGCTGAGTAATAAATCACTATAAAACAAGAAAGAGGGGACGGCCACACGGTCGCCCCCTCTCCTTTTGTGGTTATTTTTATTTTCCTCTGATGACCTTCACCGAGACGATGCGGCGCTCGTCCATCTCCGTCACCTCGAAGGCGAACTGGCGGTAGGTGATGCGCTCGTGCAGCTCCGGGAAGTCGCCCTTGAGTTCGAGGATGAGGCCGGCCAGAGTGTCGGCGTCGCCCTCCACCTCCTCGAAGAAATCCTCCTCAAGCTGCATCACCTTGGAGAAGTCGATGAGCTGCGTGCGGCCGTCGAAGACCCAGGTGTTTTTGTTCAGACGCTGGTAGCCCTTCTCCTCCTCGTCGGTCTCGTCGTGGATCTCGCCGACAATCTCCTCGATGATGTCCTCCATCGTGACCAGACCGCTCGTGCCGCCGAACTCGTCCACCACTATGGCCATGTGGACCTTGTGCTCCTGGAAGTCGCGCAGGAGGTCGTCGATCATCTTCGTCTCGGGCACGAAATAAGGGGCGCGGATGAGCGTCTGCCAACGGAAATTGGCGGGCTTGGAGAGATGCGGCAGCAAATCCTTGATGTAGAGGATGCCCTTGATGTTGTCCTCGGAGCCCTGGAAGACGGGGATGCGCGAGTAGTTGTTCTCCACGATGCACTCGAGCACCTTGGGGAACGGCGTGCGGATGTCGATGTCGACCATGTCCACGCGGGGCGTCATGACCTCCTTGCACATCTCGCCGCCGAAGCGGATGATGCTCTTGAGCATCTTCGACTCCTCGGCAATATCCTTGGTGTCAGTGAGTTGCATCGCCTTCTCCAGATCGTCCACCGTGAGGGCGTCCACCTGATGGCGGACAAAGCGGTCGGTGAACATCTTGCTGCGGATGAGCAGGCTGCTCAGAGGCCAGAAGAGCGTCTCCAGAAAAGCGAGCACGCCGCTGCCGCCGCGCACAAAGCTGAGCGCATGCTGGACGCACCAGACCTTGGGCATGATCTCGCCGAAGAGCAGCAGCAGGAAGGTGAGCACCACAGTGAGCGAGAGGAACTCCAGCCAGACGACGCCGCCGAAGCTGAGCATCCGGTCGGCTGCGTAGCCCAAGAGCATCACGATGGCCACATTGACCAGATTGTTGGCAATCAGGATGGTGGCCAGCAGGCGCTCCGAGTGCTCCTGCCAGTGCAGGATGCGTTCGTCGGAGGTGCTGCGGTCGGGATCCAACTTGTCCGTCTCCTCGGGAGAGAGGGAGAAGAAGGCGATCTCGCTGCCGCTGACAAAGGCGGAAAGAACAAGCAATACGACTGCGCCCGCAATGGCGGCTATGCAATAGGCGTCAGGGGCTGTGAAAGAAACTGAGGAAAGGGACTCTAGCAGTCCCGCGACAGGGTCATCCATGTAGTGGGGAAAAATGGTGTTAAAATGAAAATCATGAAGCCGGGGATTCCGGAGCGGATGAAGGAGCTGAAGAGCCCTTGGGCGTCAGCATCTCCATGGCTTCGGCCCAAATCTCGGTGATGTAGCGCGTGCGGCCCTGCTTGTCTTCGTAGGAGCGGGTGTGGATCTTGCCTTCGATGTAGAGCTTGTCGCCCTTCTTGACATACTTGTCCACCGTCTCGGCCAACTGGCGCCAGAGCACCACGTTGTGCCACTCCGTGCGCTCGGGCACTTCGGTGCCGTTGGCCAGCGTGTAGCCGCGCTCCGAAGTGGCCAGACGAATCTGCGCCACGCAGACGCCCTGATCCACAAAACGCACGTCGGGATCGAGTCCGACATTGCCGATGAGCATCACCTTATTCATCCTTCATTCGAGTTTTGCACCACAAAAGTACATAATTTTTGGAGATTCGGCATCAAAAGTCCCCATTTTTTTTGAACATTGCAATGTTTTTCGTATCTTTGCGGGAGAAAAACGGATAAAGCGAATATTATCAAACAATCATAATTCAAACACATCACGCACTATGGAAAACGATCTCATCAAACAGTGTGAGGCCAAAGCTCAGGAATGGCTCAACTCGTCCATCATCGACGACGCCACGAAAGCCGAAATCAAGGCTATGTATGACGACAAGACGGCCCTCGTGGACGCCTTCTACCAGAACCTGGAGTTCGGCACCGGAGGCCTGCGCGGCATCATGGGCGCCGGTACCAACCGCATGAACAAATACATCGTCGGCATGGCCACTCAGGGCTTCGCCAACTACATCAACAAGGCCTTCCCCAAGGGCGGATGCTCCGTGGTGGTCGGTCACGACTGCCGCAACAACGGCCGCATGTATGCCGAATCCGTAGCCGCCATCTTCTCGGCCAACGGCATCAAGGCCTATCTCTTTGAAAGTCTGCGCCCCACCCCGGAAATCAGCTTCGCCATCCGTCAGCTGGGCGCTGTGGCCGGCGTCAACGTCACCGCATCGCACAACCCCAAGGAGTATAACGGCTACAAGGCCTACTGGGCCGACGGCGCGCAGGTGCTCGCTCCGCACGACACCGGCATCATCGACGAGGTGAACAAGGTGAAGCTGGAGGACGTGAAGTTCACGGCCAACTGGGACCTCATCCAGATCATCGGCGGCGAGATGGACTACGACTACATGATGGCCGTGAAGGAGGCTATGGTGGATCAGGACGTCATCCTGCGCCAGAAGGACCTCAACATCGTCTACAGCGCCATGCACGGCACGGGCCGCCACATCGTGCCCATGTGTCTGCGCTCGTGGGGTTTCCAGAACATCAACGTGGTGCCCGAGCAGATGGTCGTTGACGGCAACTTCCCCACCGTCGTCTCCCCCAACCCCGAGAACGCCGAAGCCATGACGCTGGGCATGAAGCTCGGCACGAAGCTCAACGCCGACCTCGTGGTGGCTACCGATCCCGACGCCGACCGTCTGGCCATCGTCTGCCGCAACCCCGAAGGCGAGTGGCAGATCATCAACGGCAACCAGACGGCCATGATGTTCATCTACTACATCATCAAGAACAAGCAGGCTCTGGGCACACTGGGCAAGACCGACTTCCTGGTGAAGACCATCGTCACCACCGAGGTGATTGCCGAGATGGCCAAGAAGAACGGCGTGGAGCTGCGCGACTGCTACACGGGCTTCAAGTGGATCGCCCGCGAAATCGCCCTCTCCGAAGGCAAGCAGAAATACATCGGCGGCGGCGAGGAGTCGTTCGGCTTCCTGCCCTACGACAAGGTGCGCGACAAGGACGCTCCGGCCTCCATCTGTCTCATCTGCGAAATCGCTGCATGGGCCAAGGATCAGGGCAAGACGCTCTACGACCTGCTCATGGAAATCTATAAGGAATACGGCTTCTCCTACGAGAGCACCATCAACGTGACCAAGCCCGGCAAGAGCGGCGCCGACGAAATCAAGCAGATGATGGCGGACTTCCGCGGCGCCAAGGCTCCGAAGGAAATCGCCGGCTCGAAGGTCGTGCTGACGAAGGACTACCAGGCCCTCACCGCCACCGACGACAAGGGCAACGTGAGCAAGCTCGACATGCCGACCACGAGCAACGTGCTGCAGTGGTTCTGCGAAGACGGCACGAAGATCTCCGTACGTCCCAGCGGCACGGAGCCCAAGATCAAGTTCTACTGCGAAATCAAGGGCCAGATCGGATGCGCCAAATGCTATCCCGGCGAGGTCGAGAAAGCCAAAGCACACGTGGAGGCCATCAAGAAAACGCTCTCTCTTTGACAAAACATCGCTTTAGCGAAAAAAAAAGAGCAAAAACCGGCCTTTATTGCAAGAAAAGACGTACCTTTGCACCCGCTGTCACGAGATGGCAGCATATTTCAAACCTATTAAAACCATAAAAAGTAATGGCAACAAAAATCAGATTGCAGCGCGGCGGCCGTAAGGGCTATGCCTTCTACAGCATCGTCATCGCTGATGTAAGAGCACCACGTGATGGTAAGTTTACAGAAAAGATTGGTACCTACAACCCCAACACCAATCCTGCCACTGTAGATTTGAAATTCGACCGCGCCCTGTATTGGGTAGAGGCCGGCGCACAGCCTACCGACACCGTTCGCAACATTCTCTCCGGTGAGGGTGTTTACCTCATGAAGCACCTGAGAGGCGGTGTGAAGAAGGGTGCATTCGACGAAGCTGCTGCACAGCAGAAGTTTGACGCATGGAAGGCAGACCGTCAGAAAGGTCTCCAGGCCATCGCCGCCAAGCAGGCCGACGAGGCCAAGAAGGCTGCTGCAGAGCGTCTCAATGCAGAAAAGAAGGCTGACGAAGCCAAGAAGGCTCAGATTGCAGAGAAGGTAGCCGCACTCGAGGCTGCCGCCAAGGAAGCTGCTGCAGAAGCAGAGGCCGCAGCCGCAGAGGCTGAAGCTCCCGCCGAAGAGGCACCCGCTGCAGAATAAGAGCATTCATGAAACTGCTGCTATTATCCAACCCGACGTTCTTCATCGAAGAAGACAAAATCCTCGCCACACTTTTTGAGGACGGACTGGATATGCTGCACCTGCGTAAACCAGGGTCAGAGCCGGTCTATTGTGAGCGGCTGCTGACCCTGATTCCTACGCGCTACCACAACCGCATTGTAGCCAACGACCACTTCTACCTCAAGGAAGAATTCGGTCTGGCCGGAATACACATCAGCCACCACAACCCCAACCTGCCCAACGGATACAAGGGACAGAAGTCATGCACCTGCTACGACATCGAAGATCTGCCCAGATGCAAGAAAGAGTATGACTACGTCATCCTCAAAAACGTCTTCGACAGCATCTCCGAGCCGAACTACAAATCACGCTACAGCCTGGAGCAGCTCAAGGACGCTTCGAGGCGCGGCCTCATCGACCGACACGTGATGGCTCAGGGCGGCGTCTCGCTGGAGCTCATGCCCCAAGTGCGCGACCTGGGATTCGGCGGCGCCGTGATACGAGGCGACCTCTGGAAGCGCTTCAACATCCACTCCGGCATGGATTTCAAAGACTTATTGTTACATTTTCACCGCCTGCGCAAAGCAAGCGAATAAGCACACGTTCTAACCATGAATAACAATTTCCTTGTGTTTTCGGGAACTGCAACCCGATATCTTGCCGAAAAAATCTGTCAGAGCTTAGGTTGTCCTCTCGGCAATCTGATCATCACCAAGTTCTCCGACGGAGAATTTGCTGTCAGCTATGAAGAAAGCATTCGCGGCAAGGACGTATTCCTGGTACAGAGCACCTTCCCCAACAGCGACAACCTGATGGAGCTGCTGCTCATGATGGACGCTGCCAAGAGGGCCTCCGCCCGCACCATCAACGCCGTCGTGCCATACTTCGGATGGGCCCGTCAGGACCGCAAGGACAAACCCCGCGTGTCCATCGGTGCCAAGCTGGTGGCAGACTGCATGACCGTGGCCGGCATCGACCGCCTCATCACCATGGACCTGCATGCCGATCAGGAGCAAGGCTTCTTTAACTGCCCCGTGGATCATCTCTACGCCTCCAGCGTGATGATGCCCTACATCAAGAGCCTGAAGCTGAAGAATCTCGTGATGGCCGCTCCCGACGTGGGCGGTTCGAAGCGCGCCTCCAACTACGCCAAATACCTCAACTGTCCCCTCGTGCTCTGCAACAAGACGAGAAAGAAGGCCAACGAGGTGTCTGACATGCAGATCATCGGCGACGTGACGGGTGCAGATGTCGTTCTGGTGGACGATATGGTGGACACCGCAGGCACCATCACCAAGGCCGCAGACCTCATGATGGCCAACGGCGCCCACAGCGTGCGCGCCATCGCATCCCACTGCGTGATGTCCGGACCGGCTTCAGAGCGCGTGCAGAACAGTGCGCTTGAGGAGATTGTCTTCACCGACTCCATCCCCTACTCCCAGCGCTGTGCCAAGGTCAAGCAGCTCACCATCGCCGACCTGCTGGCCGAGACCATCCGCAGAGTGGTCGAGAACGAGAGCATCTCGTCGCAATACCTTATATAATCCCTCCTTCTGAAGCAACAGGACTTCGTCGGACAGACGAAGTGCGTGCTCCACGTCGTGCGTGGAGACGAGAATCGTGCGCCCCATTTCTCGCGCCAGACGCGAAAGCAGCGACAGTGTGGACACCTTGCTGGGATAGTCCAGAAAAGCCGTCGGCTCGTCCAGGAGAATCACCGGCGTTTCCTGCGCTATAGCCTTCGCAATCATCACCTTCTGACGCTCTCCGTCGGAGAGAGAGCCCACACGCCGTGAGGCCAGAGGCGAGATACCCGTGATGTCGATGCTCCGGTCCACAATCTCCTTATCCGCCGGAGAAAGCTGCCCCCAGAACTGCGTGTAGGGGCTGCGTCCGAGGGCTACGACTTCCCACGACGTCATGGAAGGCACGGGCACATCGCGCGTGGTGACAACGGAGACCAGACGCGCCAGAGCCTTGTGGCTGTAGGAGGCAATGCTGCTGCCCCCCAGAAGCACATCGCCAGAGAGCGGCGGCTGCAGGCCGGAGAGAGAGCGCAAGAGCGTGGACTTGCCCACACCGTTGCGTCCGACAAGACAAATCAGACGCCCCTCGGGGAGCTTCACGCTCAAGGGAGCGGTGACGCGCCGCTGACCTGCGCGCGTATTGTAGCCGATCACGAGATCCTTAAGCACAAGCTCCATCGCAGCCGTCTAACAGAAGATTAAATTCTGGACCACCTGCGCGCCGGCCTCATGATTCAGGGCCCGAAGATAGAAGTCGCGGTTCATCAGGAGGTTCTGGCGCAAAGGCGCGCTCTTGATCTGCACACGGAGCGTGTCGCCCTGAAAACGCACTTCGCCGATGTAGCGCTGATACTGCTCGCCGATCACACGCGCCACCGCCACCTGGGCTCTGTAGCGCGCCAAAGGCGTCTCCAATCCCTCCGAGCGCAGGAAGGCATCGAGAAGGGACGATATATGCTGGGGCCTGCGATACAGCACGGAGGAAATGTTTTACTGGTGCTGGTCGCGAAGCAGATCGTTGACCGTTTTGACCGGATTGAAAGTAGCCAGAGGCACTTCGACCATGATGGTGGACCAATCGCTCATGGCGCCGTTCCACAAACCGGGCAACTCGAGCGCTTTGAGCTCGCGGCCGGACTTGCTCTTGAAGGAGATGAAGCCCGTGGCGGGGTCCACATACTTGGGCAGGTCGAACTTGTTACCTTTATAATCGCGTATCGCGCACACGAGGTCCACGGGGTTGAAATGAGTGCCCTCGGTGAACATCTTCTGATATTCGGCGTTGTTCTGGTCGATCTGGCTCGACTCCAGAATCTGCAGGGAGATGCTGCCGTCGGGATTGTAGGCCAGGAACGGACCGCCGCCGGGCTCGCCGACATTCTTCACAACGCCCGCTGCACGCATGGGACGGTTGAGCTTCGAGCGCAGGTAGTTGACCAATTCGGTATCCTCCATATCCTTGAGGCCCTCTTTGTCGCAGCACAGCGTGTGGCGCACGAAGCGGATCATGTCCTCCAGATCGGAGTGGTTGAAATCTCCGCTGTCCAACAGTCTCAGATAAGAGAACGCCTGAGTCTGAGCCTCGACCAGCACGCCGGCCAGCACCTGCTTCCACAGCACGGTCTCCTCCTTGAGACGATCGGGCACGACGTTGTCAATGTTCTTGATGAAGACGATATCGGAGTCCAGATCGGACAGGTTTTCAATCAAAGCGCCGTGACCTCCGGGACGGAAGAGCAGTTTGCCGTCCACACGGAAAGGCTCGTTATCCATAGTGGCGGCCAAAGTGTCCGTAGAGGGTTTCTGCTCGGAGAACGAGACGTGATAACGCACGCCGTATTCCTTCTCGTAGTCGCCCAGCACATCCTTCACCAGCTGCTGGAACAGAGCTTTGTGCTCGGAAGACACCGTGAAGTGCACGTCGGCTTCACCCTTGCTGCTGGCATAGAGCGCAGCCTCCACCAGATGCTCCTCAAGCGGTGTGCGGGCCTGAGTGTCGTAGCTGTGGAACTGAAGCAGGCCCTTGGGCAACTGGCCGTAATTCAGGCCGTCGGCATCCAGCATGGCCACCACGACATCCTTCTGACGGCCTTCTGCCACCAGAGCGTCGGCACCCTTGCCGTACATCACAACGCAGGCATCGTCCAAAGCGGGGAAGAAAGCGAAGTCGTGGAGACGGTCGAAGAACTTCTTCTCGAAGTCGGTCGTCGGCACGTCGTAGTCGGCGTCCACAAACTCGAACATCGCCTTGAACATGCGGCTGGCAGCGCCGGAAGCAGGCACGAATTTGGTGATCTTGTGACCCTCCTTCTTATACTGGTCCCAAAGCTTGACGAAGTGCTTCTGTTCGTCTAGCGACGTGCGCAGAATGCCGTTCTCCACACTGGCGGCTGCCTTCAGGCGCAGAAACGGGAAGCCCTCGCGAAACTGCTTGAGCTGACGCTCTATCTGTGACTCACTGATTCCTTTTTGCTGAAGCTGAATTTTGTCTTCCTGTGTCAACATAGTAGTATATGATTATGGTTTATTCACTGCAAAAATAAGAAAAAAAATGAAACTGTGAAAATAATTGTTTGTTATGGACAAAGAATTGTGGGGAATTTTATATCTTTGCACCCCGAATGGAGCACAAGATAGGCTTTGACCAGATAAAAAACATGCTTGCGGACAACTGTCAGTCGCAGTTGGGACGCGAACACATCGATGCACTCACCTGGTGCAACGACATAGAGCTTATCCGCCAGCGACAGGAGGAGACCAACGAGCTGCAAACGCTCATCTCGACGCTGACGGAGACGCCCGAGATGTCGTTCTACGATCTGAGAGAAGCCGTCAAGCGCATCCGCATTGAAGGCACCTACATTCTGGAAGAAGACCTGCACCGGCTCTATCTCACACTGGTGACGATGCACGGCTGGCTCCGCCTCATCCGCCAGGAAGAGAACGGCGTGTCCGCCAGAAGCGAGGACACGCCTCCCGCCTATCCCGCATTGGAGAAGATGGCACACGGAGTGTTCACCTTTCACGCCGTGGAGCAGTGTGCCGAAAAAATACTCGACAAGCACGGACACATCAAAGACGACGCCTCGCCCACGCTGCAGCGTGTCAGAAGCGAGCTGAAGCGCGCCGAAGGCAGTGTGTCGCGCGCCCTTCAGGGCATTCTGCGCACCATCAAGGAAGAGGGCCTCATCGAAGCCGACACCAACCCCACCCTGAGAGACGGCCGTCTGGTCATCCCCGTGTCCCCGACCATCAAGAAACGTCTGGGCGGCATCGTGCACGACGAATCGGCAACGGGCAAGACCGTCTATGTGGAGCCCCAGGAGGTCGTCGAAGCCAACAACAGAATCCGCGAGCTCGAAGCGGAAGAGAAGCGGGAAATCATACACATCCTGCAACACTTCACCACCCTGATCCGTCCGAATGTCAAGGAGCTGCTGAAGGCTTTCGACTTTCTGGGACAGCTGGAATTCGTGATGGCCAAAGTCTTCTTCGCCCGCGAGATCAAAGGCATCTGCCCGAGAGTGTCCTCGCGCCCCGTCATCGACTGGACTCTGGCCCGTCATCCCTTGCTGGAGCGTTCGCTCAAAAGTCAGGAGAGAAACATCGTGCCCCTGGACATCCTTTTGGACAAAGACGGGCGTATCCTCATCATCTCCGGCCCCAATGCCGGAGGCAAGAGCGTCTGCCTGAAGACCGTAGGCCTGATACAATACATGTTGCAGTGCGGACTACCCGTGCCTTTGGGCGAGAACTCCAAGTGCGGCATGTTCTCCGAAATGCTCATCGACATCGGTGACGACCAGAGCATCGAAAACGATCTCTCCACCTACTCTTCGCATCTGGTGAAGATGAAGCAGATGATGAAGGCTGCCGGAGAGAACACCCTGCTCCTCGTCGACGAAATGGGCAGCGGCACCGAACCCACCATCGGCGGCGCTATGGCGGAAGCCATCCTGGAGCGCTTCCACGAGAAAGGCGCATGGGCCGTCATCACCACACACTATCAGAATCTGAAGCATTTCGCCGAAAACCACGAAGGCGTGCGCAACGGCGCCATGCTCTACGACAGACAGAAGATGGAGGCGCTCTTCCAGTTGCAAATCGGCAATCCGGGCAGCTCGTTTGCCATCGAGATTGCCCGCAAGATCGGCATTCCCGCCGAAGTCATACAGAGAGCCACCTCGATTGTCGGTCAGGAATATGTCTCCGCAGACAAATATCTACTGGACATCGTGCGCGACAAGCGCTATTGGGAGGACAAGCGCCAGAACATCCACGAGAAGGAAAAGCGCATGGAAGCCACCATACAGCGCTACGAGGAGAAGATAGAAGGCCTCAGGCAGGAGAAGAAGGACATACTCCACTCCGCCAGAGAAGAAGCCAAGGAGATCGTCTCCAGCGCCAATGCCGCCGTGGAGCGCACAATCAAGGAAATCCGTGAGGCACAAGCCGAAAAGACGCGCACGAAGGAAGCACGCGAGAGCCTGGCCAACGTGATGGAGTCGCTGACGGCACCCGCCAAAGCCGTTTCCGAGCGCATGAAGCGCCCCAAGCCACAGACAAACGCCGCACCCGCAGCGAGCGGCCCCGCCATCGCTGTCGGCAAATACGCCAGAATCAAAGGCTCCTCCACCGTAGGCGTCATCGACCGCATCGAGGGCAAGAAGGTCACGCTGACGTTCGGCCACATCCACACCGTCACCACCATAGATCGCATCGAAGCCGCCAAAGCGCCCAAACCGAGCACCACGACCGCTATCTCAAGCGGCACCCATATCGTGCACCAGCACAACGTGAATTTCTCGCCGGAACTTGACATTCGCGGACAGAGAGCCGACGAAGCGCTGGACACGCTGATGCACTACATGGACGACGCCCTCATGACGGGCGCTTCGCGTGTGCGTATTCTTCACGGAACGGGCACGGGCGCATTGAGGGAGCTCTGCCGCCACTACATGAAGACCGTGCCGAGAGTCTTCAGCGTGAGAGACGAGGACGTCAGATTCGGCGGAGCAGGAATAACGGTCGTAGAGCTGAAATAAATCAGTCTGCGACCGTTAACAGTTTACTGGACTTAACAGCCCCTAAAGGACACCTTTCAGCGTCCTTTATACATATCCTCGTAGTACTTCTCGTACTCGCCCGAAGTGATGTTGTCCATCCACTCCTGATTGTCGAGATACCACTTCACCGTCTTCTCGATGCCTTCCTCAAACTGCAGAGAAGGCTCCCAGCCGAGCTCCTTCTGAAGCTTCGTGGAGTCGATGGCGTAGCGGGCGTCGTGGCCCAGACGGTCGGTAACGTAGGTGATGAGGTCGAGGTCCTCTCCCTCCTTGCGGCCCAGCAGACGGTCCACCGTCTTGATGACGGTCTTGATGATGTCGATGTTCTTCCACTCATTGAAGCCGCCGATGTTGTAAGTCTCGGCAATCTTGCCGTTGTGGAAAATCGTGTCGATGGCACGGGCGTGATCCACCACATAGAGCCAGTCGCGCACATTCTCGCCCTTGCCGTAGACGGGAAGAGGCTTGCGGTGACGGATGTTGTTGATGAAGAGCGGAATCAGCTTCTCGGGGAACTGATAGGGGCCGTAGTTGTTGGAGCAGTTGGTCACAATCGTGGGCATGCCGTAAGTGTCGTGGAAGGCACGCACGAAGTGGTCGCTCGAAGCCTTGGAGGCGCTGTAGGGCGAATGGGGATTGTACTTCGTCGTCTCGTAGAAGAAATCCTTGCCGTAGGCCAGATGGTGCTCGGAGGAAGAAGCCGTCGTGGTGAAAGGAGGCTCAATGCCTTCGGGATTGGTCATCTCAAGGGCGCCGTAGACCTCGTCCGTGGAGATGTGGTAGAAGCGCTTGCCCTCATACTTCTCCGGCAGAGACTCCCAATAGAGCTTGGCAGCCTGCAAGAGCGAGAGCGTACCCATCACGTTGGTGCGTGCAAAGGTGAAGGGATCCTTGATGGAACGGTCCACGTGACTCTCGGCGGCCAGATGGATGATGCCGTCGATCTTCTCGTCCTGCATCAGCTTATAGAAGGCGTCGAAGTCGCAGATGTCCATCCGCACGAACTTGTAATTCGGCTTGTCCTCGATGTCCTTCAGATTGGCCAGATTGCCGGCGTAGGTGAGCTTGTCGAGATTGATGATATTATACTCGGGATACTTGTTCACAAAGAGGCGAACAACATGGCTTCCGATGAATCCGGCGCCGCCGGTGATAACGATATTCTTCATATTTAAGTTGCTATTCAATAAAAATAAGTTAAAACTCTGGCTATCAGGCATTCATTTCTTGCAAATTCCTGATGCACTTCTTCAGGCTCTCCGTCCAGTAGGGCACCCGGATGCCGAACGTTTCGCGTATCTTGCGCTTGTCCAAAACGCTGTAGGCGGGACGCTGCACGGGCGAAGGATATTCGCTGGAGTAGCAGGGCTGGATGTCGCACTCTGTGTGGCCGCAGTATTCGGCAATCATCTTCGTGAAGTCGAACCAGCTGCACACGCCCTCGTTGGAAAAATGATAGATGCCCTCGACGGGTTTGGAGAGAATCGTGAGAATGGCTTCGGCCAGATCCAGCGCATAAGTCGGCGTGCCGCATTGGTCGAACACCACCCTGAGCGCGGGCTTGGTGGCCGTGAGCGTCATCATCGTCTTGCAGAAGTTCTTGCCGAACTCGGAATAGAGCCAGGCCGTGCGGATGATGACGTAGCGGCAGCCGGAGTCGATGATATACTGCTCTCCGAGCTTCTTCGTCGAGCCGTAAACGCCCGTCGGCGTGCCTTTCTGGTCTTCGCGGCAGGGGGTGTTGTAAGGCTCTTTGCCGAAGACGTAGTCGGTGGAAATCTGTATGAGCAGACCGCCGACCTCTTTCATCGCAACAGCCAGATTGCGAGGCGCATCGGCATTGAGGCGCTCGGCCAGAGCGGCCAGTTTTTCATCCGTCTCACAGGCGTCCACATTGGTCCATGCGGCGCAATTGACAATGGCCTCCACGCTGTTTTCCTTCACCATCGTGCGAATAGCCTCCAGGTCGGTGATGTCCAGATGAACGGTGTCGAGCCCTTCGGCCTCGGTGACATCGGTGAAGATGTAGCGATCCTTCGAGGCTTTGGAGACAAGGCGCATTTCGCGTCCGAGTTGTCCGTTGGCGCCGGTAACAAGAATATTCATGTCTTTCTTCTGTTTATGCGTCCGCCGTCCCCTACTCCAGATTCATGTTGCCGAAGCGCTTGACTTCGTCAATCACCTTGAGCAGATACTGTCCGTACTGATTCTTGAGCATCGGTTGGGCCAACTGGCGCATGCGCTCCTCATCGATCCATCCTTTGCGGTAGGCAATGCCTTCGAGACAGCCCACCTTCAGGCCCTGACGCTTCTCCAGCACCTCGATGTAGGTGGAAGCCTCGGAGAGGGAGTCGTGCGTGCCGGTGTCGAGCCAGGCGAAACCTCTTCCGAGGGTCTGCACCTTGAGCTCGCCGTCCTCGAGGAACTTCTGGTTGACGGTCGTAATCTCGTACTCTCCGCGAGCGGATGGCTTGATGTTGCGGGCCACTTCGACCACCTTGTTGGGATAGAAATACAGGCCCACAACGGCGTAGTTGGACTTGGGATGCTCGGGCTTCTCCTCAATGGAGAGACAGTTGCCGTCCTTGTCGAACTCGGCCACGCCGTAGCGCTCGGGATCATTCACCCAATAGCCGAACACGGTGGCCTTTTTGTCTTCCTCCGCCGTACGCACAGCCTCACGCAACATCTTGCTGAAACCGTTGCCCTGGAAGATGTTGTCGCCGAGCACCAGACAGGCGCTGTCGTCGCCGATGAAGTCCGCACCGATGGTGAATGCCTGAGCCAAGCCGTCGGGCGAAGGCTGCTCGGCGTATTCGAAATGCACGCCGTAGTCGCTGCCGTCGCCCAGAAGACGCTTGAATCCGGGCAGATCGAAAGGTGTGGAAATAATCAGGATTTCGCGGATGCCGGCCAACATGAGCACCGATACGGGATAGTAGATCATGGGTTTGTCGTAGATGGGCATCAGCTGCTTGGATATACCCTTGGTGATGGGATACAAGCGGGTGCCGGAGCCTCCGGCCAATACAATTCCTTTCATACTCTTTGTCTTGAGTAAAACAACTTGATTCGTTCAAAGGTACGCATTTTTATCCGAACATCGGACATTTTATCCTAAAAAACTTTAAGATTCGCCCCGCTATTTCAAAAAAATGCGCCGCCGAGGGCTTCCGGTTTCAAAAATTTCCGTACCTTTGCACCCGATTTTGTGCACAGGCGCACTCCGCGCACCCGCTACACACAACAACGTGAGACCGTACAGAGCCGCTGCATCACCGCTGCATCACTGCTGCATCACCGCTGTTTACTCGAAGAATACACGAGAACTGAACGAGGGCAAGACGGGAGAAAGACGGGAGGAAGACGAACAAACAAAGGAAACAATATAACGAAAAGACAAGAACTATGCGAATGAAACTTAACATGCTCGCTGTCAGCGCTATGGCCATGATGATGATGGCCTCTTGCGGCAAGAAGCAGCAGCAGACGCCCAGTGCCGTCTACAAGACGATGAAGGTTGAAAAAGAGGACGTCACCATCGAGAGTAAATACAGCGCCACCATCCGTGGCCGCCAGGACGTCAACATCCTCCCCCAGGTGGCCGGCACAATACATCAGATTTGCGTCACCGAAGGCCAGCACGTCAGCGCCGGCCAGACACTCTTCATCATCGACCAGGTGCCCTACGAGGCCGCTCTGCGCACAGCAGAGGCCTCTCTCGAAGCCGCCAAAGCCTCAGAGGCCACCGCAGCCCTCAACTACGAGGCCAAGAAGAAGCTGAGAGCCGACAACGTCATCTCCGACTTCGACCTGCAGACCTCGCACAACAGTCTGCTCTCGGCCAAAGCTCAGGTGAGTCAGTGCACCGCTCAGGTGGTGAACGCCCGCAACAACCTCTCTTACACCGTCGTGAAGTCTCCCTCCAACGGCGTTGTGGGCCAGCTGCCCTACAAGAAAGGTGCCCTCGTGAGCGCTTCCATTCCCGAGCCTCTGACCACCGTCAGCGACATCCATCAGATGCACGTTTACTTCTCCATGACTGAAGCCCAGCTGCTCTCCATGGTGCGCGAAAGCGGTTCTTTGGACAAAGCCATCGAGGCCATGCCCGCCCTGCGTCTGCGCCTGGTGGACGGCAGCGACTACGACATCGCCGGCAAGGTGGAGAGCGCCAGCGCCGTCATCGACCGCACGACGGGCACCATTCAGCTCCGTGCCGTCTTCGACAATCCCAACGGTATGCTTCACAGCGGCTCTTCGGGTACGGTGATCATCCCCGTTGAGTTGAAAGATCAGTTCGTCATCCCCGCCAAAGCCACCGTGCAGCTGCAGGACCGCTTCCGCGTGTGGCAGGTGGACCAGGACGGCATCGCTCACGGCATCCTTGTGAAACTGCGCGCCGAACGTTTGGGCGACAAGGTCGTTGTGACCGAAGGCCTGACACCCGGCATGGAGATTGTGGCCGAAGGTGCCGGCATGGTCAAGGAAGGCCAGGATGTGCTCAAGAAGAACGAGAAGAAGTAAGCGAACGCACTAAAGACAGGATTTGAAATGAAAGGCAATATATTCATCAAACGCCCGGTGATGGCAATGTCCATCGCCATCATGATTCTCCTGGTGGGTGCGATCAGCTATTTCACCTTACCCCTGGAGAGTTATCCCGACATTGCGCCGCCTACGGTGCAGGTGTCGGCCACTTATACCGGTGCCTCTGCCGACGCTGTTTCGCACGCTGTGATTCAGCCTCTGGAGGAGAGCATCAACGGTGTGGAGAACATGACCTACATGACCTCCACTGCCACCAACTCCGGCAGCGCCACCATCACCATCTACTTCAAGCAGGGCACCAACGCCGACATGTGTGCCGTGAACGTGCAGAACCGCGTGTCCAAAGCTCAGGGCCTGCTGCCCCAGGAGGTGACGCGCATCGGTGTGATGACGCAGAAGCGACAGACGTCCTTCCTGCAGATCGACGCCCTGGAGTGCACCAACGGCGAGTACGACGAAGACTTCATCTCCAACTACCTCGACATCAACGTCATCCCGCAGATCAAGCGTATCAAGGGTGTGGGCGATGTGATGGAGTTGGGCGGCACCTACTCGCTGCGCATCTGGATGGATCCCGCCAAGATGGCTCAATACGGATTGATTCCCGCCGACATCTCCGCCGCACTGGCCGAGCAAAACCTCGAATCGCCGACGGGACTTCTGGGTGAAAACCCCGTCAACGGCACACACGGCGAAGGCATCGACAACCCCTTCTCCTTCACGATGAAATACACCGGACGTCTGGCGAGCATCGATCAGTTTGAGAACATCGTCCTCAAGGCGCTCCCCGACGGCAACGTACTGAAACTGAAGGATGTGGCCAAAGCCGAACTGGGCGCCGTGAGCTATTCCTTCCACGGCGGCGCCAACGGTCACGAAGCCGTCTGCTTCCTGGCCTTCCAGGTTGCCGGCGCCAACGCCAAAGAGACCAACGACCTCATCTTCGACAAGTTGGACGAGCTCTCTAAGGATCTCCCCGACGGCCTCAAGTTCACCACGCTGCAGTGCTCCAACGACTTCCTCATGGCCTCCATCGCCAATGTGGAGGAGACGCTCATCGTGGCCATCATCCTCGTGATTCTGGTGGTGTACTTCTTCCTTCAGGACTTCAGGGCCACCATCATTCCCTCCATCTCCATCATCGTCTCGCTGGTGGGCACATTTGCCTGCCTGTCCGTCGCCGGATTCTCACTGAACCTGCTGACGCTCTTCGCCCTCGTGCTGGCCATCGGTACGGTGGTGGACGACGCCATCGTGGTGGTGGAGGCCGTTCAGGCCAAGTTCGATGCAGGATACACTTCGCCCTACGAAGCCACTAAAGACGCCATGAACGATGTGACGATGGCCGTCATCTCCTGTACCTTCGTCTTCATGGCGGTGTTCATCCCCGTGAGCTTCATGCCCGGCACCTCCGGCATATTCTACACGCAGTTCGGTGTGACGCTGGCCACCTCCGTAGGTCTCTCCTGCGTGAGCGCCCTGACGCTCTGCCCCGCCCTGTGCGCCCTGATGATGCGCCCGGCTTCCGAGGAGCGCCGCAAGGGTTTCTTCGGACAAATCAACTACCGCACCCGTCTGGCCTACGAGGCCACCTACGGCGTTCTGCTGGAGAAATACCTTAACGTGCTCAAGCACATCGTTTCCCGCAAGGCCCGCATCTATGCACAGCTGACGGTCATCCTGGCTTTTGTCGGCGTCTACTTCGCCTTCAAGAATCTGTCCTCCGGCCTTGTGCCTCAGGAAGACCAGGGCACAATGATGATGGTGGTCAACGGTGTGCCCGGCGCCAACCTCGCCAACACCAACGAAGTGCTCGACCGCGTGGAGAAGATCGTCAAAGACCTGCCCGAGGTGGAGAGCTACAACCGCGTTGCCGGCTACTCCTTTATGGCCGGACAGGGCACGGCGTATGCCATGTGCATCATGAAGATGAAGAACTGGACGGACCGACGCTCCGCCGGCCCCTGGAACTGGATCTCCAACTTCATGTCCACCTCGACGGTGGCTTCCGGCATGCTCACCAAGCGTCTGATGGAAGAGATTCCCGACGCCCAGTGTCTGGTGTTCGAGCCCGGTATGATTCCCGGCTACGGCATGGGCTCCATCGAGCTTAACCTGCAGGACAAGAACGGCGGCGACAAAGCCACCTTCCTGAGCTATACGCAGGAATTCCTGGGCCGCGTCAGCCAGCATCCCGAAGTGATGCGTGCCATGACCTCTTACGCCCGCAACTTCCCCCAGCTGCTCGTTGAGGTGGATGCCGCTCAGTGCAAGCGTGCCGGCATTTCCCCCAGTCTTGTGCTCAGCACGCTGGGTGCTTATTGCGGCGGCGCATATGTGAGCAACATGAACCAGTTCGGCCACGTCTACCGCGTGATGCTTCAGGCCACTGAGAAATCGCGCCTCACTCAGGAGGACCTCTCTAATATGTACGTGCGCAATGGTGCCGACATGGCGCCCATCTCCGAGTTTGTCAAGCTGACGCCCATGCTCGGCCCCGAGATCGACACCCGCTTCAACCTCTTTTCGTCCATCATGTGTAACCTGATGCCCAACGCCGGTTATTCTTCCACCGACGTGATGAGAGTTGTCGAAGAGGAATTCCACAAATCCTTCCCCTCGGGCTTCGGCTACGAGTACGGCGGCATTTCACGTGAGGAGAACGAGATGCGCGGCTCCTACGCTACGATGGTCATCTACTGCGTCTGCGCCTTCCTCATCTTCCTCATCCTCTCCTGTCTCTACGAGAGCTTCCTCGTGCCCTGGTCCGTCATCCTCTCGGTGCCGGCCGGTGTGCTGGGTTCCGTAGGTTTCGCCTGGCTGTGGAATCAGGGCTACGCCATTCTGCCTATGGTCTTCGGCTGCAAGATTGACAACAACATCTATCTGCAGACAGGTATCATCATGCTCATCGGTCTGCTCTCCAAGACCGCCATTCTGATTACGGAGTTCGCTCTGGAGCGCCGCCGCAAGGGCATGGGCATCGTCGAAGCCGCCTACGCCGCCTGTGAAGCCCGTCTGCGCCCGATTCTGATGACCGTCCTCACGATGATCATCGGCATGGTGCCCCTGATGGTGTCCACCGGCGCCGGTAGCCACTCCAACCGCACCATCGGCGTCACCGTCATCGGCGGCATGTTTGTCGGCACTCTGGCCATTCTCTTCACCGTGCCTGTCTTCTTCATCCTCACCGAATGGTTGCAGGAGAAGATTCGTCCCGTGATGGTAGAGGAAGCCGACCAGCAGTTCCTCAAGAAGCGTGAGCACAGCCTCAAAGCCAAAAAGGAGGCAGAAGCCGAACATGAAGACTAAACCGTCCATCACAAAATGTCAAGAAACGCAATGAAAAAGACTCTATATAACGTCATCGTGTGTGCCCTCGCGGGCCTCACGATGACCTCTTGCGCCGTCTTCAAGAACTACCACCGAGAGAAGGTGGTGGGTGAAGTCCAAACCGACGGCATCTACGGCGACGCTCAAAGCGGCGACTCGCTCGGTCTGGGCGATCTCTCATGGAGAGAACTCTTCACCGACCCTACACTGCAGACGCTCATTGAGAAGGCACTTGTACAAAACACCGACGTGCGCAACACCGACCTGCAGATTCAGCAGGTACAGTACGCTCTGAAGGCCTCCAAGCTGGCGTTCATCCCCAGCATCAGCTTCTCGGCCAACGGCGCCATCTCCAAGACCTACGACCCTTACAATCGCAGAGACGTTCGCGAGGCTTTTGCCGACAACACGAAAGTTTACGGCGCCACTCTGACAATGGGTTGGCAGAATGTCAACTTCTTCGCCCTGCGCAACCAGTTGAAAGGCGCCCAGGTGTCACTCGAGCAGATCAAGACGGCACGCCAGGCGGTTCAGGCCGGTCTGGTGGCCAATGTGGCCAAACTCTACTACACCATCTGCCAGCTCGACGAGCAGATTGTGTTCATGCAACAGACCGTAGACAACTGGAAGACCTATTGGGAGATGCAGAAGAGGTTGATGGAAGCCGGACAGGCCAACATCGCTGCCGTCAGCAGCGTTGAGGCCACCTATTGGTCGATGGTGGGCACGCTCGACGAACTCGTGGACGACCGCACCATAACGCAGACGGCACTCTGCACACTTCTGGGCGAACCTTCGCACTTCATTGAGCACACCACGCTGGCGTCATTCCAGGCTCCGGCGCTCATCACCACCGGCGCTCCCATCTCCATTCTCTCGCGCCGTCCCGACGTGAAGCAGGCTGAACTGAAGCTCGCCGAAGCCTTCTACGACAAGCAGGAAGCCGGCGCCGCCTTCTATCCCAGCCTCTCCTTGAGCGCTTCGGGCAGCTTCACCAACAGCACCGGCCTGGGCATCGTCAATCCCGGCGTGATGATCGGCGAAGCCGTTGCATCGCTCATGCAGCCCATTTTCCAGGGCGGTGCCCTGCGCGCACGCTACAAGATTGCCAAAGCGGACATTGAAATTGCCAAGAACGACTTCGTACAGTCGGTTGTGGCTGCCGGCAACGAGGTGAACACCGCCATGCTGGAGGTACGCTGTGCCGAAGAGCACCGCATCTACTACGGCCACGAGGCTGACGCCAACCAGATTGCCTATGATGCGACACGCCGCCTCTACGAAAACTCTTCGCTCAACTACCTCAACGTCATCACTGCGCACAATGCACTCATACAGTCGCGCATGGCGCAGATAGGCAACCGCATGGATGCCGTCGAAGCCACCATCGAGCTGTATCTGGCTTTGGGCGGCGGATCCAAATAAACGAAAGCGCCGCAAGTCCCTGGGGGCCTGCGGCGTTTCTTATATCTCTTTACGACACCACATTTCGGGGCTTTCCTTCCAGGAAGGCCCTGATGTTTTCCGTCGCGATATGCAGCAGCCTCTCCCGGGCTTCCCGTGTGGCCCACGCCAGATGCGGCGTGATGTAGAGGTTGGGCGCCTGAGGCAAATGCTGCGGCGGCTCCTTCGTGAGCACATCCAGACAGGCAGCCGCCAGACGGCCTTCCCTGAGCGCCTCGCACAAAGCCCCCTCGTCCACGAGCGGACCTCTGCCCGTGTTGATCAGTATGGCCGAGGGTTTCATCCATTTCAGCCTTTCTGCGTTCACCAGATGATGCGTCTCGGACGTCAGGGGGCAATGCAGCGTCAGGACGTCGGCACTGCGGAACAACTCTTCCCAACTGCGCGTCACCTCAACTCCTTCCTCCGTCTGCGTTTTGCTCGTGTAGGCCAGCACCTTCATACCAAAAGCCTGCGCGATGTGCGCCACAGCGCTGCCGATGTTGCCCAGTCCGACGATGCCCATAGTCTTGCCCGCCAACTCCGCAAGGGGCGCTTTGTAGAAGCAGAAGTCCTTGCTTCTCTCCCACTCTCCCTGCTTCACGGCGCTGTCGTAGAGCGCCACCTGCTGCGTCACGTTGAGCAAATGGGCAAACACCATCTGCGCCACCGACATGGTACTGTAGGCGGGAATGTTGGTCACCGTGATGCCGCGCGCTCTGGCGGCATCGATGTCCACCACGTTGTAGCCCGTGGCCAGCACGCCGATGTATTTCAGCCGGGGCAACTCGGCCATCACTTCAGCGTCGATCACCACTTTGTTGGTCAGCACGATGTCTGCCTCACGTGCGCGCTCCACCGTAAGATGTGCGGGCGTGCGGTAGTAGCGCGTGAAACTGCAGCCCTCCAACGTCTCCATTTCCTCCCACGAGAGGTCGCCCGGATTGGCGGCATACGAGTCCAGCTCCACAATGTTGGTCTTCATCATCTTTCGTTGTTTAAATATTCTGCTGCAGCATCGGCGCATCGCTGCCCGTCCACTGCCGCACTGACAATACCTCCTGCATAACCGGCGCCTTCTCCCGCAGGATAGAGCCCTGCGAGACGCACATGCTGCAGCGTCTCCCTGTCTCTGAGGATGCGCACGGGCGCCGAAGTGCGCGTCTCCACACCGATGACAGTCGCCTCGTTGGTGAGGAACCCGCGATAACGCCGGCCCCACAGGCGGAAAGCTTCCCTCAGACGCTCCGATATCTCCTTGGGCATCCAGAAGTACAGCGGCGATGCCACCAGACCTGGCGCATAACTGCTCTCGTTGAGGTCTGCCGAAAGACGTCCGTTGACGAAATCCGCCATCCGCTGCGCCGGCGCCGTCTGCTTCTGGTTACCCTGCAACCAGCACAGCCGCTCCAATTCTTCCTGATAACGCATCATGCAGAGGGGATCGTCCGCCGTCGGCGTCACCTCCACCACCATGCCGCTGTTGGACCAGCGGCCGTTGCGCCCGCTGGGACTCATGCCGTTCACGACGATTTGCTCCGGCCCCGTGGCCGCAGGCACCACAAAACCGCCGGGACACATGCAGAAGGAGTATACGCCTCTGCCGTCCACCTGGTCCACCATAGCGTATTCCGCTGCTGGGAGCCAGCGACCGCGTCCTTCGCGGCTGTGATACATAATGCTGTCAATGAGCGATGCCGGATGCTCCAGACGCACGCCGACAGCCAAACCCTTGGCTTCTATTTCGATACCGCTCTCATGGAGATAGCGATACACGTCGCGGGCCGAATGGCCTGTGGCCAGAATCACCGCTTCGGCTTTGTATTCGCACCCGCCGGCCACGATGCCCTCCACAAGGTTGTCCCTGATGATCAGACGCTCCGCTTTCGTCTGGAAGTGCACTTCTCCGCCGCAGCGCCGGATGCGCTCGCGGATGTTTTCGATGACGCGAGGCAGACGGTCGGTGCCGATGTGGGGATGTGCGTCGGAGAGTATGGCGGGCTTCTTGCTGCGGGTGTAGAGTTTGCCGTCGGAGTAGGCACCCGCTCCGCCTTCACCGAAGGAATAGTTGCTCTCGGGATCGACGCGCTGCTCGGGACGAATGCGGGCAATGTCTTTCTTGCGCTCGTGCACATCCTTCCCGCGCTCCACGACGACGGGCCTGATCCCCCGCTCTATCAGACGCAGGGCGGCAAAGAGCCCCGCAGGACCGGCACCCACGATGACGACGGTCTTCTCACCCGAGACATCCTTCTCCCTGAAGTCCTCCACGCGAAAGACACTCTCGTCGGGATCAGTCTCCACCGTGAGGTTGATCCACACCTGCCGTTGGCGGGCGTCGATGCTTCGGCGCCTGACCCAAACGCTCGTGCAACGCACCCCTTTCTCCTCCTGGAGATAGCGGCGTATGCTCTGTTCGTTATAAGCTTGTTCGGGCGTCAGCTTGAGTGTGTATTCCATTGAACATTGACCATTGAACATTGACCATTAACCATGAACCCTTAACCATTAACCGAAAAGCTCTCTCACGGCGTCGGCCACGCGGCCCACGGGACAGAGTTCTATGGTGTATTGTGCGGCATTGATGCCGTTCATGTTGGCTTTGGGCAACACCATGCGACGGAAGCCCATCCTTTGGGCCTCGGAGATGCGCTGCTCGATGCGCGAGACGGGACGTATCTCGCCCGAGAGGCCCACTTCGCCGCACATCACGATGTCGGTTTCTATCGGCGTGTCCACGTTGCTGGAGAGCACGGCGGCCACCACGCTGAGATCCAGCGCGGGATCGGTGACGCGCAGTCCGCCGGCAATGTTGAGGAAGACGTCCTTCTGCGCCAGCTTGAAGCCCACGCGCTTTTCGAGCACGGCCAGCAGCATGTTGAGCCTCCGGCCCTCGAAACCTATGGTGCTGCGCTGTGCGGTGCCGTAGGCTGCGGTGGACACGAGCGCCTGCGTCTCGATGAGGAAGGGTCTTACGCCCTCCATCGCTGCACAGATGGCCACGCCGGAGAGGCCCTCCCTGTTGTCCGATATCCACAGCTCCGAGGGGTTGGAGACGGCCCTCAATCCGTCGCTGCGCATCTCGTAGAGTCCGAGCTCCGAGGTGCTGCCGAAGCGGTTCTTGATGCCGCGCAGGATGCGGTACATGTGGTGCTGGTCGCCCTCAAACTGCAGCACGGTATCCACGATGTGCTCCAGCACTTTCGGTCCGGCCAGCGTGCCGTCTTTGGTGATGTGGCCGATGAGTATGATGCTGGCGCCGCCGCCTTTGACGTATTTCAGCAGCGAGGCGGCACACTCTCTGATTTGCGAGAGACTGCCCGGCGACGACTCCACCGTCTCCGTCGATACGGTCTGTATGGAGTCAATGATGACCAGATCGGGCTGCAGGTCTTCGATGTGGCTGTAGATGCGCTCCAGCGAAGTCTCCGTCAGCAGCAACAGGTTGTCTCCCGAACCGCCACCCAGACGCTCCGCTCTGAGCTTGATCTGGCGGGCACTCTCCTCACCTGAGACGTAGAGCACCTTCATGCCCTCCAGCCGCAGTATGGTCTGCAGCACCAGCGTGCTCTTGCCGATACCGGGCTCGCCGCCCAGCAGACACAGACTGCCGGCCACCAGTCCGCCGCCGAGCACGCGGTTGAGCTCTTCGTCGCGCAGGTCGATGCGCACTTCGCGGTCCACCGTGATGTCGCGTATGGGTGTCGGCGTGTTGCCGGCGTTGCGCCCCCCGGCCGAAGCTCGTGGCAGCGTGATTTTCTCCTGAGCGACTTTGGCTTCGCGGAACTCCTTCATCGTGTTCCACTGCCCGCAGGCGGGACAACGTCCCAGCCATTGCGCACTCTCCTGCCCGCATTCCGTGCAGACATACATCGTCTTAGTTTTTGCCATACATTTGATACAGGGCGTAAATGAGATATATGATAAAACAGGGCACACTGACCCAAGGGAAAGGCGCCACCGTGAAGAACATGTAATCGACCATCGCCACAGCGACGAGCGTGGCGCCGTAGAAGAGCAGCCCGCGCCCTTTCAGGAGGCGCAGCATCTCGTCGGCGGTGGCGAGCGCCATCACCGTGAGGGCCCACACCGAGCAGAGGAAGATAGCCACAATCCAAGGCTGCCCGAAGGGGTTGAGCGAGGGGTGGAAATAGTATTCCTGCCAGGCTTCCGCGTGGTATTTCTGTATCCAGGCATAGAGCAGCGCCGAGGCCGACAGCGTCAGACAGAAGGCGGCGGGATAGCCGCTGCCAATGTCGTCGTAGTGCACGACGGGCATCCTGTAGCGCTTGGACTTCATCCAGAGCCACACGAGCAGCATAAGCAGCGAGAAACTCATGAAGTAGTTGGTGTGGCGACTGGAGAAGAGATTGATGAACTCCGAGATGGGGTCGCTCGGCACGACGCTCTCCATCATGCGGCCCTCTCTCACCCACCCCTGCGTCATCTGATCGCGCGCCAGCTTCACCCAGACGGTGTCCACCGAGTCTTCGGGGATGACGGCAATCTGGGCCACCACCACTTCGTCGCCGCTCTGCAGCCACACGCTGTCGCCCTGCACCTGCTGGGTGTGGAGGGGCTGCTCGCGCTGCAGAGGCAGGTCGCCGGTCAGTCGGAAATTGAAGTTGGCGGTGTAGTGACGGGGCATATCTTGTTTTCTTCGGTGTTGATCACTTGCATCTCACACTTGCGGCAGTCGAAGTCGAGGAGATAGCGCCGTCCGTCGGCGCCGCGCAGATAGAGCGGCCCTTTGGGGGCCTCGGGATTCTCGCGCAGACACATGCCGGTCTCGTAGCGGATGCAGTAGCGGCAGGTCATCAAAACTTCTCTATCGTCCTTCTTCTCCATTCTGTCAGTATGCTTCTGGGGATGAACCACTCGCCGCTGCAGCGGACTTCGGCACTCTCGTATGGCGTGTCGCCCAATCGCGAGAGGGTCTCGGCGATGCTGCCGCTCTGGTCGCTCCTGGCCGGCTGCTTCTCCCAGGGGAAATGCTCCCGGGCGCAGCGTCCGTCTTCCAGCTCGGCCGTGAGGGTGAAGCCGTCGCCCTCCCGGTCGAGGGTCCACTTCAGGGGCAGCTTTCTCACGGCGGTGCGGCCTTCGAGCGCGCGCTCCATCGCCATATCCTGATTGCGGTAGAGCACGGTGCCTTCCCTGAGGCCTTCGGGCATCACATGGGGATAAAGATGGTTGCCCTCGGCGCGGTTCACGCGGAATCCGGCCAACCTGCCGCCGGCGTCGTAGCAGAGCCCGTCGCCGTTGCTGAAAGAGCAGAGCGAAGCCACCACGATGCAGCCGCCGCGCACGCTCTTCACCGTGCCCACCCTCTGGCCCATACTCTTGGGCGTGAGCAGGCAGGCCATACCCTTTTGTCTGCCGTTGAGGAAATAATTGGTGTAGCCGCGCTGAAAAGTGCGCTCCACATCAGGCGTGAAGCTCAGCTCCACCCGCCCCTGGGAGCTCCTGCGGTATTCGCTGCGGCGGCGGAATATGGCGTCGAGCCGCTGCCGGTACCAGGCCGTCACGTTCTTCACGTAAGCCTCGTCCTTCAGCCTGCCCTCTATCTTGAGCGAGCTGACGCCGGCGTCGAGCAGACGCTCCAGTTCGTCGCTGCGCTTCATGTCCCTCATCGAGAGCAGATGACCGGTGACGAGAGCGTTGCCTTCGGCGTCCTCCAGCGTGTAGGGCATGCGGCAGAACTGCGCGCACTCTCCCCTGTTGGCCGAGCGACCGTAACACACTTCGGAGGCAAAGCAGCGCCCGCTGTAGGAGACACATACGGCGCCGTGGACGAAGACCTCGAGCGGCATATCGGGCACCGCCTCGTGGATGCTGCGGATCTCCTCCAGCGTCAGCTCTCGGGCCAGAACGGTCTGGAGATAGCCGTCCTCCTGTCGGCGCCGCACGTCGTCCGCGGTGCGGTTGTCCATCTGCGTGGAGGAGTGCAGCGGCAGATCCTTGATGCGCTCTGCCAGCCTTTCGTCCTGCACGATGAAGGCATCGACGCCCCGTCCATAGAGCTCGCGCGCCAACTGTTCGGCCTCATCCAGTTCGGAGTCCGTCAGCAGCGTGTTGAGCGTCACATAGACCTTCACCCCGAAGGGCCGGGTGTAGCGCACCACCTCTGCGATGTCGTCCGCCGAATTGCCGGCGGCGGCACGCGCTCCGTAGCGGGCCGCACCGATATACACGGCGTCGGCTCCGTGGTCTATGGCCGCCCGCGCCGTCTGGGCGTTGCGGGCAGGCGCCAGCAGCTCAATGTATCTGGTTGATGTCAAAGGGCGTCTCCTGATATACGTAATAGTTCAGCCAGTTGGTGAAGAGCAGGTTAGCGTGGGCTCTCCAGCTGACCTTCACCCCGTGGGCGGGGTCGTCGTCGTAGTAGTAGTTGTAGGGCACGTGGATGGGCAGTCCTTTACCCAGATCGCGCCGGTATTCGGTGTCGAGCGTCATGGGCGAATATTCGCTGTGGCCCGTGATGAAAATCTCGCGCCCTTCGCGCCCCATCACCATCGACACGCCGCTCATCTCGCTCTCGGCGATGATGCGCAGCCCGGGACAGCGTCTGAGGTCCTCGCGCCGTATCTCGGAGTGGCGGCTGTGGGGCATGTTGAACTTGTCGTCGAAGCCTCTGAACAGCGGCAGCGAGGCGTCGGTGGGCGTCTGGGGGAAGATGCCGAACATCTTCTCCCGGAGGGGATATTTGGGGATGCCGTAGTAGTGGTAGAGCCCGGCCTGCGCGGCCCAGCAGATGTAGAGCGTCGAGGTGACGTGCGTGCGGCACCAGTCCATGATTTCCATCATCTCGTCCCAGTAGGTCACCTCCCTGAAGTCGAGATGCTCCACAGGCGCTCCGGTGATAATCATGCCGTCGAACTTCTCCTCCTTCATCGCCTCGAAGTCGCGGTAGAAGGCCTTCATGTGCTCCACCGGCGTGTTCTTCGAGGTGTGCGCCTTGACCTTCATCAGATGAAGCTCCAGCTGCAGGGGCGAGTTGGAGAGCAGACGGATGAGGTCCGTCTCGGTGGTGATTTTGAGCGGCATCAGGTTGAGGATGCAGATCCTCAGCGGACGGATATCCTGAGTGGAGGCGCGCAACTCGTCCAGGACGAAGATGTTCTCCTTCTTCAGGAAGTCTATTGCCGGCAATTTATTGGGTAGTCTGAGTGGCATTTTCTTTAACCTTTAACCATTAACCTTTAACCGTTATTCACTGAGTTCCAGCCATTTCTCCTCGGCCTTTTCAAGTTGCGCCTTCAGCGCGGCGTGCTTCTCGTAGAGCGCGGCGTCACTGCTGCCCTCGGGCGTGGCCATGCGGGCTTCGAGTATCTTCACGGCCTGCTCCAGCTGGCTCATCTGCTCCTCGGCCTCCTTGATGGCTTTCTCCTTCTTGCGTTGCTCGCGGGCCAGCGCCTTCTGCTCTTCGTAGCTCAGGGTGCGTGCGGCCTTGGGGGCTTCTGCGGCAGCGGGAGCGACGGCTTTCTGTGCCGCTGCGGCCCCACCCTGCTGGAAGGCGATCTCGGCCTGCTGCGCCTCGTGTTGGCGTATCCAGTCGTAGATGCCGCCGAGGTATTCCCTCACGCGGCCGCCGCCGAACTCATAGACGCGCTCCACCAGCCCGTCGAGGAAGTCGCGGTCGTGGCTCACGATGATCACCGTACCGTCGAAGGCCTTGATGGCGCTCTTGAGCACGTCCTTGCTCTTGAGGTCGAGATGGTTGGTGGGCTCGTCGAGGATGAGGCAGTTGACGGGCTCCAGCAGGAGCTTGATCATCGCCAGTCGGGTGCGTTCGCCGCCGGAGAGCACCTTCACCTTCTTGTCGGAAGCCTCGCCGCCGAACATGAAGGCGCCCAGTATGTCGCGTATCTTCAGCCGGATGTCGCCGCGGGCCACGCGGTCGATGGTCTCGAACACGGTGAGCTCGCCGTCGAGCAGCTGCGCCTGGTTCTGTGCGAAGTAGCCGATCTCCACGTTGTGGCCCACTTTGAGCGTGCCCTGGAAGGGAATCTCGCCCAGGATGCACTTCACCAGCGTACTCTTGCCCTCGCCGTTGCGGCCCACGAAGGCCACCTTCTCGCCGCGCCTGATGGTCAGGTTGACGTGGTCGAAGACGGTGCGGTCGTAGTCCTTGCGCACCTCGTCACAGATCACGGGGAAGTCGCCGCTCCTCTGCGAGCAGGTGAACTTCAGCCGCAGGGCGCTGGTGTCCACCTCGTCCACCTCAATGGGGACGATCTTCTCCAGCTGCCTCACCTTCTGCTGCACCTGCACGGCCTTGGTGGCCTGGTAGCGGAAGCGCTCGATGAAGGCCTGCGCCTCCTCTATCTCGCGGCGCTGGTTCTCGTAGGCGCGCAGCTGCTGTTCGCGGCGTTCGGCGCGCAGTGTGAGGTATTCGTCGTACTTCACCTTGTAGTCATGTATCTGGCCGCAGGTGATCTCTATGGTGCGTGTGGTCACGTTGTTGATGAAGGCCCTGTCGTGCGAGACGAGCATCACGGCGCCGTCGTAGCCTGCGAGGAACTTCTCGAACCACTGTATCGACTCGATGTCGAGGTGGTTGGTGGGCTCGTCGAGCAGCAGCACGTCGGGGTGGCGCAGCAGGATTTTGGCCAGCTCGATGCGCATCCTCCATCCGCCGCTGAACTCGCTGGTGGGGCGGTCCAGGTCGCGCTGTTCGAAGCCCAGCCCTTTGAGCGTGCGCTCCATCTCGCCGCGATAGTTGTCGCCGCCCATCATGCGGTAGCGCTCGCTCTCGTGGGTGAAGCGCTCGCACAGAGCCATGTAGTCCTCCGTCTCGTAGTCGGTGCGTCGGGCCATCTCCTCCTGCATCTCCTCCACGCGGCGCTGCACGGCCTGTATGTCGGCGAAGGCGGTCTCGGCCTCTTCGGTCACGGTGCGCCCGTCGGCGAGCACCATCACCTGGGGCAGATAGCCCACCGTCGTGTCTCGCGGTATGGCGATGCTGCCCGATGTGGGCCGCTCCAGTCCGGCGATCATCTTGAGCATGGTGCTCTTCCCCGCCCCGTTTTTGCCGACGAGGGCGATGCGGTCGCGGTCGTTGACGACGTAGCTGACGTCGGTGAATAGCGCCTTGGCGCTGAACTCTATTGTGAGATGGTCTATACTAATCATACTTCAGCGCGCAAAGATACGAAAAATTTCCGACTTTAGCCCTCCGGAGCCCGTTTTTTCTGGATAACGGCGGCCGGATACGGACAAATTGCCGCTATTGCCGAATAAATTGCACGGCGCGATTCGCCAAAATGCAAATTTTATCTATATTTGTGTCCGCAAAAACGGAAAAAGCGGCACGGCCGCCATTATTTTAACAACGAGTCCGACATGAATTATTTACAGGAGAAAATACTGCGGGAAGGAACCGTCAATCCGGGCAACATCCTCAAGATAGACAACTTCCTCAACCATCAGGTGGACATCGCCACCATGCGGCAGATAGCGTGGGACATCGTCAACCGCTTCGAGGGCACGCCCGTGACCAAGGTGCTCACCATAGAGGCCAGCGGCATACCCTTTGCCACTATGGTCAGCAACCTGATGAACGTGCCTATGGTGTATGCCAGGAAAAGCCTTTCCGTCACCGGCAAAGACCCAAAATACGTCTCCCGCGCCTACTCCTTCACGCATAAGAAAGAGGAGAGCATCTACGTCTCCCGCCCCTTTATCTCGGCCGACGACCGCCTTCTCCTCCTGGACGACTTCCTGGCAGAGGGTGAGGCGATGAGCGCCCTCATCGACATCGTGCAGCAGGCGGGCGCCAGCGTGGCTGGCATCGGTGTCGTTGTGGAGAAGGGCAACCAGAAAGGGGCGCGCATGCTGACCGAAAGGGGCTTCCGTGTGGAGGCGCTCGCCGTGGTGGAGAGGATGGACTACGAGACGCAGGAGCTTGTGTTCCGTGAGGATCAGATCAACACCGACGATGCCGTCATGGTGACGGAGCGGGACAAGACGTTCATGCGCGAGGCCATCAGGATTGCCGACGAGAGTGTGCTGCGCGGCGGCGGTCCCTTCGGAGCCGTCATCGTGAACGACGGGAAGATCATCGCCGGATGCGCCAATTCCGTAACGACGGACAACGACCCCACAGCCCATGCCGAGGTGAACGCCATACGCGAGGCGTGCCGGGTTTTGGGCACGCACGACCTCTCGGGATGCACCATCTATTCCTCCTGCGAACCCTGTCCGATGTCTCTCGGCGCCATCTGCTGGGCCCGTATCGACCGCATCTACTACGGCAACACGCGCAAGGATGCCAGCGCCATCAATTTCGCCGACGACCGCATCTACCGCGAGGTGCAGCGTCCCCTTTACGCCCGCACTCTGCCCATCATACAGCTGCTGCGGGAGGAGGCACAGAGTTCGTTCCGGCTGTGGAAGGAAAAGACGGACAAGACGGAGTATTGATCCCTCTCCGGCAGAGGAATTGTTGTAGCAAAAAGTCAAAGATCGCTGTCGATTTAAACGACGGTGCAAAGGTACGACATTGGCGTTGCGGTTTAAAATTTTTGAGCAACCTTTTTTCAAAAAATTTTTTGTGTGTCAAGAGTGTCATGTGTCAAGAGTGTCATTAGTTTTTTTTCGGTGTGCAAAAATAGGACATAGTATAATATAAATATATATATTTATATTTACTATGAGCCGGATTTCCCCCGCCTCCTATATTGGAAATCCTTCTTGACACTCATGACACATGACACTTATGACACATCGGCAACCAAATACACTGGTTATCAGCAACAAATACCTAATCGCGTGTAGTCATAAAGTTACTGCCAACCATACCTTTTTGTCCCCAAACAGAGATTTTCCGGGCAAAATCGTCCCAAAATCTCCACCATTTTGCCCTCTGTTTTGGCCCCAAAAAGCCTCTATTCTCCCCCACTTTCGCTTCAAAACTCGCCAAAACCGCTCTAAAACACGGGGAAAATCTTCAATTTCGAACACTCTGAGAACAGTCTGAGAACAGTCTGAGGAGCCTCAGCGGACAACCATTTTTTTGCAGTTTTCTTTTTTTTTATTTTTCAATTTTCAATAATCAATTTTCGATTTTCAATTAAATTTCGTATCTTTGCACCCAATAGAGATAACGAACAAACCTTATTCTTCAAAAAACAACAAAATAGCCCCTATGAAAAAGTTTTTCCTGACACTCGTCGCCGTCCTGGGCGCGATGACCGCATGGGCAGAGGATATTGAAGTCACCTATATCGACGCCGACGGCACGGAAAAGAGTGTGACGGCCACAGTCGTCGACCTTTCGGGAGGCGGCATCTATGGCACCAAGGGAGAAGAGCACTGGTATGTCGCGAACGGTGAGGTCAAAATCGCGTATTTGAACTTCATGGATGATCATGCCCACCTCATCCTGGCGGACGGAGCAAAGCTCACCGTCGACGACGCCATGTTCGGATTTGTCTTCAATGCCGAGAAGAATCTCACCATTTACGGCCAGAAAGAAGGCACGGGACAGCTCATCGCCTCTGCAGGCAACATCGGCTACAGCATCTGCTCCCTTTACGGGGACATCACCATCAACGGCGGTATCATATCGGCCACAACCGACCATTGGGAGAGCATAGGCATCCTGGCCGAAGGGAAAATCACCATCAACGGCGGCAGCGTGACGGCCACGAGCAGCGGTGAAGACGCCGACGGCATCTACACCTCAAACGGGGACATCACCGTCAACGGCGGCACCGTCACCGCGACGGGCGGCACCAAAGAGGGCAGTGGCATCAGAACCAATAACGGGAACATCATCATCAACGGCGGCAGCGTGACGGCTGCGAGCAGCAGTGAAGAAGGTTATGGCGTCGCAGCATCGGGCACGACCACCCTCGCCGGAGGCGTGCTGACGTCCGATAAATACTCCGGCGCAGTCAGCATAGCAGACGGTTTCACCTACAGCGACGGCGAGAACCTCTACAACGGCACGCTGGACGACGAGCAAAAGGGCGCCATCGCCGGCAAGACGATGCAGTCGGCTCTGTTGTCGCTGAACGACAACGCCGTCAA
>CACZUX010000015.1 GCA_902784475.1 uncultured Bacteroidales bacterium | reverse complement strand
TCGACCCGTGCATTCTCTGAACATCCTCCGCCTGCTCCTGCATCATGAGTGGCTGCAGCGCCGGCGCAGCGCCGCCTCCGGCCTCCGCCGTCTGCTCTCTTTTGCGGTGCTTGCGGCCGATGCCGCGTTGCTGACGCTCCTCGGCCTCTCCTTCCCCCGCGCCGTGCATGATTGGATACCGAACCTCTCCGTGGAGGTTTTCTGGCTGCTGCCTGCGGCGGACATTGTCCTGCGCCTCTGCCTCCAGCGTTCGCCTTCGCTGCTTTGGCGCCCCTACCGGCTGCTCCCTGTGCCGCGTCGCTGCCTGGCGGCGTTCTTTGTGGTGCGCACGCTCTTTTCGGGCTACAATGCCATGTGGCTCTTCTTCCTGGTGCCCTATGCACTCACGGCGGTCTTGCCTGCGGAGGGCGTCGGAGCATGCCTGCTGTACATTGCCGGCGGCATGGGCGTCATCCTGGCTGACGCCCTGATCTACCAAGGCGCCCGCCTCACCCTCAATTATCAATTTTCAATTATCAATTTTCAATTATCAATTTTCCCTTACGAACTCCCGCTTCGCCTCCGCAACCACCGCCTGCGCCTCTCGCTTTGGGCCACGCTGTGCACCGCCCTGCTGCTGTCGCTGTCGCTGGCCGTGGGCGACCGTTCGCTCTTGTGGACGGACGACGCCCTGCTGTGCTTCCTCTGCTATGCCGTGCCGGGCACGCTGCTGCTGACGGGCGTTCCGGGCCACGAACTCAACTTCATCGGGGCACTTGCGCTCCGTCGCGGCGCACTCCCGTGCTGCCGTCGGTGGCGCTGGGACGCATCACGCTGCTGCAAAGCCTCTCTTCGCTCCTGCTCACGGCGGGCGTGCTCTATCCCCTGCTCTTTCTCCCCGCCCCCTTTGTGCGCAGGGCTTTGCCGCTTGAGGAGAGACTCTCGGGCGGCACGCCGTCGCTCACGCCCCTCTCCGGCCCTCTGCTGGTGGCGCTGCCGCTCCTCATGGAACGCCTCTCGACGGCCTGTTGCGGAGATGCCGCCCCTGGGGTATTGGCGCTGGTGAGCCTGCCGGGCATAGTGCTACATCCGCTGTGGATTAAGTATATCGCCTTCGCTGTGCAGCGAAGGCTCATGGTTAAGGGTTCGTGTAACTTCGTTCCACAGACATCCTACTCAGTTCGGCAATGATCAAGCGAGCTCGTCATTGCGCTCACCTCGGGCGGATGTTCAATGGTTAAAGAATAATGTTCAATGGTCAATGGTCAATATAAATAACTTAAAGAAAAGCTACTCCGGCCGCACGGTCGTCGACATCCCCTCGCTCACGCTGAAGGGCGGGGAGATTGTGGGCCTCACGGGCCGCAACGGTGCAGGCAAGACCACGCTGCTGCGCCTCATGCTCGCCCTGACGAAGGCCGACACGGGCTGTGTGCTCTCCGACGGCATCGATGTGGCGCGCAGCGAGCGGTGGAAGGACTTCACGGGGGCCTTCCTCGACGACAGTTTCCTGCCCGACTTCCTCACCCCCACGGAGTATTTCCGCTTCATCGGCCGTCTCACGGGGCTGTCGCCGTCGGCCTCCGACCGCTGTGTGGCGCCCTATGCCGCGCTGCTTGAGGGTGTGGACGATGTGCTGCTGCGCCATCTCTCGGCCGGCTGCCGTCAGAAGACGGGTCTGGTGGCCGCGCTGATGCGATCGCCCCGCGTGGTGATTCTCGACGAACCGTTCACCTATCTCGATGCGCCCTCCTGCGAAACCCTTACGGAGCTGCTGCGCGCCTACATTGCAGCGCAGCCCGAAGCCCTCATCCTGCTCACCTCGCACGATGCCGACCTGCTTTCGCGGCTCTGCACGCGCCGTCTGGTGATGGAGGACGGCCGCCTCTCTACAGCTTCTGACAGATGAACACGGTGTTCTGACCGTACATGTATTTGTAGGTGATGTCGGGCACGACGCCTGTGACCAGCTTCAGCCCCAGGTGTCCGCTGTCGGTGGCGTCGGCAGCCTTGCCCACAGAGACGGGATCGAAGGGCCGGCCCGCATCCTTGAGAGTGACGAAGATGCCTTCGGCGTTGATCTGGATATGCACGTCGAAGGTGCGCTGGGTCACCCTGCCCTGCGCGTAGTTGGCGATGTTGGTCATCAGCTCCTCGCAGCACAGATTGATCTTGAAGGCCGCAGCGGCCGCCACCCCGCTGTCTCTGAGGAAGGCGTCGATGTCGGCCAGTGTGGCGTTCACGTCTTCCGTGTCGTAGCACACGGAGCGGTCGAAGGTGGGCCCTCCGGTGTCGCGGGGGATCATCGTGAGGGGCGATATGTGCGCCTTGATAAGCCGGCTGTGCAGCGTGGTGAAGCCCACTTGAAAGAGCAGCACCAGCACACAGGCCAGCACGAAGCCCCACCACAGCTCCACGCCGTGCACTCTGGCCACGCTCCACACGCCGACGACGAGCATCGCCGTCTGCGCCACAGCGGTGACCACGCTGGCTTTGTCGTGACCCAGTATCTGGTAGGTGCTGAGAAGTATCTGCGTGACGGCGAAGGGGATGAGCATCAGCGCGAAGATGCGCAGCACGCGGTCGAGCTCCACGGAGAGTGCGCAGCCCGGCGCCACGCCGAAGAACTGGCCCACAACGCCCGGCACGTACATCACGAAGATGACCAGCGTCACCAGCACGGCGATGATGATGAGCGCCTGCTTGACGAGAATCTCCAGACCGCGCAGGTCACGCTCGCCCACGAGCACGCCGCCGATGGCAAACATCGACTCGATGACGCCGTCGATGAACACATACGAGAGCAGCAGCATCTGCAGGCAGACGGACCAGATGAAGAGCCCGTCGCAGCCCAGATAGCGGAGCACGATGTCGTTGATGAGCATGATGGTGACGGCCATGAACGAGTTGCTCACGGTGACGGGCGCGCCCTCGCGCACGTTCTCCATGAAGATGGACACGATGCTTCTCCCGGGCCATTTGAGGCGGTACGAGCTCTCGGGGCGGCGCAGATAGACGAGCAGGATGACGATGTTGACGGCAAACATGGACAGCGAGCCCAGTGCGGCGCCGTCCACCCCCATGCCCATCACCTTGATGGTCACAAAGTCCACCGCGACATTGACCAGAGCGCCCGCCACCACGGCGAGGGTGACCATGCGGGGCCGTCCGTCGGTGGCCACGAAGAGACTCAGTCCGTAGGACAGCATCTGCAGCCAGGCGCCCATGGCGTAGGTGTGGATGTAGTCGTAGGCCATATCGTTGAGCTCGGGCTCGTCGGACATCATCTCCACTATTTCGCGGCTGAACAGACTGATGCCCACCGCCACCGCCACGCCGAGCGTCATCACGGTGATGACGGTGCTGGTGAAGGTGCGTGCCGCCTTGTCCATATCGTGACGTCCGATGGCCTGCGCACACACGGCGTTGGCGCCGAAGCAGATGAGAAACGCCATACAGTTGAGCACCTCGACCAGGGGCAGCACCAGGTTGATGGCCGACACGGCGTGATGGCCCACCACGTGACCCACTATCATCGAATCGACGGTATGTGCCAGTTGCGCTGCGGCTGCCGTGAGCACGGCGGCTGCCACGAATGTCCTCAACGCCTTGGAGACTATGTATGAGTTTCTTCTCAGTGCTTTCATTTCCTTCGGTCTTTTTGTTTGTTGTTCTGTGCCTCAAAAAAAAGAAGGTTGTCTCACGACAACCAATCTTTTTACTAACCTTAAATCTAATACCATGAAAAACACGGTGCAAAGGTACGGCTTTTTTCCAAATCTGCAAGTCCCCCACCCTGTTTTCCTCTTTTTTGCCCGATATTCTTGACCTGCGTCAATAACAAAGCGGCCTTTATGAGAAAAAACGGCGCAGAACAGTAATATACAGGCACGGAAAAAGTAATGAAAAAATGCTCACGCAAATTGTTTATTTCAAACTTCCCTCATTTCCTGCCCGTCGGCAATGGCCCGCATTTAAGGTAAAAGAGATAGGGCTGCCGGATTTTCCAACAGCCCTTTTTCCTTTTTATTCCGCAAAAGAGTCGAGACGGAAGCCGTTGTCGTCGAGGACGCCATAGGTGCACAGCTCGTAGCACTCACCCAAGACCACCAGGCGACAGGAGCGCGAGAGCATCAGGTCCAACTCAATGTGGCGGTGGCCGAAGATGAAAAGATTGATTTCGGGATGCTCCTTCAAATAATTCTTGGCAAAAGACACCAGCGCCTCGTCATCCTCCCCGCGATAGGGCTCGTCGCCCTTGGAGAGACGGCTGTGGCGCGCCCACGACAGGCCGAAGCGCATCGCCCACGAAGTGGGGACGAAGGTGCGAAAGAGCCACTGAAGCACCCGGCTGTGGAACACGCCGCGCAAGAGACGGAAGCCCCTGTCGGTGTCGCCCAGGCCATCGCCGTGGGCCAGAAAAAGAGTGCCCTGAGGCGTCTGAAGCGTGAGGGGGCCTGCGTGGAGCGACACCCCGCACTCGTCGTGCAGGTAGCGGTAGGCCCACAGGTCGTGGTTGCCCAGAAAGAAATGCACCTCGACACCCAGATCGGAGAGTTCGGAGAGTTTGCCCAGAAAACGCGTGTAACCCTTGGGAACCACCTCGCGCCACTCATGCCAGAAGTCGAACATGTCGCCCAGAAGATACACCGCCGAGGCCTCGTGCTTGATGCTGTCGAGGAAGGCCACCAGGCGGCGCTCCCGATCCAGGCGGTCGGGGAAGGCCAAAGAGCCGAGATGGGCGTCGCTGAGGAAATAGGACTTCAAAAGGTTAGAGGTTAGAGGTTAGAGGTTAAGGGTTAGAGGTTAAGGGTTAGAGGTTAAGGGTTAGAGGTTAGAGGTTAAGGGTTGGCCCCCGAGCCCCCTGAAGGGGAGCGTTGGGTTCAATGGTCAATGGTCAATGGTTCCGTCAGGAGCACCTCTTCCTCCTCCCCTTCTTCGGCGGCGAGGGAGTCGAGGTCTTCGGCAGTGCCGCTGCCCACGACAAGAGTGACATAGGTCTCCGCAGGCAGGCGCTCGCCACGCATGACGTAGCGCCCGTGACACTTGACGGCGATGACCCAGTCCTTGTCGCCCGGGACGAACTCCGCCGGACTCAGCTTGAAGCCCAGAGCAGAAAGGCGCGCCTCAGCCTCGCGCATCGAACAGTTGTCGGCGATGTCGGGCATAATGAGCATGGGGGCCGAAGTGGAATTGACGGTGAGGTAGATGCTGCGGCCGCTCTTGACCTCGCTGCCGGCAGCGGGCAACTGCTCCAGGATGGTGCCGGGCGGCAGCTGGCGGTTGTAGCCCGAATCGGACACTACAGCCTCGAGTCCCAGCGATTCCAGCTGGTAAACGGCGGAAGCCTCAAACTGGCCCACCACGTTGGGCACGCTGATCTTCTCCCCGTGGCGCGTGTAGCCGTCCATCCACATCCACAGGCCAAAACAAATGGCCACGGTGACTAACACCATGGCCAAGAGATTCCCCCACAGGATGGGGGCTAAGAGTTTCTTCTTAAAATCGTCGATGTTCATCACTTACCGTGATTCTCGTCGCTGACGGTCAGCTTCTTGCGACCCTTGGCACGACGGGAGGCCAGCACACGACGGCCGTTGGCGGTAGCCATTCTCTGACGGAAGCCATGCTTGTTGTTGCGACGGCGATTGTGGGGTTGGAACGTTCTTTTCATAACCTTATGCTTGTTTCAATTTTATATTTTGCGCAATTCAGGCGACAAAGGTATGACATTTCGGCGAGAAGAAGGGAAGTCGGGCGCGTTTTTTTTGCAAAAAAGTGCATTTTTTGACCTCAGAGGAGATTATACGGGATATTTTTCGTATCTTTGCACGCGAAATTTCTATTTATTCACCCCTAAAGAATTCATTTTCGATTATGATCAATTCACAGGACATCAAGAAGGGCACCTGCATCCGTATGGACGGCAAGCTCTATTTCTGCATCGACTTCCTGCACCGCAAGCCCGGTAAGGGCAACACCATCATGAACGTCACCCTCAAGGACGTCGTGAACGGCGGCGTGTTGGAGAAGCGCTTCAACATCGGCGAAAAGCTGGAAGACGTGCGCGTGGAGCGTCGCCCCTATCAGTACCTCTATCAGGAGGGCGAGGACTACGTGTTCATGAACAACGAGACCTTTGAGCAGGTGAACATCCCCGAGGACCAGATCACCGGCGTGAAGTTCATGAAGGAGGGTCAGAACGTGGAAGTGGTGACCGACGCCAGCACCGAGACCGTGCTCTACGCCGAGCTGCCCGCCAAGGTGCACCTGGAGATTACCTGGACCGAGCCCGGCCTCAAGGGCGACACCGCCACCAACACCCTCAAGCCCGCCAAGGTGGAGACCGGCGCCGAGATCCGTGTGCCCCTCTTCATCAACGAAGGCGAAATCGTCGAAGTGGACACCCGCGACGGCAGCTATCTGGGCCGCGTGAAGGCGTGAACTACTCGATCATCATACCCGTCTACAACAGACCCGACGAGGTAGATGAACTGCTGACCAGTCTGGAAGGACAGACGCTCAAGGGCTTTGAAGTCATCATCGTGGAGGACGGCTCCGCGAAGGACTGCAAAGCTGTGGTGGAGCGGCATGCCGACAGGCTGGTCTGCCGCTACTACGCCAAGGCCAACAGCGGCCCAGGGCCCTCGCGCAACTACGGCGCGGAAAGGGCTGTGGGCGACTGTCTCATCGTGCTCGACAGCGACGTGGTGCTGCCCCAGGGCTATCTGGAGGCCGTGGACCGCGCCCTCAAAGAGACGCCCTGCGACGCCTTTGGCGGACCCGACCGGGCACACCCCGACTTCACGGTGACGCAGAAGGCCATCAACTACGCCATGACGGCATTCCTCACCACAGGCGGCATCAGAGGCGGGCGGCGGCAGATGGAGAAATTCCACCCCCGCTCGTTCAACATGGGCGTGATGGCCGACACTTGGAAAAAACTGGGCGGCTTCGCCCCGATGCGCTTCGGCGAAGACATCGAATTCTCGATGCGCCTCATGGAGAGCGGCGCCCGCGTGCGCCTCATCCCCGAGGCCTGGGTGTGGCACAAAAGGAGGACGGACTTCAGGAAATTCTTCCGCCAGGTGCACAACAGCGGCATGGCGCGCATCCATCTGATGAAGCGCCACCCGGGCAGCCTCAAGGCGGTGCACACGCTGCCGGCGCTGTTCACTCTGGGCGTGGGCATGCTCGCGCTGCTGTTCCTCGTCGGACTCGTGCTGACCTTCATCGGACTTTACGCAGGATTCTTCGGCGGCACCGGTTGCAACATGGGCCTCATCGTGGCTTTCATCGGCGGAGGCGTCATGGCGCTGGCGCTGCTGCCCCTGCTGCTCTACGCCACGGCGCTCTGTATCGACTCCGCCGTGCAAAACAGAAGTCTGAAGGTAGGCCTCATGTCGGTGCCGGCCTCGTTCATCCAGCTGACGGGCTACGGCATGGGCTTCCTACGCGCCTGGTGGTCGCGCTGCGTGCGGGGAGAAGAGGAGGAGAAGGAGGCCTTCAAAAAGAACTTCTATGCTTAACGTCCCCGCTCGCGAAAAGGCCCTCAAGGAGGGCGTGGTGGCGCTGGAAAACGCCGAACTGCTGGCGCTCGTCGTCGGCAGCGGCCGCAACGACCGCACCCGCGAAGGACAGATGGGCACCCTGCTCCACCGTCACGGCGACTCGCTGCGCGCCCTGGGCATGCTCTCGGCCGAAGAACTCTCGGAGCAGGAAGGCCTCGACCGCTCGAAGGCGCTGGCCGTGCAGGCCTCGCTGGAGCTGGGCCGGCGGCTGCTGGAAGAGGAGCGCGGAGGGAAGGTGCAGATCAAGGGGACGGGCGACATCTACGAATACTTCCGCATCCGCATGACGGACCGGCCGCAGGAGGAGTGCCACGTGATGGTGCTCGACACGAAGAATCAGGTCTTGGCCACCCATCTGGTGAGCTTGGGCGGACTGACGCAGACGAGCGTCGACGTGCGCGTGGTGATGCGCTACGCCCTGCTCCACAGCGGCACGCAGATTGTCCTGGTGCACAACCACCCCTCGGGCAACCCCGCTCCGAGCCGCGAAGACGAAGCGCTGACGCAGACCGTAGCCAAAGCCTGTCAGGCGCTGCGCATCAGGCTGATGGACCACGTCATCATCGGAGACAACACGTATTATTCATTCTACGAACATGACAAAATCTGAGACAGAAGAGCGCGTCGTCGAAATGCTCAAGACGGTTTACGACCCCGAGATCCCCGTCAACGTCTATGACCTGGGGCTGATCTACCGCATCGAGGTGGAGAAGGCCTCGGAGGAAGCGACGGAGGAAGAGGGGCCCTTCACCCTCGAGGTGGACATGACGCTGACGGCACCCAACTGCCCCGCCGCCGACTACATCGTGGAAGACGTGCAGCAGAAACTGGAGACCGTCAAGGGGCTGGAGAAGGTGACGGTCAATCTGGTGTTCGAGCCCGAATGGGACAAAGACATGATGACGGAAGAAGCCAAAGTGGAACTGGGATTTGCCTGAAGAACGATGATCAACGGGGAAGAAGACATCTACGAGGAGCTGAAGGACGAGCTGGAAGACGGCCCGCAGGCGGAAGGCGCAGCGCAGGAATTCGAGCACTGGCGCATCACGGCCGACGCCGGGCAGTCGCCCCTGAGGGTGGACAAATTCCTCATCGACCATCTGGCCGGCACCTCGCGCAACCGCATACAGACGGCGGCCGAAGCGGGCTACATCCGCGTGAACGACCGCCCCGTCAAGAGCAACTACAAGGTGAAGCCCCTCGACGTGGTGACCCTCGTGCTCGACCATCCCAAGAGAGACTGGACCATCGTGCCCGAAGACATCCCGCTGGAAATCGTCTATGAAGACGACGCGCTGCTGGTGGTGAACAAGAGGGCCGGCATGGTGGTGCACCCCGGATGCGGCAACTACAGCGGCACGCTGATCAACGCACTGGCCTGGCATCTGAAGGACGACCCGCGCTTCGACGCCAACTCGCCCGAAGTGGGTCTATGTCACCGCATCGACAAAGACACATCCGGCCTGCTCGTCGTGGCCAAGACGCCCGAAGCCAAGACGGACCTTTGCCGCCAGTTCTTCGTGAAATCCACCAAGAGGGAATATCTGGCACTGGTGTGGGGCAACTTCACCGAGGAGGAAGGGCGCATCGAAGGCAACATCGGGCGCGATCCGAGAAACCGCCTGCTGATGACCGTGCTGCCACCCGAAAACCCGACGGGAAAGCCCGCCGTGACACACTGGCGCGTGGAGGAGCGCTTCGGCCCCGTGACGCTCGTGCGCTGCCGCCTGGAGACGGGGCGCACTCACCAGATACGCGTCCACATGAAACACATCGGACACACGCTGTTTGCCGACGAGGTTTACGGCGGATGCGAAATACTCCGGGGCGAGAAGTCGGCCTCCTACAAGGCCTTCATCCACAACTGCCTCGCCCTGTGTCCCCGACAGGCGCTGCACGCCCGCACGCTGGGCTTCCGCCATCCGGAGACGAAAGAAGAAATGTTTTTCGAATGTCCCGTACCCGAGGACATGACACAACTGATAGAAAAATGGAGAAGAAAATCATAGCAGTCATCTGCGGAGGGGACTCCAGCGAGCATGACGTGAGTATGCGCAGTGCCGAGGGCATTGCTTCGTTTATCGATGCCGAAAAGTATCGCGTGTTTAAAGTGGAAATCCATGCCGGCAAATGGGAAGCCTTGCTTGAGGACGGCACGCGCGCCAAGGTGGACCGCAACGACTTCACCTTCGAAGCCGGCGGCCGCACGTTGCGCCCCGACTTCTGCTACATCACCATACACGGTGCGCCGGGCGAGAACGGCGTGCTGCAAGGCTATCTCGACCTCATCGGCATGCCCTACTCCACCAGCGGCGTGCTGGTCGAAGCGCTGACCTACGACAAGTTCGTGCTCAACAACTACATGCGCTCGCTGGGCGTGCGCGTGGCCGACTCGATGCTCATCATGAAGGGCCGCGAAGACGGCGTGAGCGACGAAGACATCATCTCGCGCATCGGCCTGCCCTGCTTCGTGAAGCCCGCAAGGGGCGGCTCGTCGTTCGGCACCACCAAGGTGAAGACGCCCGAAGAGCTGCGACCCGCCATCAAGCTGGCATTGGCCGAAGGCGAAGACGTCATGGTGGAGGCCTTCATGAAAGGCACCGAGATCACCTGCGGATGCTATAAGACGAAGGAGAAGAGCGTCGTCTTCCCCATCACGGAAGTTGTGCCCGAGAACGAGTTCTTCGACTACGACGCCAAATACAACGGACAGGTGAGCGAGATCACGCCAGCCCGTCTGGACGAGCGCACCACGGAGCGCGTGCAGACCCTCACTTCCGGCATCTACGACCTGCTGCAATGCCGGGGCATCATCCGCATCGACTACATCATCGTGGACGGCAAGATCAACCTGCTCGAAATCAACACGACGCCCGGCATGACGGCCACCAGCTTCATCCCCCAGCAGGTGCGCGCCGCAGGCCTCGACATCAAGGACGTCATGACCGACATCATCGAAGGATGAACATCGCTCTGCTGCTCTCCGGCGGCGTGGACTCCGCCGTCGCCCTGCACCTGCTCACCGAGCAGGGCCACCGACCCGACCTCTACTACATCAAAATCGGCATGGAGGGCGAGGAAGACACGGGCTGCACCGCCGAAGAGGATATGGAGCTCTGTCAGGCCACCGCGCGACGATACGGACTGCCCCTTCAGGTCATCGACCTGCAGAAGGAGTACTGGGAGCGCGTGGTGGGCTACGCCGTGGAACGCGTAAAGGCCGGACTGACTCCCAACCCCGACGTGATGTGCAACAGGCTCATCAAGTTCGGTGCCTTCGAGGAGCAGGTCGGACACCGCTACGACAAAATCGCCACGGGACACTACGCCAGCATCGTGGAACGCGACGGGAAGACCTGGCTCGGCACCGCCAAAGATCCGGTGAAGGACCAGACCGACTTCCTGGCGCAGCTGCCCGGAGTGGAGGTGCAGCGTCTGCTCCTGCCCATCGGCCATCTGATGAAGGAGGAGGTGCGGCGCATCGCCCTAGAGGCCAAGTTGCCGCCCGCACGCCGCAAAGACTCGCAGGGCATCTGCTTCCTGGGCAAAATCGACTACAACGACTTCCTGCGCCGCTTCCTCGGCGAGCAGGAGGGCAAAATCATCGACATCGAGACCAACCGCATCCTAGGCACGCACAAGGGCTACTGGTTTCACACCATCGGCCAGAGAAAAGGACTCGGACTGAGCGGCGGCCCCTGGTTTGTGGTGAAGAAAAACATACGCAAGAACGTCATCTTCGTGGCCAACGGATGGGACACGCAGCTGCAATACGGCAAGACCTTCAAGCTGGCCGGCATGCACTGGATCACGGAACCCGCACAGCCGGGCCCCATCGCCTTCAAGGTGCGCCACGTGGACCACTTCATGCAGGGCACGCTGAGCCTCGACGAAGAGGGCGTGTGGACCGTCGAGAGCGAAGAGCCCGTACAGGGCATTGCGCCCGGACAGTTCGGCTGTCTCTACGACAGAGACTGCACGGTGTGTCTGGGCAGCGGAGAAATCAGTCTGTAAAACTTAGAGGCCGCAGGCGCGCATCTTGTTGCGCACGGGGTTGGCGTACATCGTGAGCATGCGCTCCATGAGAAACTCCCGGTCGGGATGCTCCAGACGGATTTTGGCGTACTGACCCTCGAGATACTTCAGGAACTTCTTGCGGTCGCGCTCCGTGTAGTGTGCGGCGAACTCCTGTGTGCCCGAAAGCATGTCGGCGGCCACATAGTTGCCCGGCCAGAGCATGTAGCCCGAATGGATGAGCCGGTCAATACGGGCGGCCAACTCGATGTATTGCTCCTTGGAGAATTCCCCTTCGGGCATCTCGTCAAGAATCCCGTCGAAGCCCTCCGACACAACGTAGGCAATGCGCCCCTTGTAGCCGAAGATGCCGGTCCGCATGTTGTCCAGATCGTCCTGCTTCGACTTCTTCCAGTCGGGATTGTCGCGCTTGAGCTGGAACTCGGTGGCCTTGAGATAGTCGCAGGGGTCGTACTCGTAGGAAATCGTCAGCGGCACGAGATGCAGGCTGCGCAGATTCTCACGCGTGTCGGCACTCCCGCCGCCCAGGTTGAGCATGCGCAGGAGCGAATACTGCGTCTCGTCGGAAGAATCCTTCGCACGGCCTTCTCGCTGCGCAATCCAGATATTCTCGTGCTTTTCGCCAATGGCATGGTGCATGTAGCGGCTCATGAGGCGGCTGCCCTCCAGGCGGTCTTTGCCCGCTAGGGAACGGCGCACGACGAAGGCCTTGTTCATCTTCACCAGCGTCTCGATCCAGGGATAGATGAGCAGGTTGTCACCGATGGCAATCTCGCAGGTGGTGCGGAAGCCCGAAAGATGCAGCTCGAGATCGAGGATGGCCGAATCGAGCACGATGTCGCGGTGGTTGGAGATGAAGGTATAGGAGCCCTGCTTGTCGAGGTTGCCGAAGCGGACAGTGACACCCTTGGAGCACTTGTGCAGGACGTACTTCACCACGGGCTTCATGAAGCGCAGCTGGAAATCGAGCGGCGTCTTCACCCCGACGAAGAACAGACGCAGCAGGCCGTTTCTCACCGCACGGGGCAGCCAAGGCACCAGCCCGCTGCACATGCGGTCAAAGTGGCGGTCGGCCAGGAGCGAAGAGAGCGCTCCCTTCATCTCGCCGGCGTTGTAGGGCCGGATGATGTCAAATTCGTGTCTGTCCATTCCCTTTTATCGTCCATTTATAGGTGGTGATGGCCTCCAGCGCCATCGGTCCTCTGGCATGCAGCTTCTGCGTGGAGATGCCGATCTCGGCGCCGAGACCGAACTGCGCGCCGTCGGTGAAGGAGGTGGGGGCGTTCCAATAGACGCAGGCGGCGTCCACACTGCGCAGGAACTTCTCCGCCGTGGCCCGGTTCTGCGTCACGATGCTCTCGGAGTGACCCGAGCCGAAACGGCGGATGTGGTCCATCGCGCCGTCCACGCCGTCCACCAGACGGATGGCCAGATCGTAGGAGAGCCACTCGGTGCCCCAGGAGGCCTCGTCGCGATGGAAGGTGACACGCCCCTGCATCGGCGCGAGAATGCGGTCGAGCTGAGACTCCAGACTCTTGTCCACCAGCAGGCAGTCGAGCGCGTTGCACACGCTGACGCGACGGCATTTGGCGTTCTCCACAATGCGGGCCGCCATATCCAGATCGGCCTCGCCGTCCACATAGCAATGCACCACGCCGGCGCCGGTCTCGATGACGGGCACGGAGGCATTCTCGCGCACGTAGTTGATGAGCCGCGAAGAGCCTCTGGGGATGAGTACGTCCACCAGGCCACGCGCCGCCAACAGCTCGGCCGTCGCTTCACGCGTGGCCGGCAGCAGCGTGACGGCCTCTGCGGGCAGTCCGTGACGCGAGAGCGCCGCATGAATCACACGGACGAGGGCCTGACAACTGTCGTCAGCATCGCTGCCGCCCTTGAGGATGCAGGCACTGCCGGCCTTGAGGCAGAGTGAAGCCACATCGACGGTGACGTTGGGACGCGCCTCGTAAATGACGCCGATAACGCCGAAAGGCACGCTGACGCGCCTGATCTCCAGCCCGTTGGGCAAGGTACGCTCCTCCAGCGTGCGACCCAGGGGCGAAGGCAGTGTGGCCACTTTACGCGTGTCGGCGGCGATGCCGCGCAAACGCTCCTCGTTGAGCACGAGGCGGTCGAACATCGGATTGGCGGGGTCCATGCGGGCCTGATCTTTGGCGTTGGCCTCCAACACCTCAGGGATGCGACGCTCCAGCTCGTCGGCAATGTCGACCAGCAAGGCGTTGATTTCGCTCTCGGAGCACGCAGCCAGAAGGCGCGAGGCGGTTTTTATATCTTCACTGTTCATCGTGTGTACCTAATTATATATATACTTACTTTCGGGGCGCAAAGCGCGTGTGGGGCACATCTTTGCGTTTGAACACCAGATCGGTGAGCACATTCTCCCTCGTGCCCCGGGCCAGGAGCACCTCAATGCCGTCGGCAGCCACACGGAGGGCGGTGCCGCACTTGCTCTGCATACCGCCGCGACCTGCCGACGACTTCTTCTGCTGGATGTAGTCCCCGACGTCGGCACCGGCGGCAATCTCGGGAATCACACGGGAGGCGGGATCTTCGGGATCGCCGTCGTAGAGCCCGTCGATGTTGGAGAGAATCACCAGCGCGTCGGCCTTGATCATCCGGGCAATCTCGCCGCTGAGCTCGTCGTTGTCGGTGAACATCAGCTCGGTGATGCTCACGACGTCGTTCTCGTTGACCACCGGCAGCACGCCGTGACGCAGCATCACTTCGATGCAGGAGCGCATGTTCTTAAGCTCCTCGGGCGAAGTGAAGTTCTCCTTCTGGCAGAGCACCTGTCCGCAGGGGATGTGGTGCTCGCGCAGGAAGTCGTAGTAGCGGTTGATGAGCTTGGCCTGCCCCACCGCGGAGAAGAGCTGGCGCTGCGCCACCTCGTCGAGCAAGGCGATACGGTCTTTGGCCAGATGCATCTCTCCCCTGCCCGATGCTACGGCGCCGGAGGAAATCAGAATCACCTCGATGCCGGCGGCATAAATCTCGGAGAGCTGGTCCACCAGAGCCGAGAGGCGCGTCACGTCGAGCGTGCCGTCGGCCTTAGTGAGCACGTTGCTTCCCACCTTGACTGCTATGCGCTGATACATAGTTTCGTGCGTATGATTTTAGGCGTTAATGACTCTCTTGAAGCGGGCGATGAAATCCTTGGCCTCGTCCAGCGACAGGCACAGGGGCGGCAGCAGACGCAGCGTCGAAGTGCCGGCGCAGCCCGTGAAGCAATGCTCCTCGAGGAGCAGACGGTTGCGGATCTCCTTATAGGGCTCCGAGAGCTCGATGCCGATCATCAGACCGCGACCTCTCACCTCCAAAATCTTCGGGCAGCTCTGCTGCAGCACCTTCAGAGCGGCGATGAGCCAGTCGCCCACCTTGCGGGCGTTCTCCACCAGATCCTCGCGCTCCATCACGTCGAGCACGGCCAGAGCGGCGGTGCAGCCCATGTGGTTGCCGCCGAAGGTGGTACCCAGACGGCCGTAAACGGCTTCAAACTGCGGGGCAATGAGCACGGCGGCCATGGGGAAACCGTTGCCGATGCCTTTGGCCACAGTGATGAGGTCGGGCTTCACGCCGTACCACTGATGGCAGAAGAACTTGCCGCTGCGGCCGTAGCCACACTGGATCTCGTCGCAGATGAGCACCGTGCCCGTCTCGTCGCACAGACGGCGCAGGCCCTGCATGAACTCTGCCGTCACCTCACGGATGCCGCCCACACCCTGGATGCACTCCACGATGCAGCAGCAGACGTCACCCTTGCGGAGCTCCTTCTCCCAGGCCTCCAGGTCGTTCATGGGGAGATAGGTCACGTGGCCGTTGGCATTGATCGGGGCGATAATCTTGGGGTTGTTGGTGACTTCGACGGCCAGACTGGTACGCCCGTGGAAGGCTTTCTCGAAGGAAAGCACGCGGGTGCGTCCGGTGTGAAACGAAGCCAGCTTCATGGCGTTCTCGTTGGCCTCGGCGCCGGAGTTGATGAGGAAGAGGGAATAATCCTCGTAGCCGCAGGCCTTGCCCAGACGGTGGGCCAGCTCCACCTGCAGCTTGTTGATGACCGAGTTGGAGTAGAAGGCCAGCTTCTCCTGCTGCTCCTGCATCATCTTCACGTAATGGGGATGGCAGTGGCCGATGGAGATGACGGCATGACCGCCGTAGAGGTCGAGATATTCCTGCCCCTTGTCGTCCCACACATGACACCCTTTACCCTTGACGATGTTGACGGGTTGCAGGGGATATACGTCAAACAGTTCCATAATGTCTTTTCCTTTCTTTTTCTTAGAAGGCGGAAGCCTTCAGATTGAGTCCGGCCCGCTCGTCGAGACCGAACATGAGGTTCATGTTTTGCACCGCCTGACCCACAGCGCCTTTGAGCAGATTGTCAATGATGCTGGTGACGACCACTTTCCTGCCGAACACCTCCACATGGACGAGCGCCTTGTTGGTGTTGACCACCTGCTTCAGGTCGAGCGCCTTGTCGCTGTAGTGCGTGAAGGCGGCAGATGCATAGAAGTTCTTATACGTCTCCACCACCTTTTCCGCAGGGAGCGGAGCATCGAGGGTGATGACCTCCGTGCAGAAGATGCCGCGGGAGAAGTCGCCCCGATAAGGGATGAAGTCCACGGTGATGCCGTCCGTTTCGAATCCTTCGTCGAGGGTGTCTGCCACACGGGGTGCAGCGGAGGGACGAAGCTCGTTGAGCGACTGGCAGATCTCGTGCAGATGCTGGTGTGTGAACAGCTTATAGACGGAGAAGTTGTCCGTGCGCCAGGAGAAATGTGTCGTCGCAGCAGGCTTCTGACCCGCACCGGTGCTGCCGGTGACGGCGTTCACGGAGATGTCGTGCGTGAGCAGCCCGGCTTTGGCCATAGGCAGCAGTCCGAGCTGTATGCAGGTGGCAAAGCAGCCGGGGTTGGCCAGGTGCTGACATCCTGCGATTTGCTCCCTGTGGATCTCGGGCAGGCCGTACACGTAGTCGTGATCGCCCTTGATGCGGAAGTCCTGCGCCAGATCGACAATCTTCACCGAAGCGGGGATTTCGTGCTCCTTGAGGAAGGCCTCGCTCTTGCCGTGACCGAAGCAGAAGAAGACGACGTCCACCTTGTCGAACGGCATCTCCGAGGTGAACTCCAGCTCGGTGTCGCCCACGAGGCCCTCGTGCACGTCGTACACTTTGTTGCCGGCGTTCGACTCCGAGTTGGCGAACACAATCTCCGCATCGGGATGATTGAGGAGCACGCGGATGAGTTCTCCGCCCGTATAGCCTGCGGCACCCAGGATGCCGACTCTCACTTTTTTCATATCACTGTCTTTCATCGGGATGAGCCAGATAGTAAGCTCTCAGAGCCGTAGAAGTCACTTTGATGAAGCCCTTGGCGTCCTCGGAAGACCAGGCCTTGGCCGTCTCGCCGTATTCGCCCAGCTTGTTCTTCACCAGGTCGTTGGGCGAATCCACGCCCATCGTCTGGAAGCAGTAGGGACGCAGTTCGAGGGTCACCTCGCCCGTCACGTTGCGCTGGCTGGACTCCAGCATGGCCTCGATGTCGGGCATCACAGGCTCCAGATACTGGCTCTCGTGAAGGAACATGCCGTACCAGTTGCTCACCTGGTCCTTCCAATACTGCTGCCACTTGGACAGTGTGTATTTCTCGAGGAAGCGGTGTGCGCCGATGATGAGCATCGGGGCTGCAGCCTCAAAGCCCACACGGCCCTTGATGCCGATGATGGTGTCGCCCACGTGGCAGTCGCGACCGATGGCATAGGCCGCACCGATTTCCTCCACCGCCTGAATGGCCTTGATGGGATCGTCGTAGCTCTTGCCGTTGACGCGCTTGAGCTGACCCTTGTCGAAGCCGAGCTTCAGCACTTCGGGCTCCTGCTTTGTCGGGTGCTTGAGATAGGCCGTCTCGGGCAGACCCTGCGTGGAGTCGAGAATCTCGCCACCGCAGATGCTGGTGCCCCAGATGCCCACGTTGTAGGAGTATTTCAGCTTGGTGAAGTCGGCGGCGAAGCCGTTCCTGTTGAGGTAGTCAATCTCCTCCTGACGCGAGAGGTTACCGTCGCGCGTGAGGGTGATGATCTCCACGCCGGGGGCCATCACGAGGAAGGTCATGTCGAAACGGATCTGGTCGTTGCCGGCTCCGGTGCTGCCGTGAGCGATGGCGCTGGCGCCGATCTCTTTGGCGTAACGGGCTATGGCGATGGCCTGGAAGATACGCTCGGAGGACACGGAGATGGGATAGCAGTTGTTGCGCAGTACATTGCCGTAGACCATATATTTGAGCGACTTCTCATAGTATTCGTGCGTCACGTCGAGCGTCACGTATTTCGTGGCGCCCAGCTTGTAGGCGTTCTCCTCGTTGGTCTTGAGCTGCTCGGCAGAGAAACCGCCCGTGTTGGCGCAGGCTGCATACACCTCATAACCTTTTTCTTTGGCCAGATACATCACCGTGTAGCTGGTGTCCAATCCGCCGCTGAAGGCGACGACCACTTTTTTCTTTTCCATATTATATCGTTTTTTTTTCGTTATTCCGTTTATCCGTAATTCCGTAATTCCGTGATTCCGTGATTCCGTCACCTTTCGTTGCGTGCGGCGGCCTCTTTGGCCATCTTCACCACGTCTTCGGGCAGCTCCACAGGAAGCGGCTCGCCCTCATGCTCGGCGGGGTCGTAGAGCATGCCGGTGCAGACACAATATTTCCTGCCGCTGCGGGCCAGGATGTCGCAGTTGATGCAATGGGGGTCTTCCGGCGTGCCGCAGCCCTTCCAGTAGGCGTCGTCGTCGGTCAGCTCGGAGAAGGCCACGGGCACGTAGCCCAAAGCCGTGTTGATGCGCATCACGGCCGTCTGACTCGTCAGGCCGAAGAGCTTGGCGTGCGGCCAGCGCAGACGCGACAGCGAGAAGGCCATCATCTTGATGCGCGTGGCCAGATGGTGGCGGCGGAACTTCTCCTTGACGATCAGGCCGGAGTTGGCCACATAGTGTTTGTTGCCCCACGACTCGATGTAGCAGAATCCGGCAAACTCCTCTTCCGGACCGGCCAGAGCGATGACGGCCTTGCGTTCCTTCATCTTCGTGGCCAGGTATTCGTGAGTGCGCGAAGCGATGCCGCTGCCGCGCTTCTTGGCCGAATCGGTGATGGTGGCGAGAATCTCGTCCACATATTTCTCGTGAGAGGCATCGGCCACTACCACCTTGATGCCGTCGTCGTAGTCAAACTTCAGTTTATCTTTCATCATTGTTTCTTTGCGTCTGTATCTCTTGTATCTTATCTTGGTTACTGTTCACTGCTTGGTCTTCAGACTGGGCACCGCCTCTTTCAGCACGGCAAACACCTTGTCTTCGTCGGCGTCGCGGGCCATCACCACCAGCACGGTGTCGTCGCCGGCCACTGTGCCGAGGATGTGGCGGCTGCGCTGCTCGTCGATGTCGTAGGCCACGAGCGAGGCGTGTCCGGGGGGCGTGTGGATTACAGCCATCGGCGCCGAGAACTGCACATACCACTTCGCCGCGTTGATTTCCTCCTTGGTGGGCGGCGTCACAAACTGCCCTTCGCGCGGCATCACGTAGAACTGACGGCCGTCCTTCGTGCGCACCTTCGAGATGCGCAGCTGCTTGAGGTCGCGGCTCAACATCGTCTGCGTGCAGGCGAAACCCTGCCCCGCCAGCAGCTCCACGATCTGCTCCTGGCGCTGCATGCCTCCGGTGGCCACCAGGTTGCGTATGGCCTGCAAACGTGCTTTTTTGTCGTTCGTCATTGCATATTCCTGAATAATCAGGCGCAAATTTACGAAAAAATGCGCGTTTATGCCTCCGTGTTCTTCAAAAATATGCCTTTCATGGTCAATATTGTTGCATAAACCGGCCCTATTGTACTATTTATTCACACTTTCACGCCTCAAAGCATCATAATCCGTCTCGTCGTCAATGATGCGCTCCGGCGCCACGTAATGCGGCGAGAGCAGGTCGAGCGAAGGTTTGTATTCCCTCGTCCTGATGCCGGCCAGACGGAAGAGCATGTGGCAGATGTCGGTGCTGACAAAGGGGCGCTCACGGGCGGCCTCAACTTCCTCCGCAACGTCCGGATGGCGCTGCCGATAGAGCGCCGACATATACACCACGAAGGGCACCTCGTACTGATTGCTGGCTTCGCCCCACGACATGACGGGATCATCGGTGCGCACATACTGGTTGCGCCAGTCGTAGACTTCCTCGCCGTGATCGGAGAGGTATATGATAATGGCCTCCCTGTTATCATAACTGTGCATCAGCGTGGCCACCACCGAGTCGTTGTAGAGCGTGGCGTTGTCGTAGCGGGCGTGGACCATCTGCTCCGTGCGTCCGCCGTAGCGGGCCTCGTAATCCTCCGGCCTGTAGCGCGTGCGGTCTTCGGGATAACGTTCGCCGTAATCCACATGCTGCCCCTTGAGATGCACGATGAGCAGCGTCGGACGGCTTTCGTCCGCCGTAGGCAGCACGTCGAGCAACTCGCCGTCGTACGTCTTCGTGTCCGTGTTTCTTCGGGTGAACTGCAGGGCCGAGAGATGCGAGTGGTTGAAGATGGTCCCGCCCACGATGTTGAACTTGGCCTCCGTCGTCACGTCCGCATTCTTCTGCACAAACTGGTTACTGAAGAGCCAGACGTCGTAGCCCGCCTTGCGGAAGACGGCGGGAAAGAGCGTGTGGTCGAGCGGTCCGTCCGTGCAGCTTCTGTCCCAGGTGGAGAACATCTCGCGAAACACCGCCGTCGTGTGGTTGTAGGGCGTCACGACGTCGCTGAAGACCCACAGCCGGCCCTCGTCGCGCAAGGCTTCCAGGCGCGGTGTCGTGCTCCGGTGGCGGGGATTGTAGAGCGAGGCGTGATGCTTGTTGTACGACTCTCCGATGACGAGCACAATCAGCGGCGAACGGAACGAACAGCCTTCGACCTCCGTTCTTTCGACGGCCTTGACCAATTCGTCCAGCTCCTTCGTTGCCGCCCTGTTGACGGCAATACCGTAGAAGAGACGCACGGCGGGCGTATAGAGCCTCGGCTCATGCTCGTCCAGTTCGAAGTCACCCAGACTGTCCAGACGGAAACAGCGCCACAGGTTGACATAGACGCCAGCCTGCAGGGCCAGACCTATGAGACTCGCTCCCGCGAGCGCTCCGCACATCAGCCTGCGCGGCGTATGCTTCACGGCATATCTTCGGGCAATGCGGCAGCAGCCCCATGCGGCGAAAGCCGACGTCAGGACGAGCGCCAGCGCCGCCCACAGCGACGGGTGCTTCAGGGCCGAGAGGAGAAACTCGCTACTCTCCACTGCGTCCGTCTCCACGAGGAGATTAACCACGTCGGACGAAAGCAGCGAGTGGTTGAACAGCAGCACGAACATCTCCGCCGCAAACAGCAGGACGGCCGTCAGCCTCACCGTCCAGCCCAAACGCACGCGGCTCAGCATCCATGCGGCGAGAGAGATCACGTAGGCGTCACCCAAAGGCGACAAGAGCGAGAAGAAGAGCGACGAGCGGAATGCTGCGCCGCGTATGCCCAGCAGCAGTCCCGCAAGGGCCGTCAGCCACATCATCAGCAGGCTGAAGACATAGAGCCGCCGCTCCTCCTTCAGGGGGCGCAGAAAGCCCCCGAAGGAGGCGACTATACAGGACTTCACTGAGTGTTTCATCAGGCTTTCTTTTCGTATTCATCCAGCGCCAGCAGCATCCTCTCGCGACCTATGGCGGCAATCTCGTCCGTGCGGTCGAAGTCGAAGGCGCCCACGAGGTTCATCGGGATGTCCACCAGGACATCGGGCTTGCAGATCTCGGCCGTGAGGGCCGCCATCCTTTGCTGCATCATGAGCAGCGTGCGACGCAGCATGGTGAGATAGTTGATGCCCGTGCCGCTGTCTTCGGGCAACAGCGGCCCGCTGACGTTGACGGCGACGAGCAGATCACCCGGCATCGTGAGGGCCTCCTTCAGCGGCAGCGGATTGAGCACGGCGCCGTCCACCAGCACCGACTCCCCGCGCGGCACGGGGCTGAAGAATCCGGGGATGGAGATGGAGGCGCGTATGGCCCGGTAGAGACTGCCCCCGGAGAACACCACTTCGCAGCCCTTCTCCCAATCCGTCGCCACAGCGCGATAGAGCACCGGCAGCGATTCGATGGGCACGTCGGGCACGATTTCCTGGAGCGACTCGATGACTTTGTTGCCTTTGACCAGATGGCTGGTGCTCAGCGTGAGGTCGAGCAGCGAGAAGATTTTGCGCCGGTTCACCGTACGCATCCATTCCACGAACTCCCTGAGTCGTCCGGCCGCATACATGCCGCCCACGAGGGCGCCCATCGAGCATCCCGTCACGCTGCGTATGCGGTAGCCTCTGCGCTCCAACTCCTCTATGGCGCCGATGTGGGCCAATCCCCTCGCTGCGCCGCTCGAAAGCACCAGACAAACGTCTTTCATGTCTTGCTTTGTCTTCTAGTTCGCTGCAAAGGTACGAAAATTAGTTGATAATGTCACACAGAAATCACAGAAATCACGGAAATTTTTCTCGACCACGAATCTCACTAATCTCACGAATATTCAAAGAAAACCTAAAAAAACCTTTCCTCCTGTTTGAGACTACGTCTTTGCTGCTATGCCCGTAGGATTTTCCTGGTAAACAAGCTTTCCGATAAAATCCTTCAGCCATATCACCAATCCCGGTGGGATTCAACCAGGATGAAAGAAAAACATAAAAAACAGTTTGCAGTTGGCAGCGCTGAAAGCGCGAAATACCTTAGACCTGGGGCTTGCCCCAGGGTGAATGGATCACCCCTATTCACCTACGCCCCTGTAAGGGGCTCATAATTGTGGGTGGTGTGGGTCATCCCATCGATAGGGGCAGCCCCTATCCTAAATTATCTGCCCTCCGTCGCGAGTGGGGACTCGCTCCGATTTGCCTTCGACTGCGCTCGGCCTCATTTGCCAAGGCAAAAGAAGTGGGGCCGTAGCCACATTCAGTGGCTACTCTAAAGACCCCAGTCGCCCCTTTGGGGCAGTATAATGCCACACGTTGCGGTTTTCTATTGTTTTTTCTGAAATACACCCGACATGGTTATTTTTACGCTCTAGTTAGAGAATTTTTGCGCGCTAGTTAGAAAACAAATTTTCCCTAGTTAGAAAGCCCGTTTTTGGGGTTTCCCGTGGGGCCGTAAATTTTCTCCCGTGGGAGCGCAATTATTCATCCGCAGTTTTGCAGGCGCTGTGCAGGCGCTGTGCAGGCGCTGCGCAGGAGAACAGGTCTGTGAGAGCAGAGTTTTATTGCACTTTTATGTCTAAAAGGCCTCGAAACGGTGTTGCAGGCTGAATTTTCCGGAAGACTGTGACGAACGCTTTTGAGAGTGAACGATGCTCAAAATGCTGTTTCGCGTATGCTTTTCAGGCCTAAAACGGCCCTTTATTGAGACTAATTGTCCTGCATTTAAGGGTAAAAGCGAGAAACAGTGCTTCTGCGACAATAACGTATCTTGCTGTATTTTTGGGTTTTAGAGGACGTACCACATGTGAACTATATCAAATATCAGTATATCAGTTTTATTTTTGAATACCCTCATTCTTTCATTTCTCATATACATATATATTATATATTATTATATATTAATTAGTTATATATATAAGTATAGAGATTTTTGGAATAGTAGGGTATCTAATTTTAAACTGATATACTGATATACTGATATAACTTCTCTCTTCAAAGCCCTCTCTTCCCTCTTCCTTCTTACATCTTACCTCTTACTTATAACTATGCAGTAAAAATTGGAAGGGCTATAAGAGAAAAGAAACGCCGCGAACCAACTGATGTCGCGACGGGACGGGCATAGCTGATTAGTTTATAACTCGTATGCTTATTTCATACAGGATATACAATGGTAATGTTACCAATATCAAAGTCATCAGGTCCGGAGGGGTTATAATTGCAGCAACCATCATAATGACAATCAAGGCATGTTTTCGATATTCCGACAACATATCTGCTGAGATTACCCCCATCTTTCCTAAGAAATACGCAATCACTGGCAACTGAAACACAACACCCATGACGAGCGTTAATGTTACGAAAGTATCCACATAACTGTCAAGCGTGATGGTACTGACAACCTTTTCTGAAACGGCATACGTAGCCAAGAAGCGGAAAGATATCGGAAATAGGACAAAGTAGCTCATCAATACGCCGAAAATAAATAATGTATAGATGATGATTGCTACTTGAACAGAGTATTTCTTTTCGTTCTCATAAAGCGCAGGCGAGATGAAGCGGAACAACTCAAACAGCACATATGGGGATGCGCCTAATAAGCCCAAATATATTGCAGTTGAAATATGCGTCATAAACTGACTGGAGAGATCTGTAGCTATCAGGTTGACGTGATATTCCTCAAAATGGAAATCAACACCCATCACATTCAAAGTCTGTTCAATCCAGCGATAGGTGCAGAAATCCCACTCATTCGGAGCCAGCAATATATTCCACGTGAAATCTTTCAGGCAGAATACAAGAACAGCAATGACTCCAGCAACTCCGATAATACGAAACAACATTTGGCGCAACACCTCCAGGTGTCCGCCAAATGTCATCAGATAGTTTTCCTCACCCACCTTATTGCTTTATCTCTTCGGCAGAGGACTCATTAGCCGCTTTCGTTCCTTGGCTTTCAGGGGTAGTTTCCTCGTTTTCTTCCTTATTATCAGGGATTGGTTCATTCATTCCTTTCTTGAATTCCTGAACCCCCTGGCCTAAACCCTTCATCATCTCGGGCAACCTCTTACCACCGAACAAAAGCAATGCTATACCACCGATGAGCAATAACTCTGTAGTACCTATAAACAATAAATGAAATGTCATACTATTGGGTAACTAGATAGATTTCACACGTTTCGAAATTGATTTCCCAATTGCCGTTCTCAACAGATTCCCACTGATACTTCTCTACCATTCTATCCCACCAGTTCTGAAACTTTGTGCCAGTTTCACCCAAGTCCTTCACCAGCTTCTCATACAATTCGGCGTTATCAGACGTAAGAATCTTTGCCAACTCATTCAACCCGTTGCGACGTTCGAAGAGCGTCTGAATTTGCGTACGCTCTTCTGGTGTCACTTGCCCTACTATCTTTTTCATTACCATTCGTCTCTTTTGTCAAAAGGGTCCAAATAATCTATTTCTATTATTTCTTCCTGCTCCGGAAGGAAAGTGCCATGCTTACGAATGTTATTCAACAAATCGCGACTGGCATTGCGCTCCAAATGCGCCAAGACACATTGCTCATGACCCGGAGTATTCACTTCAAGCGTTGTCCTGCGGTTCATCCACACACAACGCTTACATTGATAAGCATCACAATGACGACAGATGGGCGCATACGTCAATCTGTAGAGTTGTTGGTTCTTGATGTCCAATCCATGCTCCAAGTCACCGACGAAGTCTTTTTTATCTTCGTAATAGAATGCCGGACAAACGTAAAACTTTCCGTTGGGAGCCAATGTTATGCACGTATCACCAGCACCGCAATTATTCATCTCCTTGAGCATCATGCGGTCTGTCAGCAAATTCAACTGGGGCGATTTACCTTCTGCATACAACTGCTCTACAGATTCCGAAAGTTTTTCGAGTAAAGCTTTATACCGTTCAAAATCCTCGTCCGTGAAACTGTCAATATCCGTAATCACGACATTCAGCCTTGGCGTCTTCGTCAGCATCTCGCAGATGTCTTTTTCTGCGTCAAACAACCGAGTTTTATTCAACCGCCATACCACAGGCACATCAACAATCTCAACAATAGGATCCGACACAACCAAGACATCAGCCTGATCTGCCACAGGCTTAATCTTTGAGTGGTCTATACTCTCTATCACCTCAGCATATTCCCACGGCAATTCGTAATCCGGATAAACGCATTGAATCATCAGGTTCTCCATCATGCCGAAACGGATGCCTTGCCTCAAAGTTTCTATCGGGATTAAATTCTTCTCCCGACAGCTGTTCTCGTAATGGCAATATGACACGCTCGTGTCATCCAACAATATAACAAGGTATTGTAGCATCGTTTCAACAGATTTCCGGTTTCACTTCACGTTTGTTTTTCTCAAACTCCTCTCGTTTACCCTCCAGTTCTAGTTTCCGATAGAGTTTGTTCCAATAGTAATTATTGGCTCTCACGCGTGCTTTATGCATCTTGCATATGGCGGTTGCCCTTTGGTAGATGGTACTAGTGTCTGCTGCATCGTAGTTCTCTCCCTGACACCAAGCACATCCGCTTGCCACTTCGCAATTGACACACTTCTGCGGCGACTGTGTCGTACGATCAAGTGTCAGGAAAGGGCGTAATTTGTTCTTGTCAATGCCGTCATGCACATTGCCGATGATAATCGGCTTCTTCTCTCGCAGAGAATAAGCAGCAAAGCGAGTACACGGATAGAAATTCCCAGCTGCATCCACAGCCAACATTCTTCCTGCGCCACACCAGTTTTGATTTTCCAACTTTACATCAAGAGGCTTACCTATATGTTCGGAAAAGAAAGAACATGCATAATGCTCATAATATTCTCCGTCTATTATTGCATCTGCCAATTCTACAAGCTGGTTCTCATAAGCTATTTCATCTCCATCTTTCCATACATCTTCAAATACGCAATTGATGTTTACCTCGTGAATTCCGAGACTGTAAAGGTGAAGAACACTTTCCTTAATAAATGGGATATCAGCCGAACTTATGGTTACCTTTGTACCTGCACCCGGGAATTGTCTTAGCCAAAGTGGAATGTTTTTTACAACATCATCATACGACCCCCGCTCCTCCTCTGGCTTTGGGGAAAAACCATCTTTTGTTTTCCATATACGATTGAGATCATGCTTACGTCTGGTTCCGTCGATGGTAATACCAATGCTCAGATGATTCTTATTCTTCTCAATGAATTTTTGAACTTTTTTGCTATCATAGTTGATTCCATTGGTTGAGAAGTTGAATCTAAAAAAGTTGAACCAATGGTGATTTCTGCGAAACAACTCAGTTTTAATGTAGTCGCAGATTTGATCAATTAAATCTATTTCTAAAAAAGGTTCACCACCGATAAAATCCCATACAACACCTTCTTCCTGAAACTCATCTTCTCGATCCAATATATAATCTATCGCCTGCTTTGCAATTTCCCAAGGCATTCGCTCTGTGGCATTTTTACCAACGAGATAACAATACTTACAGGCAAGTTGGCAGTCCTTAGTAACAATAAATGTTATATCTAAAGAAGTCATTCCACATTTAATATTGAATATTACCCATTTAATGAGCCTTCAAATCGTAATGCAACATCGCTAATGCAAATTTCACTGCCCAAATGTGAGTGCACCTGTGTATCTGCTAGTCCCTTTGCATCCAGTTTTACATGTACCCGAACAACCATTTTTACACGATCCCGTACATCCATTTTTACATGTTCCGGAGCACGTTTCCTGGCATGATCCAGAGCAATCTGAAGTGCAGTTACCATAACAATTGTTATTGCAGCCGATAGTGGGTTCATCCTCCTTTCCGCACGAAGTCAGAAAAGCAGGACACGCTCCGATGAAAACGAGGAAAGGCAGTGCACAGTTAGCAGCTTTTTTGAAAAACTCACGTCTTGACTGCAGTTCTTCATTCTTTTTTTTGTTTTCCATATATTCTAGAATTTAATGGAAAGCCTATAATCTCCAGATTCGGCAAATAATGATTTTCACGTTCCCCCAAGATACAAAAAAAGCGTGGAGACTTACCAGTTACTCGCTCCACGTACTGAGGCCGTAGGATTGCCCTTACTGTCGAAACGAGCAACCACGACCCCACGCCGATATGTATTAAACCAATCGCTATATACATAAGACTCAAAATCAGAGCAAATATAAAAGCAATCAGCCGATTACATACCCATGGGCGTCTATCGTTGCTGTGTTCCATGACAGTAATAAGAGAGTTTCCTACGCTTTCAGTACGTCAAGAACAAAGCGCGTGATATACGCCTTTTCCATATATGGTGTCCAACAACGCCAAAGGAACGCTTTCCTCTAGCTTTTCCCAGCGGTTTTTATGCCGCTTTCGGCGTGAAGACAATGCAAAAATACACTTTTTCTTTGAAATTACAAATAAATGGCGAAGATTTTCACGCACTAATGCACGGAATCCGTTTCATTAACGACTTTTATCGTACTCATTAATGAATTCGATCGTTTTCATTAATGAATTGCATCGATTTCACTAATGAACGGTTTTTAGTGTTTGGCTATTTCTGCAACCAAACTCTTCAGATAAGCATCAGAGACATTACCCATCTCTGACTTATCATAAATCGTCATCA